>JBKHHL010000155.1:0-5980 GCA_046539175.1 Desulfosudaceae bacterium
GTATTATTATGAAAGAATTGACGATTATCAGCGGTAAGGGAGGGACCGGCAAGACGAGTATTACGGCCTCGTTCGCGGCTTTGGCGAAAAACAAGGTCATTGTGGACGCGGACGTGGATGCCGCCGATCTCCACCTGGTGATCCCGCCGGAAGTAAAAACGACCACTGATTTCGCCGGCGGTTCTATCGCCGTCATTGATCCGGAACGCTGCACCGAGTGCGGTGACTGCCGGGAGCGGTGCCGGTTTGACGCCATCAGTCCGGATTTTGTGGTGGACAAGATCGCCTGTGAAGGATGCGGGGTCTGTGTTTACTTCTGTCCGGCCGGGGCCATTGATTTTCCGCAGCAGATATGCGGTCAATGGTTTGTGTCTGATACTGATTACGGTACCATGATTCACGCCCGTCTCGGCATAGCCGAGGAGAATTCCGGTCTGCTGGTAAGCCTGCTTCGCAATAAAGCCCGGGAAATGGGCGAGGCCGAGGGCCGGGAGTTGCTCCTGGTCGATGGACCGCCCGGTATAGGGTGCCCGGTCATTTCGTCCCTGACCGGATCCGGCGCGGTTCTGGTCATCACCGAACCAAGTCTGTCCGGGCTGCACGATTTAAAACGGGTCAATGAACTGGCGCGGTTTCTGAAAGTTCCGGCCATGGCCTGCATCAATAAATGGGACATTAATCCGGACATGTCGGAAAACATCCGGGAATACGCCCGCGAAAGTGACATGGTTTACGCGGGTGATATTCCGTATGACAAGGATATGACCGCCGCCATGGTGGCCCGGACATGCCTGGTGAAGTTTTCGGACGGGCCGGCCGCCGGGGCGATCCGGTCAGTCTGGAAAAATGTGGCGCGATTCATGGATTTGAAGGATATTGGATGATAATCAAAGAATCTTTAACAATTTAAAACGGAGAACCAGCAATGAAATTCGCGATACCAATGGCAGGAGGAAAGCTTACCCTTCACTTCGGACACTGCCAGGAATTTGCCATGATCGAAGTGGACAATAATGAAATTGTCAGCAAGGAGGTCCTCCTGCCGCCACCCCACGAACCAGGAGTTCTGCCGAAATGGCTGCATGATCAGGGTACTGACGTGGTCATTGCCGGCGGCATGGGCCACCGGGCCATTGATCTTTTTCAACAGGCGGGTATCCAGGTGGTGACCGGCGCGCCGGTGGAGGATCCGGAAGTCCTGGTTAAGAATTTTCTGGTCGACAGCCTGGCCACCGGTGATAACGCCTGCGCCGGCGGTCACGGCGATCATGAGTGCGGCGGTCATTGAGCCGGCTGATTAAGGGGCTGATACCGCCGCCGGGCGGACGGCGCCGGCCTGGCGCGGCCAAAGCGGTTACCGCCCCTGGCTCAGGTTTCGGCCAGCCGGCCGTTCAGCTCGTCTACCGCCACTAAAACCTCTTCAACCGTAATGGAGCGCAGGCACTCCCTGGTCCGGCAGGTTCTTTGGTAGCAGGGGCTGCATGACAGCGGCCTCCGGACAACTTGATGTCGGTCGCCGTAAGGGCCGGTCCGCCAGGGAGCGGTGGGGCCGAACAGCGCCACCACCGGTGTGCCTGTCGCCGCGGCCAGGTGCATGGGGCCGGTATCGGTGGAAATGACCAGGTCGGCCTGTTCATACAGGGCGGCCAGTTCCATGAGGGTGGTCCGGCCGGCCAGGTTGGCGGCCGGCTGCCGCATGGCCGCTCTGATTTGATCGACAACTTCCCGGTCGTTCCCGTCGCCGGTAAAAATGATTTTCCATCCCCGCTGGCCGAGGATATCCGCCAGGCGCGCGAACTTATCCGTCTCCCACAGCTTGGTGTCCCATTTGGCCACCGGGTTGATGGCCACCACCCGGCCGCCTTGTTCCCCGGCCGCGTGGCCGGTCAGCAGCCGCGCCTGGTCCCTGTCCGGCCCGGTCACGGGCAGTTGATAGCTCACGGTCGAGGTCGTTATTCCCAGCGGTTCCAGCATGAGCAGATTTCTTTCCAGGGCGTGGATTTCCATGCTGACGGCGGGCAGGCGTTCGTTTAAAAAAAGATAGCTGTGTTCCTGGTGCTGCATGCCCCGGCCGAAACCGATTTTACGGCCGCCCCGGGCCAGGCCGATGAGGAGGCCGCTTTTGAGCAGTCCCTGGAAATCGAGAATGAGGTCATAGCGGGTGTCCCGCAATTGACGGATAAAAGCCAGGGCGTTCCGGATGGCCTCCGGCGCCGCGCCGGAGCGAATCTGCCTAAGCCAGGTTTTGCGCCGTGAGACCAGTACCCGGTCCAGGGCGGTATGACCGTAAATCAGCGGCGCGGCGGCTTCTTCCACCAGCCAGGTCAGGCGCGCCTCCGGATAATGTTCCCGGAGACTGTTGGCCGCGGGCAGGGTATGAATGACGTCGCCGATGGCGCTCAGTTTGACGATCAGGATATTCATGGTGCCAGCACCTCCTGGACGGCGTCCTTGACCATGTTGACGCTGATTTTTTCCAGGCAGGCCGTATGGCCGCGGGGACACTCCGGTTGCAGGCAGGGACGGCAGTCCAGGTCCACCTGGACGACGCGGCTGTTGTCGCTCAAGGGGCCGGTGGCCTCGGCGCTGGTGGAACCGAACACAGCCACCAGCGGCACAGCCAGGGCGGCGGCCAGGTGCATCAGGCCGGAGTCGTTGGAAACAAACAGGCCGCAGCGTTCCATCAGGGCCGCGGCCTGCCCCAGGCTGGTCCGGCCGCACAGGTTAATCACCGGCGATTTCATTCCGTTGGCGATGGCCGCGGCGGTGGCCCGGTCGCCCGGCCCGCCCAGAATCATGGTCTGCCAGCCGGCCTCCTGAAACAATTCATCCGCCAGTTGACTGTACCGTTCCGGAGGCCATTGCTTGGCCGGTCCGAAGGTGGCTCCGGGGCTGAGGCCCAGCAGTCCGGCGCCGGTCAGGTTGTTTTCGGCCAGGATTCGCCCGGCTTCCTGTCGATCAGATTGGCCGGTAAAAAATTCCAGTTCGCGCCGGCCGGCCGGGCAGTGGTTTCCGAATTGGCTCTGCTCCACGATGCTCAGAAAATAGTCCACGTGATGCCCCTGCTTGTACCGCCGGTAATTTTTGACGGGGTGGGTCAGCAGCAGGCCCCGGCCGTCAGTGTCGTATCCGACCCGGACGGGGATGCGGGCGGCGGCCGTGATAAAGGCCGCTTCAAAGGCGTTCTGCAGCAGCAGGGCGGCTTCAAACCGGTATCGCCGCAGGTCCCGGGCCAGACGGATTTTCCCGGAAATTCCCCGGTGCCGACCGCCGTCATCGTAAATGAGCACCTCGTCAATCCGGGGGCTGTTTGCGAAAACCGGCGCCACCAGAGGCTTGGCCAGGATACTCAGGCGCGCCCCGGGAAAACAGTCCCGGATAACCCGCACCGCCGGGGTGGTCATGATGGCGTCGCCGACCCAGTTGGTGGACCGTATCAGCAGGCGCCGGATACCATCCACATTAGTAGGTATTTGTAACATTATTTTGGTTATACAAGAAGCATGGTGCTGGGCACATTTCGTACGCTAAAATTTTCTGGATAACAAGAGAAATGTTTTTTTCCCTTCATCATAGTCCCATTTCCCTATTACATTGAAGTCATTTTGAAATGAGGAGTTCATTAGATTAAACTGCTCTTGAGGCCACGATTTTTGCGACCATAAGACATAACGGATATTCTGGTGTTTCATATCTGACAAAAACTGTTCATAGCTTTCTGGAATTGGAAACAACATGTGTTTATCACAAAGAGCGGCAGGAACGTCTAGGTTGGCGTAGAAAAAAATCCAATTATATGCATTCGAAGGGCCTGCCGCGATTCTTACAGTTTCCCCCGGAGATTTACGTTGAATGATTTCCCTTGCCATTTGAGGAAATATCTTTTTTTCCGCATATCTGGGCTTCAGGTTTTTGCCAAGACCGAACCCCAAAATCACTGTTAATATTATAATAATTGCTGTTTTGGTTTGTAAGTCGAATTTTTTGCGGAAAAACCGATACAAATTGTCAATCCCAAAGCCGACAAATAAAACCGCTGGCAGAATCAGGTTATTTAAAAAACGATCTTCCATATACCAACGAGATAAAGTAAATATATATAGCATGAAAAAGACGCTGATACATAGAAATAGAAAGTAAATAATACGTCGATCTTCTTGGATTCTTTTTTGTAATCCACAAAAACCAGCAAAAAAAATTAGCACATACGGATAGAAAAATTTTTCAGCCAGAGTATCTAGCATAGGGCCCAGAGGAACTATCCAAACAAAATCGCTGGCTTGTTCTAAAAATCGATTAACCTTGATATTTGGCTGGGTTTTAGCAAGCTCATCCACAACCACACGAATTGTATTATAATCAGTTGAAAATCCGGATAGAACGGAAATAGGCATATCAAGGCGGAGTATTTTTATTAAGGGTAGATTCAGAAGGATTATAATTATACTCCCTATGACCGATAGCACGAGGATTGGTGCTGAGAAGGATAATAGGTTTTTGATGCGATGCCCTTTGGAGGTGAATATCATATAAATAAATGTGATAAATAAAAAGAAAGAGGCCTCTATGCGAGCCCAAGCGGCTATAATAAACAACATGCAACTTAGAAAAAGATTCAGGTTAAAGTTGATGGATTTACGATCATCCAGGTAGCGAACCACCATAAGGAATGCCCAGGAAAGAAAAAACCAGTAGATTGGGCCGCGAATGATATCGGCGCTACGCTCTGCCAATGCAGGGATAAACGCGTAAACAAGAAGCGTAAGTGTTACCAGCCTTTGATCAAAAAAACGTTTTAGAAGAAAATACAATGGAAGTAAAGTTCCAAAGCCAAATATCAGAGAAATAAAACGAGCGGCTATGACCCAGTCTTTGAATAGGAAAAATGCTCCTGAAATCATTGGCGGCAGAATAGAAAGATAATCCATTCTGCAATTTAAAATTTCAGACCATTGGTGGAAATAAAGTGCCCGGGCCTGATAGATGTAAATCAGCCCGTCCGGATTGACAATAGCTGTAGCCAGGCAGGCATATAAGCGGACTCCAAAGGCCAGAATAAAAACCCAAGTGATGGGGTGTTTAACGATTCTCAATATTTCCTCTTTCATTATTATAAACTCTCTTTCTTAATGAGGTCGTTTCAAATAATTGCTGTCATAATATAATCGAAATCTATTTTTATCTCTGAGGAATATTTTTGGGTTTTGATAAATTCCCAAGTACCTTTTTCCAGACCGTCTCGTTTAATTAATCGTTGCCGCCTTTCCTGTTCTCCTGTAGTCAGACGAAGAACAATATCTGCTTTTGATATGCGACCTTCGGGGTTGGATTTAATATAAATAAGGACAGATTTTTTTTTACAATATTTCATAAAGGGTTGCAATTCATCTATTCCAACACAAGGGATTTTTTTCCAGCGCCTGAAAAACCAAAGAAAATCTACAGCCATATTATCATCATCAATGACGGAAATTTTTTTTGGACTAATTTCCCCAATACCTTTGTTACGAAAATATTTACCAAGTAAAGACTTACCGATACCTTTATTGCCAACTACTGATATTAATATGAAAGGTTTAGATGAAAGAGAGTTAGTAATTAGTTGATGCAAAGTATTAACTTGTTTTTCTCCCAAACCACTATAAGAAATTTTTCCTGGCGATTTGTTAGTAATTATCATTATTGCTGTCCAGTTAAACATCAGTTATGGAATAATTGACGTTACTTTACCGTATTAACTCTGATATATTTTCTATTTTCTAAAAATAAAAATTGATGTACTCGTAAAAAGTCCCTACCCCGTCATTCCGGCGAAGGCCGGAATCCAGAACTATTTGATTTTACTGGACCCCGGCCTCCGCCGGGGTGACGCAATAAGGGGAATCTCGACTTTTTACGAGAGCATTAAAATTGAACTGTTAAAAATCAATTTTGGGCCTTCTATAAAATTTTCGGGCTAAAATCAGGCGAATAAAGACAA
>JBKHHL010000156.1:0-5922 GCA_046539175.1 Desulfosudaceae bacterium
TGCTGCCATTATATCACATAAATTATAAAAGCGAAATATTAAATGTTACATGGTAGTAGTAGGTGGTTGTGTCCGTTAAAAATGGTTTACCGCCTCTGGCGCGGATTTCATCCACAATATGTTTGATAAAAAAAGGCCGCACATAGTTGGGGTTTCCCAGTTCTCCCACATGGAGCTTGACCGCCACTTTGTCGTTTTCCTTGACCACGTCGAAAACACCGGCGTTTTGGCAAAGAGAAGCGGTTTTGTCCAGCATGTTGGCTGTTTGTGACCATTCGGCGAAATGTACCGTATTTATATTCATTGGTTTGTTCTCCTTCGGGTATGTGGCCCGGTGGCAGAACCCGCCGGGCGCAATTTCAAGACATGAGATGTAAGTAGCTGCTTTTATATAGATTATTTATAACAATGACAATCTTGTGTGTCAAGCAGACGGAACCGCGGGGGCACCATATTCAAGTAACCCGGATATTTTATTTTGTCATTTTGGATTTGCGGAATATAAATAGATATAACAGCAGTCCGGTTTTTTGATCGCCTTTACTGGAATCCCAGCTTATCGCGGTAGACCTCTTTGGCCCAGTCCCGCCATCTATCAGAACGGTAAACAATCGCGGCCGGATGGTGGTTTAATTTTTTGTCCCTGGAGATGAAGGTCGAAACCGGGGATTTCGACAATTTCACGATTCGGGCTTCAAAGGGGACGCAAAGTCCGGCATTGATGACAATATCGGGAGACAAGGCGTTGAGTTCGGCGGCGTATTCCTCCGCTGTCTGAGGGGTGGATTTGCCGATTCCGCAGACTCTCGAGACGACGGTAAATCCGTTTTCCGAAAGTATCCGGCAGGTCTTGTGGGCTTCCCGCCATAAGTCCGGGCAGAAAAGAAGCGCTGTTTTTTTGTGTTTCATACTTTTGGAAAATTCAATGATATCCTTGAGCCGCGGCCATACGATATATCCCCGGGATTCCATGATAGCCGCCATTCTGGCCATGGTTCTTGTTTCAGCGTCCTGAATATAAATTTTTTCCGCCTCTTTGAATATTTCCGGATAAAGGTAAGCCGGACAGAAATCTCTGGTCTGCTTTTCACCGCTGACACACAATTGTTCGAAGCAGGCGGCGCACTGAGCCATTTTCATTGTCAGCTCCTTATCTCTTTCTTTTGATCATTCTTACAATATCGATCGGCCGGATATGTCTGATATTGTATTTGAAAGCGCCTGGCGGGTTCGGCCTTCTGGAAAAGAAATTGTCGCCGTAGAAGTTGCACAGGATAGAGGCCGGATTGTGGCCGTTTGATCTGTCTTTGGCGATAAGCGTTACCACCGGTGCCTGGGCGTGCTTCATAAATATGGAGTCGTGCCCGGCGCATAAGCCGATGACGCAGTTCAGGTCTGTCTTTTCCCTGTTCAAGATAAGCGCCTGGGCCACCGGGTTGCAGGCCACCACCCCGATGTTATAGCCCGTCAGGGTTGTCATACGATTTTTGCCCGGCACACCGATAAATTTTTTGTTCAGGCTTCCGGTTTTGCACATCACTGACGCGACCGTAAACCCGGCTTTTCGCAGCAGGCCGCTGATGACCCGCAACTCATCGTGGAGTCCTATGCAACCCGCCAGCCCGATTTTTTTGTAGTCCATGAAGCGGGCATATTCGACGAGTTCCTCCAGGCGGTTGTCTTCTTTGGGGCGCATTTGTCGGGCGTATTCGACAAATCCCTTTTCCGGGTCCGGTGGTTTGGTGGTTCCCCGAAGCCTTTCGGGGCACTCCGCCGGCATCTCACCCGATCCGGTAAAGCAGGTCCGCGTTTGACAACCTGCGCAAGGCATGACGATCTCCTTTTTTATAGTTCCTGCGCTTCGAGAATGATTTCCGTGGTCAGGCGGGCCACCTGGCCCACCAGCGTGGAGCATCTTTCCAGCATGCCCGCTTCCAGGGCGGCCTGTAAATCATCCGGGTCAAGCAGATTGAAAAACCGTCCGAAAAAAGTCGTCTGGAGGTCGGCGCAGCGGCAGGTACCGTATTCCTCCATAAACCGTTCCACCAGTTTTTTTGACAGCAGGTTGGCTTCCACCAGCTTCATGATGTCACCAAAATCTTCTTTATCTCGTCCAAAAAGATAGCTGATCGCCAGTACACCGCCGGAAAGCGCCCCGCAATGGCCGCTGCCGGTCAGGCCGATGCCGTCGGCCAGGCCGGTGGCGGCTTTGAAAATGTCATCATTGTGAATCTCCAGGGCGTCGAAAATACCGGCCAGCGCGCATTGCGGGCATCCGCCGCTTCTCATCTCATATTGTTTGGCCGCGTTGAAGGCAGTGTCCAGTATTTCATCTTTGGTTTTATCCATGGCTCACCTCAATTTTGTGTTTTATCGCGGTTGGCTCTGCCGGGACGGGTTTTCTGGCATAGCCACCGCCAAGGGTGAATGATTACCTGTCCGCTCTTTCCGGAGTCGACAAATTTTTTCAGATACGTGTTCCCGGGGTGATGTCTGCGGTCAGGTTCATGACGGCCTTCTGTTGAATAAAAGGATCGAACAAAAGGGGTTGACTTTACACGATCGTGCAAATTAAAATGTGATAATAGTACTGAAAAGTCAAGAAAAAATCATTCCGGTCGCCTGGCCGGGATATTCCATGAAAATTATGTTAGCGAGGTCTTTTTATGCCGGAACTTTTTGAAACCACGGAAATCAATCACCTGCGGCTGGCCAACCGTTTCGTGCGGTCCGCTACCTATGAAGGACTGGCCGCCGCAGACGGCGCCGTAACGCCCGCGCTGACGGACATGATGCGCGAGCTGGCCGCGGGCGGGGTCGGGTTGATCATCAGCAGTCACGCCTATGTCAGTCAAGCCGGTAAGGCCGGTCCCGGCCAGTTGGGGGTTTACAAGGATGAATTGGTTCCCGGGCTTGCTGGCATGGCCGGGGCCGTGCGCCAGGCCGGCGGAAAGATCGTTCTCCAGCTTGCCCATGCCGGTTTTCACGCCTTTACCAGGGAAACCGGTCAGGCCGCGGTGGCCCCTTCCGACCCCGGCCTGGCGCGAACGCCCCGGCACGTCCTGAGCGAAGAGGAGATCAGCCGTCTCGTCGACGATTTCGCCCGGGCGGCTCAAAGGGCCCAAACCGCCGGATTTGACGGGATCCAGATCCATGCCGCCCACGGCTACCTGCTCAGCCAGTTCCTGTGCCCGCATTATAATCGCCGTTCGGATAATTACGGCGGTGCCATTGAAAACCGGGCCCGCGCCGCCGTGGAGGTGCTGCGGGCCATAAGACGGAAGGTGGGGGCGGCCTACCCCGTTTTGATCAAGATGAACTGCCGGGATTTTCACGAAAACGGGCTGGAATTGGAAGACAGCCTCAAAGCCGCCCGGATGCTGGTTGAAAACGGCCTCGACGCCATTGAGCTGAGCGGCGGCCTGTTGATCAACAAGGAAATATCACCCAGTAGCAAAGGCATTCATTCTGAAAAGCAGGAGGCCTATTTTGAGACGGAAGCCCGGGCTTTCAAAGAAAAAATCGAGGTGCCCCTGATGCTGGTGGGCGGTAATCGCTCCTTCGCCGTGTCCCGGCGGCTCGTCTCCGAAAAAACAGCGGACTATATTTCCATGGCGCGGCCCCTGATCCGCGAACCCGGACTGGTCAAGCGCTGGAAATCAGGAGACACCGGCAAGTCCGGCTGCGTTTCGGATAACCAGTGCTTCCAGAGTATAGCCGCCGGCCGGGGAGTCTATTGCCTCACCGCGGAGAAGCAAGCCGGGTAAAAAGGGCCTTCAAAATCTTGACGGCTTCGTAAAAAGTCCAAATTGCCGCATGGCGGCCGGCTGCGTTACGCGCAATCACTCAGAATTTCACGTACGCTAAGTACGCTGCATTCTTCGTGATTGCGCAAGCCTTGATCTTGAACTTTTTACTTTGCCGTCCCAATTTGGACTTTTTACGATTACATCAATCTTATTTGGCTGCTTTTTTTATTGTTTTATATAAACATGTTGTCCTGGTCAGACCCCGGCCGACCGGGCAGTCGGCAACCGGATGGCACCGCAATCCCTCCCTTTCCTATTGGGGATTCTGCGGAAAGGTTTCCAGGAACTTCTTCTCTGCTTCCGTCGTTCCGATCAGCAGCAGTTCGTCTTCTTTTTTCAGCTGGATGGCGGGGTCCGGATTGGAGAGCAGCTCCCCCTCCCGTTTAATGGCCACCACGCTGCACCCGGTCTGCTCGCGAATGGCCAGGTCAAGCAGGGATTGGTGGTGCATTCTCGCGTTCAGGGCGGCCCGGAAAACATTCAGTCCTTCTGAAAGCATCAATATTTTCTGCGGCTGCAGCAGATTCAGAACGGTGGCGTTCAACAGGGAGCTGTATGACATAACCAGGTTGGCACCGGCCCGGTGCAGGGTGTTGATGTTGCGGTCGAGGCTGGAACGGCTGATGATCTGGACATCCGGTCGCAGATGCCGGATATAAATGGCCAGGTAGATGTTGAGGTTATCGTCATGGGTGGTGATGACCACGGCGGCAGCCTCCTCGATGCCGGCCCGCCTCAGAACCTCTATCCCCGCGGCACTGCCCGCGATATACCGGTCGTCGCGGGCGGCGATACCGGCCTTTTTCTCCACCACCCGGAAATCAATTCCCTGATCTTTCAACTTATCGGCGATGGCCATGCCCACCCGGCCGCCGCCCAGCACCAGGACCGGGCCCCTGGCCGGCTGATCGACGCGGTCCCCGTCGATGGACCGGTTAAAGCGTTCCAGCTGTTCTTTGGTCCCGGCCAGCATCAGCACGGTTGATTCACCAATCAGGGAGTCCGGCCCGGGCAGAATAAACCGCCCCTGTTCCCACAGGCCGACCACCGTTACCCCGGCAATCTGGCGCAGGCGGCTTTCGGCCAGGGTTTTTCCCTGTAGCCAGGTCCGCATGGCCGACGCCTCGGCGATGAGCAGCTGGTCGAACCGGCCGACCACGTTGGATGTCATGCTGACGCCGTATACCCGGCGGGACAGGGCCCGGCCCAGCAGCCGGGGAACCTGCAACACATGGGTGCTGCCGGCCAGGGTCAGGATATCCAGGGATTCCTCGCGGTCGGCATTGGTGACGGTAACCACGTCCGGGCTGATTTCGCGGATGGTATAGATGATGTTGGTACTGATCTCGTCGTTGTTGAGCACGACCACCATGGCGGCCCGGTCGACATTCAGGCGTCGATAGGTGTCCGGATCATCCAGGTCGCCGACAACCACGTAATACCCCTGATCGTGAAGGTTCAGGGCCTCCTGCAGATCCGGCTCCACCAGGGTATACTTGACGCGGTACTGCACCAGCTTCTGGATCAGGCTGATGGTAATATTGTCAAAATAGGTGATAATCACATGGCCGGCCAGGTTCGGGCTGACCGTTCGCGGGGCCCGGGCCTTGTTCTGTTCCTCCAGCCAGGGGGCGTAAAAAAACTGGATAAAAGTAAAGGGCAGCATCACCAGCAGAAAAATAATACCGCTGAGCAGCACCACCACGGAAAAAATCCTGCCAGCGTCGCTGGTAAAGGTGATGTCTCCAAAGCCCAGGGTGGACATGGTCGTCAGGGTCCAGTAAAAACCGGTCACCCAGGAGAACTCCCGGCCTTCATACAGCATCAGCACGTGAAAGAGCAGGCTGTAAAGAATGAAAAAAGACAGCAGGAGCAGGCAGAACTTGATCAGCAGCCGGACATTGCTTTTCTGCTGTCCCGCCTGAAACATCAAAGAAAGTTGGGTAACCATCGTCTTCATAATCAAACCCCTTGGAATGCCGCGCGTATTCGGATTATTCTGGTTCAATCCAACGGGATTGTAAAGAAAAACGTTAGCCCGGATATTTCCCGAGCCCCTGGCTTAAATCGACTCGCGAAATATTCGGGTCAGGACATGAAAGTTCATAAAAAT
>JBKHHL010000157.1:0-5916 GCA_046539175.1 Desulfosudaceae bacterium
CTCAATAACTTATCCTGAGAGGCAGGTCAATATCAGTCCGGTAAATAAAAAAAATCCGCGGCTTGATTTTCATTGTTATCCGAAGTAGAGTGTCTGATTTAATGTAATTATTATTAATAATCAACTCGTGAAATATCCGGGTTAAACTGCCGGGTATTTTTTAACCTCCAGGAAAAAGGATTTTGTCATGGAGTTGATGACCTGTCATGAACGTCAATCGCGGCGGCGGTTCATGGGACGCCTGCCCCATGGTCGGGATATGGTCGCCGCGATTGAAGAATTCTGCGTCCGTCATGGTATAAGCTCCGCCGTTTTTTCAGCCATCGGAGCGGTCTCGTCGGCTACCCTGGGCGCCTATGATCAACAGCAGCAGGTTTACGTCACTTTTCAAAAAAGCGGTAACCTGGAAATTCTGACCTGCCTGGGAAATGTTTCATTGAAAGACGGTCAGCCCATGGCCCACGCTCATATCACCCTGGCCACCGGAGACGGCACTACTCTCGGCGGCCACCTGTTTTCGGAAACCATTGTTTTTGCCGGGGAGATTGAGCTGGAAGAGTTGGCCGGCCCTGACCTGGTCCGGGAATATGACCCGGTTACCGGATTGATGTTATGGAACATGTCCGGACCTGAAGCTCTATAAGGACAGTTTTTAAGCCAGGTTTTATATCTTTTTTTATTTATTTTATATTCAGGGAGGTTTCAATGACTTTATCCATAACCAGAGCGGAAAAATTGCAGCAACATCCTTTGGATGCCGATCTCGCTTTCGGGACCGTGTTCACCGATCACATGTTCAATATGGATTATGAGCCCGGCCGTGGCTGGCATAATCCCCGCATAGAGCCCTATGGCCCCTTCGTGCTGCAACCGTCGGCCATGGTGCTCCATTATGGCCAGGCGGTTTTTGAAGGTTTGAAAGCTTTCCGGACCGGGGAGGGCGGCGTCAGGCTGTTCCGCCCCAGGCAGAATCTGCATCGTTTGAATAATTCCTGCCATCGTCTGTGCATACCCGAATTTGACGAAGAGGAAGTGTTGGGATATCTGCGTCAATTGATACGCCTGGAAAAAGACTGGGTGCCGTCATCCAACGGTACTTCTCTTTACATCCGGCCTTTTATAATCGCGACCGATCCTTATATCGGCCTGCGTTCATCGCAGACCTACCGCTTTGCCATCATTCTGTCACCGGTGGGCGCTTATTATCCGGAAGGTTTTGATCCGGTCAAAATCTGGGTTTCCCGCCAATATGTCCGGGCCGTGCGAGGCGGCGTGGGCGATGTCAAGACCGCCGGTAATTACGCGGCCAGCCTTTATGCTACTGAAAAAGCCCACCAGGAAGGCTACACCCAGGTACTCTGGCTGGATGGGGTGGAGAAGCGTTACGTGGAAGAAGTGGGCTCCATGAATATATTCTTCATCATCGGCGATGAACTCGTGACGCCGGCCCTGAACGGCAGCATTCTGCCGGGCGTGACCAGAGATTCCGTGATTGAGCTGGCCCGTTCCTGGGGTCGGCAGGTGACGGAACGCCAGATCAGTATTGATGAAATCGTGGCGGCGCATGAACAAGGAACGCTCCGGGAGGTTTTCGGTTCCGGAACGGCGGCGGTGATTTCACCGGTGGGGGTTATCAAGCATGGGGACCGGGTCATGACCATCGGAGATGGCCAGGCCGGAGAGTTCTCCCGGCGAATGTTCGAGGCCCTGACCGATATTCAATACGGCCGGGCGGAAGCTCCGGCCGGCTGGATAGAACCAGTCGCTGATTGAAGCCCTTAACCCGGATATTTCATGAATATCCGGGTTAAGGGGCGTCGTCGGCCTGGTTCGCCACCAGTATGTCGATGATTTCGGCGATGTCGTCATCCGCCTGCCCGGCCGGCCGGCTGGTGGCCCCGGCGCCTTTGTGGCCACCACCGCCGAAGCGGGTCAGCATGGCTCCCACGTTAACGCGGCAGTTCCGGTTGAAAATACTGTGACCGACACTGACCAGTACTTTTTGTTCATCTTCCGAAGCGTAACGGATTTTAACGTTGACCACGCTTTCCGGAAAAAGTGAGTAAATCAGAAAACGGTTGCCCGTCGGTGGTTTAGCCAGAGGCCGGAAATCGGTAATCGCCACCTGGCCGACCAGCCGGGTGTACTTTTTCAGAAAGGTTTCATACTCCTGGTTTTGCCGGACGGCCTGCCGGCATCTTTGTTCAACCTCGGCGTCCTTCATGACCATATCAATGGATTGGGTGCCCAACAGTTTGACCAGTCGGTTCCAGTAAGGCTCATCCTTTTTTTCATGGCCGATAATGGTCATGGATAAAATCAGGCAGGGATGTTTTTCCGGAAAAAGGACTTCTTGGGGAGACAGGTCGGCGGCGTCGATTTTGTCCGCCTGAAAGATCAGTTCTGAAAAATCACGGCTGAGGCGGTCCTGAAAATATTCGCCTACTAAGCCGGCCGCGGATGGCGCCACCCGGTAAAGTCCCTCAAAGGGGCTATCAACCTGGTTGGAATAATGATGATCAAACCAGAGGGCGCAGTTCTCGTGAAACGGCAGGTTGGCCAGAATATCGCCTTTCTGGACAGGGGCGATGCCCTTTTGTATATCGCCCGGTTCAATCCAGGCGGTTTTTCCGGTAATGTCCAGAGCGTCATACAGCAGCACGGCGCAGACAATACCGTCAAAATCAGGTCGGGTAACTATTCGCATGGGTAGGCAGCTCCTGATAGTTGATTATTTATGCCTTGATGGCTTCGTAAAAAGTCCTTACATCGTCATTCCGGCGAAGGCCGGAATCCAGAACTATTTGATTTTACTGGACCCCGGCCTCCGCCGGGGTGACGCAATAAGGAAAATCTCGACTTTTTACGAAGCCGTCATGCCTTGAATGTTTCAGGTTTTTTACTCTGTGGTGCTATTTTTAATTTTGGAAAGCCCAGCAACCCCCGAAAAGGCTTTTTATCAAAAAGTTCCTCTGAGCACCACTGTTTTTTTTATTTAACCCGGATATTTCATGAATTTTTTCGACATTAAAATGGTTAAAAATCCATGAGCAACCAATTACAATTTGGACTTTTTACGAAGCCGTCAATTTTTATTAGCCGGTAGAGCGTTTATGCTTGACAGAAAAGAAAAACAGATTTAGAAACGCAGGATTCAGCAAGAGATTTTGACGATTTTGCAAAAAGTCCGCCTGCTCGTCCCATGATGACTGGTCTCCATGAGAGGGACTTTTTCCGGACCTCAATTTTGGCAGGAAAATGTTATTCGGCGCGCAAGCGTCGGGAGGAAATCAGAAAAATGAAGTGTACTACTATCAAGGTAAACACGGAATGTCCTTTTATGACAGCCGATGGATGTTCTTATAACGGCGGCGTTTGTCAACCGATTGTTGAAGCCTGTCAAGGTTGCAAGCGGGCGGTTGAATATCCTTCCGGATGGTATTGTCAGGCTGTTCCTGATCCGGCCATAAAATGGAGAAACGGTAAGTGCAACCTGGCTACTCATGTTACCGATGACACGGCCATATCGGAAAAAGCCAAGGTTAATCCTTTGAAAGCTTCCAAGAAGGCTTCCCGGAGCAAGCGGTAAAAAATCCGGCAGCGACTCGAGATGCCCGGGAGCGTCCCCACCCGGGCATCCGGTTTTTTGCCGAATATTTCTGACGGCTTCGTAAAAAGTCCAGGATCTTCGTTGCAGCGTTTTTCACGAAATTTCACGTA
This sequence comes from Desulfosudaceae bacterium, assembly GCA_046539175.1. Classification (GTDB taxonomy): domain Bacteria; phylum Desulfobacterota; class Desulfobacteria; order Desulfobacterales; family Desulfosudaceae; genus CAYTQK01. The sequence goes on from JBKHHL010000157.1 coordinate 3,721, forward strand.
CTGCTAAGTACGCTGCATTTCTCGAAAAACCCTGCGCCTTGATCTTGAACTTTTTACTTTACCATCCCAATTTGGACTTTTTACGAGTACATCATTTCTGACGGTTTTTAAAAAATATTCTTTTTCTTCTTTTCCCCGGTTTATCGGGCCTTTTTTTGTCCGGATCGCGCTGCTGGCCTCCTGATTTTATTCCGCAAAACCCAAATAACAATTTGTGTTTTTGGAATGATTCCTGAATGCAATATAAGTAATTGTAATAATGCTTTTCAGAAATTTCATGAGATGTCCGGGCTGATTGCGCGGGTTTTGACAGTCCCCGCTTGACGCTTTCTTCATTTACCGCTTATAATTATTTTATGAATGAGGCGGGTTGCGCAAATGTGGAGACAATCAAGCCGTTGCTGACCGGCTGCTTGCTGGCGGCCTGTGCGCTGTGCCTGATCATGGCCGGTTGTGCCGCCAGACCTCCGCTGGCGCGGCATTCCGACAACATCTGCCTTCTTTTTGAGGATAACCGGGCCTGGTTTAAAAGCGCCCGGCGATCTTCCCGGCAGTGGGGGGTGTCCATTCCGGTTTTGATGTCCATTATGTTCCAGGAGTCCGGTTTTAACGCCAAAGTCCGGCCGCCTCGCACCACCTGCTGTTTCTTTATCCCGGGCCCCCGGCCTTCCTCCGCTTACGGCTATGCCCAGGCGCTTGACAGCACCTGGGAAAAATATAAACAGGCCACGGACAACCATCGTGCCAAACGCGATAACTTTCATGATGCCATAGATTTTATCGGCTGGTATTGCCACCTCAGCCGTGTGCAATGCCGGATTCCCGCCGATGATGCTTACGCCCATTACCTGGCCTACCATGAAGGCCAGGGAGGTTATTCGCGTCAGACCTATCAGAATAAGGCCTGGCTGAAAAAAATTGCCGGGCGCGTCCAGGGGAGGTCGGATCTTTACACGCGGCAGCTGGCCGGTTGTCAAGAAGATCTGCTGGATTCGGGAGGGTGTTGTTTCTTCTGGCCGTTCTGACCCGGGCTTTTTAAAAAATTATCAGAAAAGGAGGCGGTATGGCGCCGCCGTGTGAGAAAGCCGAATTTGAGCCGGGCATATATATGCCGCGGGAGCAGTTCGCGGTCCGGTTGCTGCTGGCCGGCCTGGCCGCCCTTTATTTTTACTTTCTGCCCTTGCCGCTGCCGCTGCTGAACCGGTTCCAGATCGGAGTGGCCGTGCTGCTTTTTGCCGGGTTCCATCTCGTCTGGTGGTTGGTCTACCGTTCTCGCGGCGCCGGAGCTTTTAGTATCCGTCTGGCGGCCTGGGTAGATGTCACCACCGCCTTTGTCGCCGTGCTGTCTGATCCTGGTCCGGTGCCGCCGACCGGATTGTTTGTTCTGATAGCGGTTCTTGGCAACGGCATCCAGCACGGCCTGAGAATTTTTCTGGAACAATTTGTCACTATCATGGTGCTGACCCTGCCGGTTTTTTTCTTCCGCCAGTTCTATCTGCTGGAAGGGCTGCCTTATGATCTGGTTTTCGCGGGTCTGTTCATGAGTTTATGCGCCTATTATTCCTTCTTATTGGTGAAACGGATCGAGTCTTTGAAGAATGAAGCCGAAAACCTGGCTCGCCAGGATCCCCTGACAGGTCTGTTTAACCGAACCGCTTTTGCCCAGGCTGCCAATTACATATTGTCACTGCGGGAAAGGAACCCGCTTCCCCTGGTGATAATGTTCGCGGACTTGGATAACTTCAAGGAGGTAAATGATACTATGGGGCATGCTGTTGGTGATGAAGTCCTCCGGAAGTTTGCTTCTCTGACCGGGCAGTTCCTGCGGAAGTCTGATGTGGTGGCCCGTTATGGAGGGGATGAGTTTGTGTTTCTGCTGACCGGAATGAGCGCCCGTGAGGCGGAACTGGTGGCGGAGCGGCTGCAGCGCGAATTTATCCGCTGGGCAGAGGGGCGCGGCGTGGCGGCGGAAGTAAGTTTCGGAATCAGCCCGGTTCCGCAACAAGCCGTCAGCCTGGACAGTTTGTTAAAGCACGTGGATATGGCGCTTTACCAGGCCAAGGCACAGGCGGGCGGCAGGAATATCGTGGTCGCGTCGCCTTTGCAAGAGATATAAAGCAGCATTTATCAAAAAATTCATGAAATGATGGCTTCGTAAAAAGTCCAATTGCCGCATGGCGGCCGGCTTCGTTGCAG
>JBKHHL010000158.1:0-5870 GCA_046539175.1 Desulfosudaceae bacterium
CCCCGGCCTCCGCCGGGGTGACGCAATAAGGGAAATCTCGACTTTTTACGAAAACATCAAGAATAATGGCTTCGTAAAAAGCCCTGAATCGGTCGTGATGATTATGTACGAAATAACAACCAACCGCGATAAATTTGATTTTGAAGTCGGTTATTTCATAAAAAGCCCCTGCCGGGACTGCGACCGGAAGAAAGAGTTTCCGGCCTGTTTTAAAACCTGTACGGTACTGGACCGGGTCCAGACAAGGCTGGCCGAAACCATATCCTGCTTTAACTACTATAATACCGAATAAAAGGTATTTCATGCCGGATAAAAACGCCTGCGCCTCAGCTACATACAGGGTTGACAGTGACGGGGGCGGCTCCGCCACGATCCATCTTTCCGGCATTTTGGACATTGAGGCCTGCAACGCCCTGCTGGTTCCGCTCTCGGCAATTGTCCGGGAACATGCCGGCGGCGACGTCTCCGTTGACATGACGGAAGTCAGCCAGGCTGACGACTACGGTGTTTTTATCATCAAGGAGTTAAAACGCCTGGCCGCCGAAAGTCAGTGCCGGTTTGAGACCGTCAACCTCACCCCGGCCGTGCGAAAAAGTTTTACCCTGTTTGACACCCTGGAAACGCCGGAAGAGACCTCGGCAACACATCGGAATCGCGCGCGCCCGGCTTTGCTGGTTTCAGAACTCGGCCAGACCGCCCGGGCCGGTTTCAAACAAACGGAATCCTCGGTGACCTTTGTGGGTACGCTTATGTTCGCCATGGGCCGGGCCCTGTTGTCCCCCGGCATGATCCGCCTCAATGACACCATGACCCTGATTAAAAAAAACGGGGTGGACGCCATTCCCATCGTGGGACTGATCAGTTTCATCTCCGGATTGATCGCGGCCTTTGTCGCTTCGGTGGAACTGGAAAAGTACGGCGGCCATATCTTTATCCCGTCTTTGATCACCTACGCCATGGTGGCCGAAATCGGTCCGATCATGACGGCCGCCGTCATTGCCGGGCGAACCGGCTCCGCCTATGCCGCTGAAATCGGCACCATGAAAATTTCCGAAGAGCTGGACGCCCTGACCAGCATGGGTTTTGACCCGGTACTCTTCCTGGTTATCCCCCGGTTGATCGCGCTGGCAGTGGCTTTACCCATCCTGACCGCCTTTTCGGTTATCTTCGCCCTGTTCGGCGGCATGGTGGTTTCGATCACCATGCTTAACCTGATGCCGACGCCTTACCTGCAGGGAGTCATTGACGCGCTGTTTTTGGATGATATAATATGGGGACTTGTCAAAAGCGGCATATTCGCGTTATTGATCGTGACGGTGGGTTGCCTGAGAGGCTTTCAGGTGCGCGGGGGAGCGGCCTCGGTCGGTAACGCGGCCACCTCGGCCGTGGTCAGCGGTATTTTTCTGATCATATTGTTTGATTCCATCGTCGCCATAATAAGAGTTTACTGGGGCTGACCGGCATGATCTCCGAACAGAAAGCCATCACCGTCGACCATCTCAGCAAACGCTACGGTGGCGAGGTGGTCCTGGACGACGTCAATTTCGTTGTTCAGACCGGTGAGATCCTGGTTATCCTGGGAACTGTCGGCTGCGGCAAGAGTACCCTAATGCGAATCATGACCGGTCTGGAAAGAGCCACCTCCGGCAAAGTTTTTATTGAAAACGAAAATATCGCCAAATGCGACACCACCAAAAAAACCGGCATCCTTTTCCAGAACAACGCCCTGTTCGGCTCCATGACGGTGGGGCAAAACATCGCCCTGCCCATCGCGGAATATACCTCCCTGGACCGGCGCTCCATAAAAAAAATCGTGGCCATGAAGCTGGCCATGGTGGGTCTGTCCGGCTTTGAGAAGTATCTTCCCTCGGAGATCAGTGGCGGCATGAAAAAAAAAGCCGCCCTGGCCAGGGCGCTGGCGCTTAACCCCGCCATACTTTTTCTGGATGAACCTTCCACCGGTCTTGATCCGATCAGTTCGGCGGAAATTGACGAACTGATTGTGTATATCAACCAGAACTCCGGCACGACCATGATCGTGGTCACCCATGAGCTGGACAGCGTTTTTACCATTGCCGACCGCGTTATCATGCTGGATAAGAGTACCAAGGGAAAAATCGCGGAAGGGACGCCGCAGTACCTGAAAAACGACTGCCCGCATCCCTTTGTTAAACAATTTTTCAACCGGGAAGCCGGCAAGCACCAGCAGGCTCCGCCGGCAGGCCCATCAATGACCAACAAGGCGACACCGGATGGCTTCAATCAGAACTAATTTCGTGGTGGGCTTATTCACCCTGGCCGGGATAGCGATTATAACAGCGATTATCATCTATGTCGGTGCCACCGGTTCTTTACGAAAGGGCAGACTCTATTCAACCTATTTCAACGAATCCGTTCAGGGCTTGAGCAAAGATTCTCCCGTTAAATACCGCGGGGTATCAGTGGGCCAGGTTCATGAGATCAGTATCGCCCAGGACGCCCGGCTGGTGGAAGTGCTGTTGCGGATAGAGTCGGACTGGCAACCGGACGAAAACATCATCGCCCAGCTCAAATCAATCGGCATAACCGGCATCATGTTCGTGGAGCTGGATATACGGGAGCCCTCCGACCGGATCCTGGTGCCCGCTTCTGAATACCATTCCAGCCACCCGGTTATACCCACCAAACAGTCGGAGATAAAACAATTGCTGACCGGCGTGACCGACGTTGTCGCCCAATTGAAAACCGTTAACCTGGGGAAAGTGTTCCAAAAGGCGGAAAAAACCATTGAAAACCTTGACAACAAGATAAAAACGGCGCGGATCAACGAAATATCAGACAATCTCCAGTCGGCCATCAATAAAGCCAACCACATCCTGAACACCCGGAAATGGGACGAGATGATGGCCTCGGCCGGGGAGACCGGCGCCAAATTGGACCGGTTTGCCGGAAACGCCGAACGGGCCACCGACCGGATTAACACCCTGCTTGATGAGAACGAGACCGAACTGACCAGCACCGTCGCGGAACTCCGGGCCACCCTGGCCCGGACCCGGCAGCTGGTGGGAGGCGGTTCTCAGCTGATCAACAAAACCGATGAAAGCATGGTCCGCGTTGAAAGACGGCTGGGGAGAGCCATCCGTCACCTTGAAGAAGCCGGCCGGGAGCTGGACCTGCTGACCGCCAAAAGCGCCAGCCAGCCCTCGCAGTTGTTTTTTGGGGCGCCGCCGCCGAAAAAGGAAATCGAAAAATATGATTGAAGATTCCGCCAACAAACCCGACAGACAGAAGGTTATGGCTTCGGTCCGCCCATATCGGGGCGATTATCGGGTCGGTCTCCTGCTCGCTTGCTGCCTCCTGCTGGCCGGGGGGTGCGCCAGCCTGTCGGAGCTGTCCCAGCCCGACCTGGACATCGAATACTACAGCATTGAAATCAAACCGCCGGCAGCGACCGGCGACACCATTCCCGGCGTATTGCGGTTCCGACAGTTTACGGCGGCCCCCCTGTACAACACCAAAGCTATTATATACCGGACCAGGGAGTTTCAGACCGACCAATATACCTATCATCGCTGGCACGCCGCCCCGGCGGACATGACGGCCGACTGGCTCGGCCGGGCCATTCGGAAAAGCGGGTTGTTTCAAGCCGTGTTCGGGCCGGAATCGCTGAACCCGGCCGATTACTGCCTGGACGGACACCTGGAAACGTTTCTGGAAAATGATACCAGTTCCCCCTGGCAGGCGGAACTGGCCCTGGTGATCACGCTGCTGGATCCGTCCCAAAGCGAGCCGCGCCAGCAGACCCTGATGCAGAAACGATATACCGCCACCGAGCCTTGCGTCCGCGACAATCCCCGGGCTCTGGCGGAAGCCATGAGCCGCGCCCTGGAAACCGTAGCGGGCGAGATCATCGCCGATATCACCGACCGCCTGGCAGAAGTTGAAAACCAATCCGGCACCGATCTTTCTCCCGAATAAGGAGGAAGCGCACTGGCTGCCATTTTTTCACACCCTGCCCCTGAAAAATAAAACGGCCCCGAAAAACGTATCCGATCAAGGCGCGCCGCCGATAGGAGACGTTTTCCGGGGCCGTAAACAACTCAGGTCAGATGTATTTTTTTTCACCAAGCAGAACCATTATCTCCTGGGCCGCCTCATCCGGCGTCAGATCGGTGGTATCTATGCTGATATCCGGCCAGACCGGTTCCTGGTAAGGATCATCCACGCCGGTAAATCCCTTGATCAGTCCCGCCCGGGCCTTGGCGTACATGCCCTTGCGATCCCGTTTCTCGCATTCTTCAAGGGGCGTTGAAATATAAACTTCGATGAATCCGCCGTATTTCTCAATCTCCGCCCGCACCGCTTCCCGGGTGACGGCATAAGGCGCTATCGGAGCACAGATGGCGATGCCCCTGTTTTTGGTAATCTCGCCGGCCACGAAACCGATCCGCTTGACGTTGATATCCCGGTGTTCTTTTGAAAAATCCAGCTCGCTGGAAAGGTTATGCCGGACAATGTCGCCGTCCAGCAGGGTCACCGGACGGGTGCCGATTTCCAGCAACCGGGCATAAAGAATCTTGGCCACGGTTGATTTACCGGCGCCGGACAGACCGGTCAAAAAAACGGTAAAGCCCTGCTTTGACGGCGGCGGGTAGGCTCGTTCCAGCTCCTGCAAGACCTCCGGAAAGGTGGCCCAGTCGGGTATCTTCTTGCCCACGGTCATGCGCCGGCGAATACCGGAACCGGACAAGGACAGGTATTGGCTGCCGTCCGGCACCTGATCGAGAGAGACATACTCGTCTTCAAAGGGCAGATAAACAATCTCCTTGAAGACAATGACGTTAACCCCCAGCTCATCAGCGCAGGAAGCGGTCAGTTCCGCCGCCTGCCCGCTTTCATAAAAGGGCCGGTCGTGGCTGTTGCCTTCCGGGCTGGCGTGTCCTGGTCCGACGATAAAATCCGTGCATCCGAAATTTCTGGCCACGATCAGATGCAACAGGGCTTCCCGGGGGCCGGACATGCGCATGGCCATGGGAACCAGGTTGAGCAGAAAAGAATCCGGGGGATAACGCTCGGCCACCCGCTTATAACAGCGCACCCGGGTGTAGTGATCAAAATCTCCCGGCGCGGTCATCCCGACGCTGGGAAAACACAGCAGGTTGGCTTTGGCCTGGCGCATGGCCCGAATGGTCATCTCAAACTGGGGCCGGTGAATCGGCTGGCGGGTATGAAATCCCACCACCCGCTGCCAGCCCAGTTTCCGGTATAATTCTCTGACTTCACGCGGCGTCTTTCTCAACTGCCGGGAATCAAAATGAATCGGTAAACGGACCACTTCCAGCGGCCCGCCGAGGTAATAGTCCCGGCAGACATTATAAAGATAAGCCACCCCGGGATGGGCGGCATCGGTGGTTCCGAAGACCGCTTCGGCCTCGCCTTCCCGGTCAATTTCCCAGATATCTTCGATCCGCATTACCGCCAGCAGCAGGCCCTCCTGATCCCGCAAAGCCACGGACCGGCCGGTATCCAGAGAGCGGGCCACCGTCTTTTCCACGTCCAGGCAGACCGGCACCGGAAACAGTTCGCCGCCGGCCAGCCGCATATCGTTCAGGACCGGGTCATAATCCGCCCGGGTCATAAAACCGTCCAACGGTGAAAAAACACCGGTGGCCAGCAGATCCAGGTCGCACAATTGCCGGCTGTTAAGCACAATCTCCGGGAGAGTGGCGGCCATCTCCCGGAGTCCGGCATTCCTCTCTTCGCCGGCGACCAGATCTATCAGCTTGCCGCCGTGAGGCGGAACAGAGCCGTGGGGTATCATCAGTTATTTCTCCAGCATCAGTTTTGACGGCTTCGTAAAAAGTCTTTGAATGCCGGAATCCAGAACTATT
>JBKHHL010000159.1:0-5770 GCA_046539175.1 Desulfosudaceae bacterium
GTTGGTAAAAGACTTTTTTACGAAGCCCTCATAATATGATAATTATACTAAAGTCAAACCTGAACGGGAATCATCAGATATTGGCTCTCAAGAGGTATTTTTGTTTCTTAAAAAAAAAATTATAATTCCGATCCTGTTGATCATCCTGGCGTTGGCAATGCCTTATGTCATCAACCTGGAATATGTCGGGACGCAGATAAAAAATAAAATCAGCCGGGCTCTGCCGGTTCCGGTCCGGTTTGACAATCTTTCCTGGCGGTGGCTGCCGGTTCCCTCTCTTTTTCTTAACGAAGTCCGTATGTCCCGGGAAAACCTTGATATAATCGTTTCCCGGGCGGCTGTCCGCTTTTTTCCGGCGGGATTGTGGCGGCAGGGCTCAATCCTGCAGCTTGTCCTGGTGCGGCCCGATATTCGCCTGAGAGTGACTGATGATCTTAAGGGGCCGTCGGCTCTGGTCACTTCGGCCGGGGTTGATGATATAATCAACCGCCGGTTCCCGTTACCCGTTCGAATAATTCAGGGGCGGATTCAGCTGTCGGAACTGGAACTGTTTAAAAATACGGCCGGAGAGGAGGACGAGGCAGCGGTGATTGATCAGCTGAACGCCCGTCTGGTTATGGCCCCCGGTCAGGCCGAACTGGTCATGTCCTGCCGCCTGCCTTTCGCCAGGTCGTTCTCTGCCAGAATCAGTGCTGAAGAGCGCGGTCCCGGCGCAGATTCTGAGTCAACTTCTTCAGCTCCACCAACTCCCCGGACGTACTGGACCGCGAATCTCTCGGCCCGCCAGGTGAATCTTGACCCTGTCCGGCGGCTCCTTGTGGATAAGGCCGGCAGTAACCCGGTGATTGCCGGGGTCACCGATATTATCAGGGGGGGGCGGCTCCGGTCCGCCGGATATGAGTTCAGTGGTTTTTCCGACGAAATTAACGACCTGAAGGCCATGACCATTAAGGCCGAGGCCGTTAATACGGGAGTGACGGTTCCGGGGAGTGATTTGCCTCTTGAGGATGTTTCCGGTCGCGTGATCATTTCAGAGGGTGAGCTGGTCTGTCGTCAGGCCTCGGGCCGCTCGGGCGGGATATTGTTCAGAAATGGTCAGCTTAACCTGGATTTGCTTGGCAGCCGTCGGCAGGTGGATCTTGGCCTGGATGCTGAGGCGGCTTTGAGCGAGGTGCCGGACCTGCTGCAAAATTATTTTTTAAAGAACAATCCCCGGCTGGTGAGTGAGCTGGAGACCATTACCCGGGCAGAGGGCCATGTCCGGGCGCGGGTGGAAACCAGCGGCCTGATGCAGGCGGGCCCCCTGCCGGTGACCGTGGCGGTAATCGAATCAGACGCCCGGATAGCCTACCCCCGGCTGGAACATCCCGCCACCATAGCGAGCGGCTGGTTTATCTTCGCGGGCGACAGTGTCAAGTGGAGTCGGGTCAAGGGATCGGTGGGGCCCAACCGGATCCGTAATGCCGCCGGAGAGTTATCCTGGAAGCACGATCTCCGGATTGACCTGGACGAATTTGAGGCCGATCTGGACGCGGCCGGGCTGCTGGCTGAATTGCGCGCCTGGCCGGTTGTCAAAGAAAAGCTGCCGGAACTTATCAACTCGGCCGAGGGCTCGTTAACGGTCAGGGACTTGAGCCTGGCCGGAGAGTTGAGCGACCTGGAAAATATGACTTATGATCTGGCGGTGTCAATGGAAAACCTTCATCTGGATACCCCCCTTCTGCCGAAGCCCCTGCTGATAAGATCCGGTCAAACCCGTCTTGGCAGCGGCCCCATCATGGCCTCGGACTGCTTTCTGGATATTGTCGGCCAAGACATGGAGATAACCGTGGACATGGAGGAAGTCGCCAGCATGGATCTACCCGGGAGCTGGCGAAAGAGCCGGGGCCGCGTAATCCTGTCCGGTACCATGCGACAGGCTGTGGCCGACTGGATAAAAAAGAAGCGATGGGTTCCGCCGGCTTATTTTCCCCGTTCCCCCTGTGAGTTTGATCCCCTGACCATCGCCTTTGACCGGGACAGCCTGCGGGTCCAGGGAGTCCTGGCGTTCACGGAATCATCACCACTTGCCACCATCGTGAAAATTGACAGTCATATTTCGGATCAGGCCGTGGCTGTCAGGGAAATGAACATCCAGGCCGCCGGCGAAGAAGCTGATCTGAAGTTTCTCTGGACGCCCCTTCCTGATTCCAACATTGATATGGAATTTTCCGGACGGTTGAGCAAGGCTACCGCCGATCGAATCCTGGCTTCCAATAAGCTTGTTTACGGGACTCTCAGCGGTAATTTACGGTTGAAGTATTTTTTTGATAAACCCTCTGAAAATATTTGTAGCGGATCACTGCGAGCCGCCGGTATTAACATTTTTACCCGCAACAATGTCTTTCGTATCCGCCAGGCCGATATTATCGGCCGCCGTTCCCGGGTTGAAATCAAAAAGGCCGTTCTGGGTTTTAATGAGGAAATTTTTGACGCCCGGGGACACTTTGCTCTGGATGACTCCGCCGGCATTATTACCGACCTGGTTGTTTCCTCAGATAGCGTTTCTCTGGCCAATTTGCGGCGTATGCGGGAGGCGCTTACCGGCGGCCGCGACGGGATCGGCCGGGAAGAGCAACCGTTGGGGCAAAGATCCCGGAACCTCTCCGGCCAGGTTGATTTTAATTTTAAGAAATTTGTTTTTCAGCCGGAGAAAAATATTCCAGCGGCTGAAGATCTTCCGGATTTTCTTCCGAATGATTTCGTCTGGCGTGATCTTGCCGGCATATTACGCCTGAGCGCCGACGAAGGACGCCTGGTAATCATAGACAGCGGCAATCTATGCGGGCTGAATACCACTGGTGAGCTCCGGCTGCCGCCGGAACAAAGCACCCTGCGAATTTCCGCCGGCCAATCGGGCAAGGCTGATTTTGAAGCGATGCTGGACTGTTTGGGCCTGAAGGATCAGAAGCTGACCGGTAAATTCACCCTGGAGGCGGAGTTGATCGGTACTCCTGATGACTGGCAAAGCGGTAGACTCCAGCTCGTCTCCCATGATGGCCAGTTTCAAAAACTGACCTTTCTTTCAAAATTGTTTTCAATTCTTAACGTCACGGATATTTTTTCCCTGCGTAACATTAGAAATATTTTTTCCACCGGCTATCCCTATTCCGAGATGCGCCTGGCCGGCCACATCGCGGACAACCGGCTGTTGCTGGCCGATTCTTTTGTCAAAGGTCCGGGGCTGGATTTTTTCTTCAGCGGGCCGGTAGACCTTGATTCCGGGCGGCTGGACCTGTTGATGTTCGTCAAACCCTTCGGTACCATCGACGCTATTGTTACCTTTATTCCACTGGTGGGCAAGGATCTGGGCGGCGGCAATCAAAGCATCGCCTTTATTCCCATCAATGTCGGCGGCACCCTGGGCGACCCCCGCTTTTCACTGCTGGACAATAACCAATAGATTTGAGCTGAGTTTTTTCAGCCCGGATATTTCATGAAATATCCGGGTTAGTCTTTCTGGTCGAAGCTGGCTTGAAAAGAGCTCCTGTTTCTGGATCAGGCGGCATGGTTGCGGATAACGGTCGGTATGATGGAGTTGTCCGGAAAACTCGGTTCAGAGCGGAAATCTCCTTTTTCATGTATTTCTGGTGTCAGCTCCCAGATGAAAATGGTATCAGACAATCTTGTCAGCGGTTCGCTCTCCTTTCGCAGAAGCCATAAAAGTCTCTTGATTCGCAGCCGGGAATAGTTCTGAAATATTTTTTCCCATTGCTTGTCGCTGTTTTCCTTAAGATATTTTATCCAGGCCGCCGGGTCGTTTCCGCAAACTCTTCGGGCTTCCGCGATCAGGGATCGGGACCGCCGGTAAAGAATCTCATCGGTCTTGTCCCAGGACATACCATTGGTAAAGAAATAGGTTCCCGACAGAATGGTGGCCGAGACCGCTACCAGGCCGGGACGTATTTCCGGAAAGGTCCAGCCATGGTGATATCCCGCGCCGAACTGAAATAAGATTCGCCCTTCGATACCGTAGTATCGTGGAGGCATGGGTGCGAAGAGAGCCAGTTGGGGCGCTTTGTGTGACTGGCCCCGGTTTTCCAGCCAATCGGCCAGGAGGTACATTTCCTGTCCCCAGTCGTAGGAACTGTCGGCAAAAATCCGGTGTCCGGCCTTTGATCCGCCGGCCAGGGGGTTAAGATAGGACAGAAAGGCCGGCATGGTCGCGATGGCAATACCCGCGTGAAGGGCCAGGCCGGCCAGAAGAAGATAGCGGCCGTGTTTCAGCTTACCTGAGCAAGACCAGAGACCTCCCAGCCACAGGAACAAAAAGGGATAGACCGGCAGCATATGGCGGTGGCCGATATTAAGGTCGGAGCCGACGCAGAAAAGAAAGAAAATCCCGGCGGTGATGCCGGTTGCCCAGATGGTTTCGCGAAAACGAAGTGGGTCTGATTCGTCGCCCGGAGGCCGGCGGCGAAAAACCAGGCAGATTGATAATACTACCAGGCCGGCCAGTAACATCGGGCTGGTTTTCAGAAGAAAGCCCAGGGGGAAATAGAGCGGGTGCCCCTCGGAGCTGGTCCGGCCGAGAAAAAAGGAAGCCCGGGATCGGCTGTAATAGTAGGTGTGCTCCGCGCCGTAAAGAAAAGCTTCGGGCAGGACCCGGTGTTTTTGAAGAAGGGCGATTGTTTTGCCGGGCAAGGAATTGGTCCTCAATTCCCGCCATGGTTTGATGAAAGATCCCTCCGGCAGGTCGGGGTTAAGGGCTTCATACCGGAATTCATAACCGGCCCAGATAACCAGGCCGGCCACCAGAACGGCGCCGGTCAGTCCCATCAGCCGCGGCCCGAGAAAGAACAGGGGCCGGTCTGGCCTGCGGATGAACCAGATGACCGCTATCATTCCGATAACACCGGGACCCAGAAAAAGGGCCGAATATTTACTGAGGGCAGCCAGGCCGCACAAGCAGCCCGTCAGCAGCATCCGGGGCAGGGAAGGCCGTCGGATAAATCCGAGCAAAGACCAGGCCGAGGCAAAAAAGGTCAGAGTCAGAAAAATATCAGAGGTGGCCAGGCTGGCGTGGGCCAGCACAGTGATGGAAAAAGCCCCGCATGCCAGGGAAACGACTGCATCCGGCCATCCCCAGAGCGAGCGCGACCAGAGCGTGATCAGCAAAAGCAGCAGGCCCCCGGCCAGCACGATAGACAGTCTGGACGCGGTCAGAAGACGGCTGCCGCTCCACTCCATAAAGGCAAAAGCGTTAAAACTTTTATCGCCTATCCCGGAAGTCCCCCGCCCTGGTTCAAGGCGGGCCGCGTCTCCGGAAAGAAGCGCGGCCAGACCGATCCAGCGTTGGCTGGCCAGGCCGTTTTCAGGCTGTAGCCGGAAATCGCTCCAGTTCCAGTAGGCGCAACCGGAAATCAGGTGCAAAGGTTCGTCCTGGGTCGGGGAAAGGACCGTGGCGGCGCGACCGGCCATTATGAAATAGGCCGTGAAAAGCGCTGCCACAATTATAATCCAGAAGAGCTTCTGGTTTTTTTCGCCGGGCGGACGTCTGCTTTCGTTGTCTGGCATGATGGTTATGCTTTTTTAAATATTGGCACTGAGCAGTGCGGCCGGCCTGATTATCAGGTCTGATTATAAACAGACAAAAACAAGAAAGTAAACATGTGGTAAATAGGGAGGGAAAAACAAAAAAGGGTCAGGCTGTGCTTGCCTGACCCCTTGATATTATGGCGGGAGTGACGAGACTCGAACTCGCGACCTCCGGCGTGACAGGCCGGCGCTC
>JBKHHL010000160.1:0-5753 GCA_046539175.1 Desulfosudaceae bacterium
TGCTTGAGATTGATTGACTCCTGCCGCGTCAAAAAACCCGCGGGACCTGTTCTATTGCCGGTCCCGCGGGTTGAGCCATTACTGCCCCCGCTTAATTGATGATCGTACCAAATCAATTTACGGGGCAAAAGCTACTCTCAGTCGGTAAAACGTTGGCGCAGCTCCTTTTTATTTATCTTGCCGACGCTGGTCTTGGGTATTTCCTCGACGATCTCAACCTTGTCCGGGACCCCGTATTTGGGAATTTCGCCTTTCTCCACAAAACTCAGGAAGAAATTTTTAAAATCTTCTTCAGTGACCTTGCCCTGAAAACCTTCTTTCAGAACGACCATAACCAGGGGGCGCTCGCCCCACTTGTCATCAGGAATACCAATGGCGGCTGATTCGCTGACAGCCTCGTGCCGGCTGATGATATCCTCCAGTTCCAGCGAGGAGATCCATTCTCCGCCGGTTTTAATAACATCCTTCAAGCGATCAGTAATCTGAAGATAGCCCTCTTCATCCACATATCCGATATCACCGGTATGCAGCCAGCCACCCCGCCAGAGTTCCTCGCTCTTTTCCGGATCTTTGAGATAACCCTGGGTCAGCCAGGGAGCGCGAACCACTACTTCGCCGGTGCTTTGCCCGTCATGAGGCAGGGGGTTGCCTGCGGGGTCGTGAATCTTCAGCAAAACATTGGGGGCCGGCCGGCCGGTGCGACAGCGCATTTTAATCTGATCCTCCTGGCTCCATTCCAGCATCTTGGGCTTGAGTACCGCGGCCGTAAGCAGTGGACAGGTCTCGGACATACCGTAAGCGGCAAAAATATTGATGCCCAGATCCAGAGCAGCCTTGCACAGCCCCTGTGGCAGGGCTGAACCGCCGATGATAACCTTCCAGCCGGTCAAATCGAACTGCTTGATGGCCGGACTGCTGACCAGCATATGCATGATGGTGGGCACGCAATGTGAAATGGTGACTTTTTCTTTAACCAGGAGTTTGACCAGCATTTCCGGTTCATACCGTCCGGGATAGACCTGCTTGGCCCCCAGCAGGGTCATCACAAACGGAACTCCCCAGGCGTGAACGTGAAACATGGGGGTAATGGGCATGTAAACGTCTTTCGAGGTGACCTGAATCTGGGATTCAAAAGCCGAGTTGTTGGCCAGCATACCGTATGTGTGCAGAACCAGCTGGCGATGGCTGAAAAAAACCCCTTTGGGCAAACCGGTGGTTCCGGTAGTATAAAAAGTGGTAGCCATGGTGTTTTCATCAAAATCCGGAAAATCATAGGATGCGTCCGCGCTGTTGACCAGGTTTTCGTACTCGCCGTCAATGGTCAATTCAGTCCCGGGCGTCTGCCCCGAATCGCTGATCAGAATGATCTTTTTAACGGTTTCAAACTGGTCTTTGACCGCCTCCAGCAGCGGCAGAAACTCTTCATTGACCAGGATGACATCATCTTCGGCATGATTGATGGTGTAGATCAGCTGCTCCGGGGAAAGACGGACGTTAATGGTGTGAAGCACCGCGCCCATCATGGGGATGGCGAAAAAACATTCCAGGTAGCGATGGCTGTCCCAGTCCATGACCGCCACGGTACTGCCCGGACCGCTGCCGGCTTCGGTCAGGACATTGGCCAGTTGATGCACCCGCCGGTATAAGTCCCGATAAGTATAGCGGTGGCTGTCCCGATAAACTATTTCCTGCTCCGGCGAATAAATAAGCGGGGTTTCCAGGATATGCTTGACAAGAAGTTGAAAAGAATGGGCCGAGGGGGTGGGCTGGATTTGTCGCAAGGTCATGGCTGCCTCCTTCCGGGAAAAACGTTTAAAGAACATGATGGTGGATCTGAACGAAAATATTTATGTATTATAACCTAAATGGAACAATTTTCAAGTTTGCCGCGGATTCAAGAAAGGTGACGTCAAGCAAGCTGCCGGCGGCAGGCGGCGGCAAAATCCTCGGGGTAGTGGCCGTTGATCCAGCGAAGCTGGGCTTCGCTGAATGAACCGGGAGACTCGGGCAGACGGGGCAGAAAGGCGTAGACCAGGTGCTGGTCCAGATCGCGGGAGGAGATTCGCTTGGCATATTCAATGCCGGTAATCATCTCCGCGCCCAAGCCGCCCAGGGATTTTACAGCCAGGTGCAGGCCCTGGTCCAGGGAGCGGCGGGTGTCCGGATCAGCCTCCAGGATGTTGCCCACCGGCCGGCGGGTCATCACCTGCACTTCCCACTGGGAAGTCTGGGCCTTGGGCACGAACACCAAAACACGGTCATCCTGGTAAACAATCAGACTGCTTTCGCCGTCGCGGCCGTCGGTGCGGGTATTGGTGGTAATAGCTTGGATATAATCATCAAAAAAATATTGACCGGTCAGGGCGGAATAGTCCCGGATAAAAGCCGACACCAAATCTCCGCAGGAGTAAGAGGGTATCTGACCGCCGTCGGGCGTGGTTACCATGGCCGGGCTCATGGCATATTGCTGATGAATCTGCTGATGCGATCCATTCAGCCGGTAACCGGTGGGAGCATAATCAAATCCGAAGTTCCAGCCCCAGATGGTGGCGTCCAGGGACGCGGCCGCGCCCGGGGCTTCATGCGCCAGCCGATCAACAATCTCCAACCGCAGAGACTCCAGCTGATCCGCTGTCATGGTCGCCCGCCGGGACGGCAGTTCCAGTCCCAGCGTCTCCGCCAGCCTGATATAGGTGCGCTGATAATAGAGATGGCGCATGGCCCGGAGATCGTCAGAGGTCAGATCGCCCAGGCTGTAGCAGACCCGGTCATGGGCCAGATTGGCCGCGAAATGTCCCCAGGGGATATAACTGTTCTGGCGCAGGTATTCAAAAACATGGCTGTCGAACCGCTCTCCCGACCATTCGGCCGTAACCGGACTGTCCCCTTGGACTCCGGGCCGCAGCACCATGACCAGTTTATAGATGTTCGGCAGATAAGGATTATTAGCCACCGCTTCGAACAGGTTATGATTATGTATCTCGGGCCGCGGCCGGCCCCGCTCATCCAACTGGTATTTAAGGCCGGCCGGGGTGGTTTCGTCCGCTTCGAAATCAAAGGCGGCCGAAAGTCCGGCCAGCCTGACCAGGTCCCGGGAATCGGTGGAGCTAACTGCCAGAGCCAGTTGCAATGGTTCCGGCAGGTCAGCGATCAGGTCGCGGGAAGGATCAAGGCCGGGCCGGGCCGTTTGACGCCAATTTTCCGCGGTATCGGTAAAGGAAACTGCCGCTCTGGGCGGCAGACCGATTTTCTCCGGAGCGTTGGCGGTACGATCCGCCCAGCGGCATGAGATATAGGTGGTACCCCGGAAGGGAAAGGGATTGGGGATTTCAAAAACCTGGTCGGCCGCCTCGGTGCACACGTCATTTTCCGGGAAATTGACCTGGTTTTGATGAGGGCTGCCGTCCGGAGTCCGGCCCAGGATCCCGATATGGTCACGCGGCCGGAGATTGGTTACCTGATAAGAAGGTTTATGCAGGCCATAAACAAACTTTCCCCGCGGGGAGACACAGGTCCGGGTATGCATACTGTCGCCTTTCCTTTTTTGCGGTTCAAAGGGACTCGGCCTTACTCTGATTCATTTTTACGGCCCAGGCGATTTTGCTGCTTGACTCCTCGGCGGTAAAATCAAGCATGCTTCTGATCAGGTGCTCGGGCCGTGGTTCCACCAGGACCATATCGCGATCAGCCTGTTCCAGAAACTGCTGATCAGTGACATGATTCAGAAATTCGATAAAGGCGTCAAAATAACCGCTCACGTTCAACAGACCGCAGGGCTTCCGGTGAAGTCCCAGTTGCAGCCAGGTCAATACTTCCACGAATTCCTCAATCGTTCCCAGGCCACCCGGCAGGGCCATGAAACCGTCGGACAGCTCCGACATCAGGGCCTTTCGTTCATGCATGCCGGGGACGATCCGCAGATCCTCCAGGGCGGTATAGGCGACTTCCTTGACAGCCAGGAACTCGGGGACAACCCCGATAACCTCTCCCCCCCGGTCCAGCGCGGCATTGGCCACCTGGCCCATGATACCGATACTGGCACCGCCGTAAACCAGACCGATTCTGTTTTCCGCGAGGAAATGGCCTAATTCTACGGCCGCGGCGGCGTAATCCGGAAGCCTGCCGGTGCCGGAACCGCAGAACACACAAACACGTTTCATGATACTTCCTTGATTTTCCATCATATGAAAATTCAGAAGTGAAGCTGTCCCTGGAATAACCGGGGTAAAGGGCTGGTCCTATTCGGGCGGAGGTTTTTGACCGGCGGCACCGCCCTTTTTATATTTTTCGCCGGTGCGCTTCCGGCGTTCCAACCATCGCTGTCGGGCCACAGTGCGCATATTGCGGACACTGTCGGTTTCATCGATGATTTCCATGCCCAGCAGAGACTCGACCACGTCTTCAATGGTCAGGACCCCTTCCGTGCCGCCATAATCATCCACGACCAGACTGATATGGGCCTTGTTGCTGATCAACTCATTGAGCACGGCCAGGGCATTCATCTCCGCCGAAACCAGGTGGATCTTCCGGGCTATATCGGCCAGTTTCTGATGGCCGCGGTTGTCCGCCATGGCTTTGAGGACATCATCTTTGAGCACGAACCCGGAAATCCCGTCAATATGACTCTTATATATCGGAATCCTGGAAAAAGGTATGCTTTCAATCTGTTCATAAAATTCCTCGACCGTCATATCTTCATCCCGGACCAGCATGACCGTCCGGGGCGTCATAATTTTGCGCACCGGAATTTTTTTAAACAGCATCAGATTCTGGATTATTCGGGATTCATGAAGATCGAGCAGGCCTTCCTTTTGAATTACCCCGGCCAGTTTCCTTAAATCGGAACGGGTAAAAATGCTGTCAACCTTCTTTTTCTTAAGAAGATTGGTGATCAACTGACTGGTCAGAACGACCGGATAAAGAAGATAGACCAGCCACCGCGTTATTCGCAGGGCCAGAGGGGTCAGCTCCCGCCAGTAGCTGGCCCCCAAGGTTTTGGGAATAATTTCCGAAATAAACAGAATCAACAGGGTCAGACCAACGGAGATCAACGTCAGATAAGTTTCTCCCCAGATAATCTGGGCCTGAGCCCCGACGCCGGCAGCGCCCAGGGTATGCGCGAAAGTGTTTAGAGTCAGAATGGCTGAAATCGGCTGATCGATATCATCGCGCAACCGGATCAGATCTTTGCTCAAAGGAGACTTTTCTTCAATTCTCAGGGTAATATAAGAAAGTGGAATACTCAAAACAACAGCTTCCAGGACGGAACACAGGAAAGAGATACCCAGGGCGAACAAAAGATAAGTAAATAAAAGGGACATGGAATTTAAATTATATATTTCCCGTAAAAAATCATCACAACATAAACTTCAAAACACCGTTATGAAATCGCACTTAATAACGTCATAATTTCCGTAAAAAGTAAAAATTTAAAATCATCTTAACTCCGGGCGCACCGGACCCGGAGGAAGGCGGGGTGGCCGGCGACAGGTTAATCTCCGGGAAACGCGGCGCCACACGGATATTAAGCTTTTCACAAATTTATGTATACTTTATTATCATATTTAGCACATAAAAACAAACCATAACAATCTTTTCAGGACCATATCAGAATCGGGCCGGGCCGGGCGGTATTTGACGATTCGATTAAAAGAAAATATATTGTAAATTTGATGGATTCGTAAAAAGTCCCTACCTTGTCATTCCGGCGGAGGCCGGAATCCAGAACTATTTGATTTTACTGGACCCCGGCC
>JBKHHL010000161.1:0-5723 GCA_046539175.1 Desulfosudaceae bacterium
TTCTTTTTCCAGCTCCTCCCATTTTTCCACCGGGGCCAAATCCGTGAGATGCATCACTACCTCCTGTGTGTTTTTATGATTGATTTACCTCTACTATAAGCGGAGAATCTTACCAAGTCCATACCCCCGGGCGAAAAAATCAAAAAACCGCGGGTTCCTTTTTATAATTTAAAAAGCGGATCGAAAAACATTACAAATTTTTGAGATAAGGTCTATTTTTCCCCGGATTTAAGGAATTTTACCACAAATCAACCGACATCGCCAATCTCAACCCAATCTCAACCCGGTCCGATCTCCGGCCTCTTCTGACGAGACCGGGCCGGCGGGCCGGCGGGCGCGCTTGCTAAAAAAAGGTTGATATGCCATTATATAAAGACTCGCCCGCTCGCACGGCCGGTTTCAGCTTCGCCCGCGACGGGGGTGAGACAACAACCTTATCATCAGGATCAATCATGTCTGACAAGCTGCTTCCAACTGACATTTTTTCCTACCTCTCCGGGAAAGTCCTGGGACAGGACGAAGTCCTCAAACAGATCTCCGTGTCGGTTTACAAACACCTCAACGGCGTCAAGTGGAGCAATATCCTGCTGATCGGCAACAGCGGCACCGGCAAAACCACCATCATGAAAGCCATTGCCGAGTTTTACCGGGAGCACCAGGACCTGGATAAATATCAGGCCATGTCGGTCATGAACGCCAACGTCCTGGTGGATGAAGATGGCGAAGTCAATCTGCATCAGATATTTAAAGACCTGGAAGTGGGCGTCCGCAACCGCCTGGGAGACAAGGTTACCGCGCGAGAGCTGAAAACTCACATTGAAAACGCCACCGTCTGCCTGGACGAAATCGACAAGATATCAGCCAGAATATCCGGCCGGGTCAACGTTACCGGCATCATTATTCAGCAGGCCCTGCTGACCATCCTGGAAGGTGAAACCATGTATCTGGAAACATCTATAATCCAGGAAGGAAAAAAACGAAGCGCCAGAATACCCATCAACACCGCCCGAATGCTTTTTATCTGCGGCGGAGCTTTTGAAGAACTCTATGATCAGGTTCATGCCCTGGTACAATCCGGCCAGGACGGGCGCCGGCTCAAAGAAACCTATATCTGGGATGATGCCACGGAAAGGCCTGAAAGAAAGGTTGTCTTCACTCTGAAAGAATACATGAAAATTGACGACCTCTTTGATTATGGCATGGTACCCCAGTTTATTTCGCGTTTCAGCTCCATCGCCATCCTGGAAAATCTGAAAAAAAAGACCCTGAAAAAGATTATGCTCAACGCGGCGGACTCACCTTATGTAAACGCGAAACAATATTTCAAAACATTCAACCTTGATCTGCGTATATCCGAAGAAGCGCTTGACTTGATCGCGGCCCATGCCGAGGTAAATTCGAGAATCGGCGCCAGGGCCTTGCGGGAAGTATTTAACAGATTCATAGCCGATCTTCAATTTGACCCGTTTGGTTCCGGCAGGATTACGGAAAAAGAGGGTGAAAAATTTCTGGCACTGGATAAGGAAATGCTGGAAAAATATCTGTAGATTGTGTATCCTGAGCGGAGCGATTCCAATTATTACCGCATCTACGGTGTCAGATGCCGTCTGACATGGTTGCCTATATCTCGACAATCATCTTTCCTGTATCCGCGGCAAACTTGAAAATCACTGAATTCAGATAAAAATGACAGAAAGGGCCTGAAACTCCCTGCGGCTGTGTCGTCCGGACCGGACGCAACCTCTATAACAAAGACCAGACCATGAAAACAAGACTGAAAAAAAGAGTACATCAGCACAGCTCCGTCAAATATATCTATCAGGAAGAAGGCCGTTACATCGCCCAGGTGGCCGAAGACCTCTCCGGCCCGGCAGCCCGGGAACTGGCCGGGCTGGGCGCCACCGATATAACGCCTCTTTTCCGGAGCATTCATTTCAAGGCACCGCCAGAAGTCCTTTATCTTATCAACTATCGCTCCCGACTGCTTTCACGAGTGCTGGCGCCGCTGATCTCCTTTGCCTGCGATCGGACCGAAACCATTTACGAACAGGCCAAAATCCTCCCGTGGACCAGATTCTTCCCCGGGAACCAGACCTTTGCCGTCAGCGCCAACGTTTCGGACAGCGACGTCACCCATTCCCATTATGCCGCGTTGCGACTGAAGGACGCCGTGGTGGATTATTTCAGGGAAAACACCGGCCGACCGCGCCCCAACGTAAACACCACCGCTCCGGACGTCCCGTTAAACCTGCATCTGCGCAAGAACCAGGCCACCATCAGCCTGGATACCTCCGGCATTCCTCTGCACAAACGAGGCTACCGGGAAGAGACCGTCAGCGCGCCCATGCAGGAGACCGTGGCCGCCGGAATCATCAATTTGACGGAATGGGATGGCAGCCGGCCGCTGTATGATCCCCTGTGCGGTTCCGGTACCCTGCTGTGCGAGGCCCTGATGCTGTTGACCCGGGTTCCGGCCGGTATTTTCCGGGACAAGTTCGGTTTCGAATCCCTGCCCGATTTTGATAAAACCGCCTGGCAGAAGGTCCGGCAGGAAGCCGACGCCAGGATTCGTGAACTGCCGGAAAATCTGATCGGCGGCAGCGACATCGATCCCATGGCTGTTAACGCCAGCAAAACCAATCTGATGGGACTGCATTACGGCAATCGGGTGGCTCTTTCTCTCAAGGACTTCCGGGACCTGCCCAACCTGGAAAACCACCTTATCGTGACCAACCCGCCCTATGGCATCCGCATGAGCAAAAACCATGATCTGATGTCTTTTTACAAGGACCTGGGGGATTTTCTGAAACAGAAATGCCGGGGTTCCATAGCCTACGTCTACTTGGGCGACCGCTCCTACATCAAATATATCGGCCTGAAGACCACCTGGAAAAAGCCCCTCCACGCCGGCGGCCTGGATGGCCGCCTGCTCCGGTATGACCTTTACTGAGAACTGCCGCGGCTGGGTGTTGACCGGCCGGTTTTAAAAATCTTTTTTCGCCGGCACAAATATTTAATCCGGATATTTCACGAGTCGATTTGAGCAAATGAGTAAAGTAATGCCTTTCAAAAGATTTCATGAAATATTCGGACTTATTTTTCACGGCCCCGGCGGGGCCTGATCCAGTCCGGCCAGGCCGGCCATGGCGCATCCGGTCAGATTGGCGTTGGCCACGGTTTGAATGGTCACGGCCGTGCTGTCCAGATTCAACTCTCGCGACAGGACGTCCAGGGTATCAGTCATGATTTCTTTATACCGGGGGTGAGACTGATACAGGGCGCCTTCCACGGTGATGGAAACCGAGGTAGCGCCGGTAGTCTCTTTAAGAAATAAAAAAGCGCCGGCCAGAGCGGCGGCGATAAGGCGGGCCGACCGTTCCAGGATTTGCCGGGCCATATCGGCTTCCGCGGCCGCGGCCCGGTCCGGGCTGCCTGAAAAGTCGCGGGAATTTGCCGACCAGGCCTTTGCAATTAAAACCGCCGAGCTGTCGGCCGGGTTGACGGAACTGTCCGGACAGGCCAGCTTAAACAGGCCGGGCAGATAAAATCCGGAAACAGCCTTTTCAAACCGCTGCCGGGAGGGGTTATGGGAGGAAGCGTCAAGCTCTTCATCCCAATGGTTTAAATGGGGTGGCTTGAAATTACCGGATTCCAGGTTGACCGGCAGGGGAGAATTACCGGCTGGCCGCGGCGACAGCTTGGGAATATGATCCGGAGACAACATTATGGCCATATTGGTGCCCGTGCCGATGATCAGCCCGATGTTACCGTCCGCGGTTGATTCGGCCAGGCCGGCCAGGAGGGTGGCCACGGTATCGTTGATGACGGTCACCTCCCGGCCCATTAAGCCGGGATATTTATCATCCAAATGCCGGCGCAGTATCTGGCCGGCTTTACGTCCGATGGTGTCCCGCACAAACAATTCCTTGGTCCAGTCCAGAATAACGGCATCCCGGTCCGGAGTGGGACGGGCCGGGTAAGAAAAACAATAACCGGTCGGCAAACCGCGGGGCGGGTTGAGATCCTGAATAAGACGGGCCAGGACGTCCAGAAATTCGGCCGGATCGGTGGGTTCCCCCCGTGACACGGGAATCTTCCGTTTTAAAGGCCCTTGTTCAACCGTGAGGCGACCGCGGTCATCCAGGGAAACCACCGCGCACCGGGCGTTGGTTCCACCGACATCCAGGGCCAGAACCGTGCCGGATCCCGGCGACCGGTCCAGGGGAATAAAGGCGGGAATGGCGAGGATATCGGATTCATCGGTGGCAAGCCCGGTCTTTATGTCCCGGGCCAGGCCACCGGCGATATCCAGCAGTTGATCGTCTGTAAGGGTAAACGTCATTTGATTTTAAAAATCACGCGCCGCCAGTCCGTGCTACGCGGCCGCCGGGGGCAGGGTAAACGTCATTTGATTTTAAAAATCACGCGCCGCCAGTCCGTGCTACGCGGCCGCCGGGGGCCCGGCAAAAAGCGCCACCATCAGACCGATTACCAGCACCTGGATAATCCAGCCGATAACGCAGACACCCACCGCCCGCAACGTGCTCTGGTAATCCAGGGCCTGCCGCACGGCGATAATCATGGCCACCAGCATCCAGACGCCACTGATCAGAAAAACAATGGTGGCCAGCCCCGGAATAATAGCCAGAACCCGGATTAATCCCGGCGCGCTGGAAAAACCGATGGTCCGCAACAGTTCGCCCGGGCTGGCTTCGGTCTGGGGTTCCGGCAGCATTTTGGTGCCGATGAAATAGGTCAGGTAAGCCCAGATAAACCAGCCGGCCAGGGCTGTCAGGGTTCCAATCACGATGCCCATGACACCGGCGGTGCTGATGGTGCCGATGCCGGCCGCCAGGCTGGCCAGAACAACCACGATCATGGCCTGCCCCATAGCCGATTGATCCGCTTCCACCTCCTCGTAGAGGTTGACATCCAGCTTGGCCGCCCGAAGCATGCGGTCTATTAATTGTGACATAACCTCCTCCTTGAATCTTGGTTAAAAATCAGTGTGGGAATTTAAAATAATGTAACTACAATAACAGCTTTAAGATGGTGATTGCAAATCAAAAGCTGCCGGAACCGGGCTATCCGAAAGACGCGGCCAGAATCTGT
Organism: Desulfosudaceae bacterium; assembly: GCA_046539175.1. GTDB lineage: Bacteria > Desulfobacterota > Desulfobacteria > Desulfobacterales > Desulfosudaceae > CAYTQK01. The sequence goes on from JBKHHL010000161.1 coordinate 5,113, forward strand.
TCGCGTTTGCTTTAAAGCGGGTTAAGGTGTAGAATTAAATGACTTGGAGAAATTGAAAAAACAAAAAACATAACCGGAAAATAATATGAATAAACTACCAGCAAAACAGGATTGGGTCTACGTGGCGGTGGAAAACACGGCTGGCCGGGAAAGCTTCGTGGGATACCACGACGAGGAATTAAAAGTGGCCTATTTACCGGCTTTTGCCGACAAAGAAGCGGCCCAGGCCTGTTTTATCAATCTCCCCCGGGAGCCGGGCAAAAAATATGAAATCCAGGCGGTCCTGTTCGAAGAACTGGTCAATGACGCCGCCTCCAACAATTTTCTGATTTTCATGCTGGATGGCGAAGGCCGTATTCAGCACCGGATAGATCCGGCGGCCGCTTTCGATTAACCCGAATATTTCATGAATTTTTTCGATAATTGTTGGTTAACCAATAAAGTTCAAATAGTTATCAAGTATTTTTAAGCTATTTTTAAAAGACAAAGTGTAACCGGCTGTTTATTGAATTTCAATCTATTATATGTCAAAAAAATTCACCCTTCGGGCGAGTCGCCTTGAGCCCGAGCCCCTGGCTCCATCTGCTGTGTTGCAGGACACTCGCGGTAGA
>JBKHHL010000162.1:0-5684 GCA_046539175.1 Desulfosudaceae bacterium
AAGGCCATTTATGGATGGGAACCGGTTAAGTCATTAAATTATGGGCAAGGAGCATATTATGAAAAACATGGGCAACATGATGAAGCAGGCGCAAAAGCTGCAATCAAAAATGGCTAAAATGCAGTCTGAGCTGGCTGACAAGACCGTGGAAGGGACAGCCGGCGGAGGCATGGTCAGGGCAACCGCCAACGGCAGCCAGCAGATCACGGCGCTGACCATTGAAAAAGAGGTAGTCGACCCCGAAGACGTGGAAATGCTGCAAGACCTGATAATGGCGGCGGTCAACGACGCCCTGACCAAATCCCAGGAAATGGTTTCCTCGGAAATGAGTAAGCTGACCGGCGGCATGAATATTCCCGGCCTGACTTAAGCGGCAGTAAAGAATTATGCAACAATACCCGCCATCCATGCGCAATGCCGTCAAGAACCTGACCCGGCTTCCCGGCATCGGCCGCAAAACCGCGGAACGGCTGGTCATGCATTTGCTGCGGGTGTCCGCCCGGGAAGTAAATGACCTGGCCGCCAGCCTGACGACTTTAAAAAAAGAAACCCGCCTGTGCGAATGCTGCCATACCCTCAGCGACAAGCGCCTCTGCCGTATCTGCGACGATCCTGCCCGGAATACCGGGGTTGTTTGCGTGGTGGAAGGTCCCGCCGAAATGATGGCCATTGAGGACACCGGGGTTTTCAAGGGCCTCTATCATGTCCTGCACGGTGTCCTGTCGCCCATGGACGGTATCGGTCCCGATGACATCAGGGTTAATGATCTGATCCGACGCGTGGAAGCCGGCGGGTTCACCGAAGTCGTCATCGCCACCGGCACCCAGGTGGAAGGAGAAGCCACCGCGGCTTACCTGGCCGAAAGACTGGGGGCCTATCCCGTTAAAACGACCCGCATTGCTTCGGGCATGCCCATCGGCGGTGATCTTAAATATGTTGATCAGGTCACCCTGAAAAATTCCCTGGAAAAAAGATATGCCCTATAAAACCGTCACCTCCGCTGATCTGTTCCAATGCCGCATGTGCGGAGATTGTTGCCAGGGCTACGGCGGAACCTACCTGACCGAAGCTGATATAGAACGCATAGCCGCCTACCTGTCCATCCCGCCCGGCCGGTTTATCGACCAGTACTGTACCAGTTCCGGCAGCCGGCTTGTGCTGGCTCAGAGTGAAAACGGCTATTGCGTCTTCTGGAAAGAAAAATGCTCTATCCATCCGGTCAAACCGCGGATGTGCAAAGACTGGCCCTTTATTGAGGGGGTACTGGCGGATGTCGCCAACTGGGATATCATGGCGGCTTTCTGTCCGGGCATTCAAACCGGCTTCCCCCCGGACATCATCAAAAACTGTGTCAAACAGGAACAGGCGAAAAAACGGTGATCGGTATCTTCGACTCCGGCCTGGGCGGCCTGACTGTGGCCAGGGCCATCATGGATGAACTTCCCGGCTATGATATCACCTATTTCGGGGACACGGCCCGGACTCCCTACGGCGCCAAAAGCGCCGCCACGGTAAAAAAATACGCCCTGGAGGATATTGATTTTCTGCTTTCCAAAGGGGCCCGGGTTATCGTCATGGCCTGCAATTCCGCCTCCAGCGTGGTAACCGAACCGCTCATCCGGACATTACCGGTGCCGGTGTTTGAAGTCATTTCCCCGGCGGTTTCCCTGGCGGCCGGACATTCCCGGACCGGAACCATCGGGGTAATCGGCACCCGCGCCACCATCAACAGCGGTATATACAAAACAAAAATCCTGGAACAACGTCCCCGGGCCAGGGTCTATTCAGCGGCCTGTCCGCTCCTGGTGCCTCTGGTGGAAGAAGGCTGGATCAACAAGCCGGAAACAGCTATGATTGTCAAAAAATATCTGCGCCCCCTGAAAACAAGAAACATCGACACCCTGATTCTGGGCTGCACCCACTACCCCATCCTGAAAAAAATTATAGCCCGGAAAATCGGCTCCCGGACACTGGCGATTGATTCTTCCACTGTCGTGGCCCGGGCCCTGAAAAAATATTTTGAAAGTAATCCTGAAATTGAAAAAACCATCACCAGAAATGGTCGGTCCAACTTTTACACGTCCGATATTACTAAACAATTTTGCGAAACAGCGGGAATGATCCTGAAAAGAAAGGTCTGCCTGGAGCAGGTTTCCCTTTAAATTTGAATATCGTGACAACCTCAACCGAAAGGTGAGACACAGGCCTGAACTGATTTTCGATTCAAGTTCCGGTTGCCACAAAAACGCGGAAAATGCCTCAAGGCTTGACAAAAAGAGGAAACTGGGGCTAAATATTATTCGAGGGCGAGAACCTGAGGCGCGTCAACCCGACAATTAATTTCGAAAAGGTGTGCTATGTCATTTAAAAAAGTTATCCTTCCCATATTGGTCGGTCTGATCGGCTGCTTTCTGGGGTACGGCGTATCTCTTGCGGAGACTCCGGTAAGCGAGGCTGAGTCCGGGGAAGATTTCACCCCGGGTTTTTATTACACCATCCAGAAAGGTGACACGCTCTGGGATCTTTCGCAAAGATTCTATGACTCGGAATTCGCCTGGCCTGACTTGTGGGGGCAGAACAAGGATCTGACCAACCCCCATTGGATATACCCGGGTAATCGTATCCGTCTTTACCAGAAAACCGAAGCCCTGGCCATCGAAGACAAAGACGAACCGGTGGAGGAAAAGATGCCGGAGATAATCGAGGTGGCCAAGCCCGAAGAAGAAGTCCCCGCCCCCGAACCGGAACCCGTACCGGAGCCGGAGCCGGAAATATATTTCCATTATCCCCAGATCGATCAGGTGGGATTTGTTAAAAAATTATCAGCAACCAAGATGTTCGACGAACAAGCCGATCCCCTGGCTATCGGTGAAATTTTCAAATCCAAGGGCGAAACCAAGGAGATGATCAGCCAGAATGATTTTGTTTATATTCATCATGTTGACAATAACAATGACGATGCTTTTATCGTCGGCAACCAGTATGCTGTTTATAAACCGTTGAAAAAGGTTACTGATCCGCACAGCGGTGATTATGCCGGCCATCAGTATAAAATTGCCGGTACCGTTGAAGTAACCAAAAAAAATCCGGCTTACGTGGTCGCCAAGGTGGTCAAATCGATCCGTCCCATCCGGATCGGCGACAAAATCATGCCCATTCCGAAACGATCTGAAAAAATCGCCCTCAAACCTTCGCCGGAAGACTTGACCGGCCATATCCTGTTATCCGAAGATGATGTCCTCATGTCGGCTGATTACGACATCGTTTTTCTGAACAAGGGCAAAAAAGACGGGCTGAAAGCGGGCCAACGATATGACGTCTTTTATCAGGAAGAACATGAAATAGACGGACAAACCACGCGTTTGCCATCCTACATCTATGGCAAACTGCTGGTTCTGCTGGTCAAAGACACCACCGCCACAGCCACCATCACCCAGTCTTCCAGAAGCATCAAGCCCGGCGATAGCTTCAAGACTCCCTGAGTTCCGACTTCCATCCAAACCGGAAAAAAGCCGGACCCGGTCAGGCAACTTGAAATAAGCGGCCTGGTTGGGTCCGGCTTTTTATTTGACTTCCCCGCCCATCAGGCTTGATGTACTCGTAAAAAGTCATTACATCGTCATTCCGGCGAATGCCGGAATCCAGAACTATTTGATTTTACTGGACCCCGGCCTCCGCCGGGGTGACGCCATAAGGAAAATCTCGACTTTTTACAAAAATATCAGGCTTAACCCGGATAATTTTTTTGATTGTTTATGGTCGGTCAACCGGAACGGTAAGGTTATTGTTCCCAGGTCACCCGGAGGACCTCCTGATAAGTGGTTTCGCCCTGCAACATTTTTTTGACCGCGTCTTCCCGCAGGGTGCGCATGCCTTCTTCCCTGCTGACGGAGCGAATTTTTTCCAGTTCCGCGGAGGCGGTGGTCAACTCCCGGATGGCCGGAGTATAGGGCATCAATTCAAACACCCCGGTTCTCCCCCGGTACCCGGTATTGCGACACTTGACGCAACCGGTTCCCCGGTAGAGGCGAACCTGACCGGTCTTACCGGTTCTTATCCCCATGGTATCAAGCTCCTCCGCCTGCATTTCAAAAGATTCCCGGCAACTGGTGCAGATTTTTCTGACCAGCCGCTGCGACATCACCCCTGACAGGGTGGCCTGCACCAGAAAATGCGGCAAACCGATGTCCAAAAGACGGATAATAGAGGAAGGAGCGTCATTGGTATGCAGGGTGGATAGAACCAGATGGCCGGTCAAAGAGGCCTGAATGGCGTTCTGGGCCGTTTCCAGGTCCCGCATTTCCCCGAGCATAATAATATCCGGATCCTGCCGCAGGATATTTCTTAAAATGGAACCAAAGGTGATGCCCAGCACCGGCTGAACCGCGATCTGGTTGAACTGCTCATGGATCATTTCAATGGGATCTTCCACCGTGGTGATATTAACCGCCGGCGTGGCCAGGTATCTCAGGGTGGAATAAAGCGTGGTGGATTTACCGCTGCCGGTAGGACCGCAGACCAAGAAAATACCGTTGGGACGATTGACGATATGCTGGTAAGCGGCCAGTTCATCCCTGGAAAACCCCAGACCTTCCAGGTCCTGGAATAAAATATCGGGGTCCATGATACGCATGACCACTTTCTCGCCAAACGCGATCGGGATAATTGAGACCCGTATTTCGGCATCGGCCTGATCTTTCTCCATCTTGATGCGGCCGTCCTGGGGTTTCCGTTTTTCGGCCATATCCATGCCGGCGATATTTTTTATGCGGCTGACCAGAGCGTAATGTACTTTCTTGGGTATCTTGTAGACCGAATGAAGCACCCCGTCAATTCTCATCCTGATCTCGGTAACGTCTCGTTTGGGTTCAATATGAATATCACTGGCCCGCTGATCAAAGCCATAGGCAAAAAGATGGTTGACGGCATTGACGATATGACTGTCATTGACGGGCACTTCCCCCTCGCCGGCCAGCCGGACAAAACGCTCCAGGTTGCCCAGATCAACCGAGGGAACATCAAACTGATCTTCAGCCGCGGCAATGGACCTTTTGAAACCGAAAAACTCGTTGATGGTACGGATAATATCTGATTTGGGACTGACCACGGGAATAACCCGCTTATGAACGACCCGGGCGATATCGTCCAGGACTTCGGTGTTAAACGGATTGGGGGTGGCCACTATCAGGGAATTATTTTCCAGGGCTACCGGCAAAGCCAGGTAATTCATGGCAAAAGAACGGGGGATGGTATTGGTGACCAGTTCCAGATCCAGCTTGATGGGATCAATTCTTCGATAGGGCACCCCCCATTCCTCGGCCAGGGCCTGAAAGATGCATTCTTCATCCACTGCTCCGATATCAGTATCGGCCCGGGCCAGGTTCATGGAAACAATAACATCCACGACAGTAATGGGATTGTTGATTTTTACGCCGGGTGGCGCGGCGGCGGCCCTGGCCTGCCGGGCTTTCTCCAGTCCCTGCCGGATGCGGGGATGCTGCTTGAGGATATCGGCCGCGTCTTCTTTGCTGATAATCTTTTTCTTGACCAGCAGGCGGCAGACTTTTTGCGGATCAAACAGTTTGTTCAGGTCTTCTTTCATGGTTATCACCATTTCTTTTTTTTATAATCCTATCGCCAACCTGGTTATATTTCAAGCCCAAACCAGTCCCGAACCGGGACCG
>JBKHHL010000033.1:0-19629 GCA_046539175.1 Desulfosudaceae bacterium
TCCCGACCAATCCCCCGAAAAAAGTCCCCCGGAAAAAGTCCCCCGGAAAAAGTCCGGCGAAAAAAAGTCCGGCTGACCGCCCTCATGAGTTCCGGCCCAGAAACTGCCGGAGCAACTCCACCACCAGGGCGCCGGCAAACATGGGAGCGGCACCGATGGAATATTGCACCCAGGCGTAATAATGGATATTCCGAAACATCGTCTCACCGTTAAAATAGTAATAGCCGATATTGGCCGAAATAAAATAAATCAATGTCATGAGTGCCGCGAAAATGATTGCTTTGATGATCTTTAGAATCATGCGCCCCCCTTGGCTGGTTTGAAATTGGTGATTGGAGAAACAACTCTTGCAAAAAGTTAAAAGCTGTACTTTTTACTTTTATATAAAACGATATTCGCTGTCAAGATTTTTTTTACACGATCCATAAAAAAATATATCTAAAAAATTCAACATATTAAGATAACGAAAATAAAAAGTTGATCTTTTTACTTTTCTTTATTATATTTTCGTTTATTATCACAAATACAGTAATCTTATAAAAACAAGCTTTTGAACTGTAATCATTGTTCATCAACAAGGGAGGGAGCATGATTTGCGGCCGGACACCTGAAGAATTAATTGAGGACATCAAGCGGTTTCACGGTTTTGTGGCCCCGGGCCTTTTGATAGGCGCTTTTATGATTGACCTGCTCTACGACCATATCGGCCGGGAGGTTGAGGCGGACGCCATTGTAGAGACCCGACACTGCCTGCCGGATGCCGTGCAAATATTCACTCCCTGCACCATCGGCAATGGCTGGCTTAAAATCATTGACCTTGACAAATTTGCCGTCACCATGTATGATCGCAATAATTTCGAGGGGTACAGGGCCTGGCTGGATCCGGATAAAGCAAAAGCGCACCCGACTGTTTACAACTGGTTTATGGGACTGGTTCCCAAGAAAGATCTTCCCCGAAGTGTCTTGATGGAGGCTATTTTTGCCGCGGGAAATTCCATCCTGTCCATTAAAAAGGTCAGGATCACCCGGCATGGAGAGCGTGAGAAAAAAGAAGAGATTCTGATCTGCGAGCAATGTCATGAAGCGTACTCTGCTTCTCAGGGAGCTCCCTGCCAGTCCTGCCAGGGAAATGGATACTACCTCCATATCTCATAGGAGTCTTGGACCATGACCAGTCAGAAAACAACCGGATCCACTTCAGAAAAAACATCAGGGTTTACTATTGAAGAATTATGCCGCGCTTCGGGCGTGGTCGGCGAGCAGGTCAACCTGTACCGGGAGCAGGGACTCCTGCCCAGTCCGCTGGAAGTGGCTGACGGGATCTGTTACTATGATGAAAGCTGCGTCAATCTCCTGAAACTTATCAATAATTTCCACGTTAAGTACGAACTCCCCCTGAGCATGATGAAGCAGGTCATTGATGAAGTCGGACACGAGCAGGCCTATCTCATCGGAAACGAGCTGGAGGACAAGCTGAACCAGGCCAAACAGATATCCTGGTTTGAAACCATCGGTGATATCAATCTGGAAGCCGCTCTCCTGACCCGGGAGGAGCTTATCGAAGCGGCGGACATCCCCCCGGAAGAACTGGACGAAGCCATCAGCCAGAATCTCATCACTTCGGATGAACAGGGCCGCTTCAATCAAAAAGACCTTGAAGTAGCCACGATTCTCGCCGAAATCAATAAGAAAAACGGCGGCAACAGTGAGGTCCTGGCCTCCCTGCTGAAAATGCGGCTTAAGATGACCCAGGTACTGGTGGAAGAAGAATTTAACGTTTTTCTCAAAAACATTTTAAACAATAATATCTCGGTGGAAGACGCCAACGAGCTGGCTATGAAATCATTCGACCTGCTGGTGGATCTGTTTCCCAAATGCTACTGGCAGCTGCTTAACAAAAAGATCAAACACCTGCTGACAACCTGACCTGACCGCCCGAAAAACAGGCAGCAAGCCCCAACCCCGTCTCAGATCAAAAGCCGGCCTCACCGGCAGCCCCCCGGAAGATTGACAGCGCTCCGACCTGATAGCGGCAACCTTATTGCTGCTTGCCGTCTTCCAGCCTGCCGCCCTCTTCTTCCTGCTTTACTTCCGTAGTGGCCTTTTTGAAATTCTGGATCCCCTTGCCCAGTCCGGAACCGATCTCGGGTATTTTTTTGGCCCCGAAAACTATCACTACGATTACAAGCAAAATAAGTAATTCCGGCATTCCGATTCCAAACATAGCCCACCTCCTGATATTAATGTTTTTTTCCGGCTGCGCCAAACAATTGACATGTCTGTTGAGGCGACTTTTACGACGCCGGCAATTTTTTAATTATATTTCAATTTTTAAAAATAAGAAATGTTCTTTTTTTCACGGTCCCACCCGGAACGGAAATTTCTTGAAATATCCGGGCTAACCGCCGATGGCGGACATTAATTCCGGGATATCAGACTCGTGTTCCCCGGAATTATACCCGGAATTGTCACGGGAGTTTTCAAACCCGCTTTTCGGTTTGATCAAAGCGGCTTCCCGCAGCAGGGAGGCTATCTTGATGTTGGGAGAACCATCCCGCAAAGACGGCTTCACCGGCACCACCACATCCGATAAAAGACACGGACGGAGCTGCCCGTCGGCCGTTAACCGCAGCCGATTGCAGGTATGGCAGAAATGCTTGCTGATCGGACTGATGAAACCTACCTCCCCCAGGCCGTCTTTATATCTGAAAAGTTCCGCGACATTGCTGTTGTCCGCCGAAACCACCGGATAAAGCCGAAAGCTGTCTTCCCGGGAAAGACGTTCCTTAATCATGGGCGCCATGACCTGGCGGTTTTGATCCAGCCGATACTTACTGGAAGGCATGTATTCAATGAACCGGACATGTAAAGGATAACGGCGCGTCAGATCGGCGAATTGAACCACCTCTTCATCATTAATCCCCCGCATAACGACCATGTTGATCTTGACCGGGGCAAACCCGGCCTCAACAGCGGCCAGGATGGCATGCCAGACTCTGTCAAAAGCATCCCGACCGGCAATAAGTTTATATTTATCGCGACTCAGGGTGTCCAGGCTGATATTCAAACGACAAACCCCGGCCTCCAGGAGTTGAGGCAGATATTTATGCAGCAGGAGTCCGTTGGTTGTTACCGAAACATCCTTGATGCCCGGCATCCTGACCACCTTTTTTATAAACCGGCCGACGTCTTTTCTGACAAAAGGCTCGCCACCGGTGATGCGTATCTTGCTGATACCGAGTTCCCCGCCGATCTTGATCAGCCGCAGCAATTCTTCGTAAGTCAAAATTTCACGAGAAGGAAAATACCGGGAAAAATACCAGCGCCGGCAATACAGGCAATTCAAATTGCATCTGTCTGTGACCGATACCCGCAGATAGGACAGTTTCCGGTGATAACTGTCCCTGATACATGTGTGCCCTCCCATATCAGCCCCCTCATTTTTTGACCGGATATTTTCCGATTAATCCCGGCGCGGCCACCTGAGCAATAAACTTTATCAAAAGTAAAAAGCACCACTTTAAACTTTTAATTTACCCCTGTTTTTGTGTCAAGGCTTTTTTCGACGGCTTCGTAAAAAGTCCCTACCCCGTCATTCCGGCGAAGGCCGGAATCCAGAACTATTTGATTTTACTGGATCCCGGCCTCCGCCGGGGTGACGCAATAAGGGGAATCCCGACTTTTTACGAAGCCATCAATTTTATTATCCAAAACTTTATTTTTGAGGTATAATTATGATGTTTTCGTAAAAAGTCATTTTTGGGACGGCAAAGTAAAAAGTTCAGGATCAGGGTCCAGAGTTTTTCGCGCAGAATTTTTCGTGGAATGCAGCGTACTTAGCAGTACGTGAAATTCCGGGAAAAACCCTGCAACGAAGCCGGCCGCTTTGCGCAATTGGACTTTTACGAAGCCGTCACTGATTAACGTCGAAAAAAGCTCTGAATCGGGACCGCCTCATCTGTTACCGCCGGCGCCGATATTACAAAAATGTAATTTAAAGGCCTCTGCGGAGAACGCTCTCCAGGCTTGCCACCGACACCAAAAACGATGACCGTCTTTAAAGGGCGAAATATTCGGACCGGCCCGGATCTTCCACGAATCTGTGAAATAAGGCGACCCGGTGATTTATGACGGAACCGGACGGTTTCAATAAAAAATACATTTTTGGTACAAATATGAAAAATATTACAAAAATGGAATCATTACCACAGCCGGCTTCTGCCGGAAATTAAACAATAAAAACTGTTTTTTCTGATACTTAAAATCTAATCTAAGGAATGGCACGCATATTGCTTTAATAAATAACGACAACAGATGATGCCGTCAGACCGCATCAAACCTAATCAGACTTTGCTATCAAAACAGGAGAATGTCATGATGAACTGCCAAACCACCGATGATGTGAAAAAAATCGTCAAAGACAAAGACATCAGCTTTATCCAGTTCTGGTTTACCGATGTCCTGGGAACCCTGAAAAGCTTTGCCATTACCCCGGACGAGCTGGACGAAGGCATTGAAGAAGGCATGGGCTTTGACGGCTCCTCCATTGAGGGGTTCGCCCGGATCGAAGAAAGCGACATGATCGCCAAACCGGATCCGACCACCTTTCAGATGGTCCCCTGGCGGGGCCAGGGAGAACGGCCGGTGGCCAGAATGTTCTGCGACATTCTCCAGCCCGACGGCACCCCTTATGAGGGTGATCCCCGCTATGTCTTGAAGCGCCTGCTGAAAAAAGTGGCCGACCGGGGCTACACTTTTTTTCTGGGGCCGGAACTGGAATACTTCTATTTTAAAGATAACGCCGGCACCGAGATTCTTGACAAGGGTGGCTATTTCGACGCCCGGCCGGTGGACATGGCCGGTGACCTGCGACGAGAGACCATTTTCGCCCTCCAGTCCATGGGCATCCAGGTGGAGTACAGCCACCACGAGGTAGCGCCCAGTCAGCATGAAATCGATCTGCGTTACGCCGAGGCCCTGAAAATGGCCGATACCACCATGACCTACCGCATGATCGTCAAGGAGATCGCCCAGAAAAACGGTTATTACGCCACTTTCATGCCCAAACCGCTTTTCGGCGAAAACGGCAGCGGCATGCACGTTCACCAGTCTCTTTTCAAGGACGGCAAAAACTCCTTTTACAGTGCCGACGAAAAGTTCAATCTCTCGGAAACGGCCCGGCATTACATCGCCGGCATGCTAAAGCACGCCCCGGAGATTACCGCCCTGTGCAACCAGTGGGTCAACTCCTACAAGCGCCTGGTGCCGGGTTATGAAGCGCCGGTATACGTCTCCTGGGCCAATCGCAACCGTTCGGCCATGATCCGGGTGCCCATGTATAAACCGGGCAAGGAAACAGCCACCCGCATGGAATTCCGGGCGCCGGACCCGTCCTGCAACCCCTACCTGGCCTTTGCAGCCATGCTCGGCGCGGGCATGGAAGGGATCGACAACAAATATGAACTTTGCGAACCGGTGGAAGAAGATATTTTTGAAATGACCCCGTCCGAAAGAGAAGCCAAGGGCATCACCGAACTGCCGGGCAACCTTTACGCGGCCATCATTGAAACCGAAAAGAGCGAACTGGTCCGAAAAGTTCTGGGAGACCATATTTTTAACAAATTCATCGAAAACAAAAAAATAGAATGGGACCGCTACCGGACTCATGTCAGCCAGTTTGAACTTGACGAGTATCTGCCGAAACTGTAAGAGGGGCCGGCCGGCTGCCCGGGCAGGCTGACTCGCGGCCGCGCCCAAATTTATTCGCGTCTCCCGCTCCGGCGGGAGGCGCGAAATATTCAGGTTAAAGGAAACTGGAATGTGCCGTTTATTCGCGATAACCAGCGACGATCCGCTTTCCCCCATGATCGCCTTAGAAGCGCTTGATGTCATGCGGGAAGGACATGACGGTTCCGGCGTCGGCCTGTTTTTAAGAGACCTGGGCGGACCGTTTGAAAAGATCAAGGACACGCCGGTACTGTCGGGTATCTTTACCGCCGACGGCCTGCGTCGCCTGGATCACTTCATGATGGAAATCGGTTTTCTGACCAAGCACAAAATATCCATCAAAGTACCCAAAAAACAACCGCCGGGCGTTCCCCGGCGGGATGTTTACCTTATCCGGGCTTATGAATATCCGGATGAATGGGAAAATCTGAGCTGGGCGGAGTGCCAGGAACGGCTGACCAGCATCCGGCTGCAACTGATCGAGATGGGTCAGGCCAAACAAGATATGATCGTTTTTTCTTTCTGGCCGGACGTTATCATGCTTAAGGAAATCGGTGATCCCCTGACAGTGGCCCGGTATCTCTCCCTGGACCGGGAGGAGCTCAAAGCCCGGATCGTCATGGCCCAGGGCCGGCAGAACACCAATTACGCCATCAATCTCTATGCCTGTCACCCCTTCTTTCTGGGTGGTTACGCCACCATGACCAACGGCGAAAATACCGCCTTTGTTCCCATCCGGGAATATCTTATGTCCCGGGGATACGAGGGCTACACCGGCTTCTATTCCGATTCAGAGGTGTTTACTCATATCCTCCATTACACCATGGCCAGGCTGGGTCTGGGCGTGGACGCCTACAAGCATATCATTACCCCGCTTCAGGACGAGTCCCTGGCCGCCCATCCCGACGCCGACCTGTTGAAACACCTTAAGCAAACCTGCCGGCGGCTGATCATTGACGGTCCCAACTGCACCATCGGCTGCCTGCCGGACCATTCCCTGTTCATGGCCCAGGACAGAAAAAAACTGCGGCCGGGGGTGGTCGGCGGATATCCCGGCCGGTACGCCTTTTCCTCGGAAACCTGCGGACTGGACGCGGTCATACCGGACCGGAACAAGGCCGAGGACATTCAACCCATGCACCTGGACACGGTTATTGTCAGCGAGGAGCGCAAGGAGATGCGGCTATGGAGCCAAACGGCCGAATTACAGCTTCCCAATTAAATATCAAGGATTTGCCCTGGCGGATCATCTGGGATAAGGAAAAATGCACCCTGTGCGGGCGGTGTACCGCTGCCTGCCCGGTACAGGCCCTGGAACTGGGGGTGTTTCAAAAACGTCGCGTGGCGGCGGATCTCCGGTCCGGACAATCCCCTTCCAGCGATTACAGCGTTTATCATGGCATTCGCCAACGCCTCGTTCCTGAAGCCGCCTGCGTGGGCTGCGGTATGTGCAGCCTGTGCTGCCCCAACGAGGCCATTCTCTCCGTTCGCAATGACGAAGCCGATAAGCTGGTCTTTCACGTCAATCAGGGCGGCCTGCCCCGCCGACGCGGCGGCCGCAGAAACTCACCCGGCGGCATCCTGGACCGTCTCAAGTTTATCCGCATCTCCATGCTGACCGACCCGGCCCTGGACGCCGGTCGGCATGAATTTGAACTGCGGACTCTGCTGGGCCGGCTGCTGCCGCCGGAAGAAAACCTGCTCCACGTCCGACAAAACGGCTGGATACCGCCGGTCCGGGAAATCTACCCCCTCATAATCGGCGGAATGTCTTTCGGAGCCCTGTCGCCGTCCATGTGGGAAGGATTGCAAATGGGAGTGACCTATCTCAACGAAGAGCTGGACATGCCGGTCCGCGTATCCAGCGGCGAAGGAGGCTGCCCGCCCCGGCTTCTCCGCAGCCGTTTTCTGCGCTATGTTATTCTCCAGATCGCCAGCGGCTATTTCGGCTGGGATGAAATCATTCACGCCCTCCCGGAAATGAAAGTGGACCCCTGCGCCATAGAAATCAAATACGGTCAGGGTGCCAAGCCCGGTGACGGTGGCCTGCTCATGTGGAATAAGGTCAACCATCTGATTGCCGCCATCCGGGGCGTGCCGACCGGCGTCAACCTGCCCAGTCCGCCCACCCACCAGACCAAGTATTCCATTGAAGAAGCCGTAGCCAAAATGATCCAGTCGATGTACATGGCCTGGGGATTCCGGGTGCCGGTCTATCCCAAAATTTCGGCCTCTTCGACTTCCCTGGCCGTTTTGAACAACCTCTCCCGGAACAAGTATGCCGCCGGCCTGGCCATTGACGGTGAAGACGGCGGCACCGGCGCCGCTTATAACGTCTCCTTGAACAACATGGGGCATCCCATTACCAGCAATCTCCGCGATTGCTATCTGAACCTGGTCAAACTGGGCATGCAGAACGAAATTCCGCTGTTTGCCGGCGGCGGTACCGGTAAAACCGGAAACCTGGCCGCCAACGCCGCCGCTCTGATCATGCTCGGCGCCAGCGGGGTGCAGACCGGCAAATACATTATGCAGGCGGCCGCCGGCTGCCTGGGGTCGGAATCAGATCGCTGTAATATCTGCAACGTGGGGCTCTGCCCCAAGGGTATTACCTCCCAGGACCCCCGGCTTTACCGCCGACTTGACCCGGAAGACGTGGCCCAGCGCGTGGTCGACGTGTTTGTCAGCTTTGACACGGAGCTTAAAAAGATTTTCGCGCCTTTGGGAAGATCGACCTCACTGCCCATCGGCATGTCAGACGCTTTAGGCATAGATGACGCGGCCGTGGCCGAACGGTTGAGCATCAAATATGTTGTTTAGAGGAAATAACCAAAAATGGATCAATGGTTTAAAATAAGTGGCAAGAAAAACGGCCTCCGGATAGAATCCCGGGTCCTGGAAGAGGCGCTGCAACAAGCCGTGGCGAACCGGGAAACACATATTGAAGTGGAAGCCTGTGGCCAGCACGGCCTTGGCGGCCGCTTGTGGCAGCCCGACGGCGAAAAGCTCTTCGTCAGGGTGACCGGTCAATCCGGCCAACGGGCGGGCTCCATGGGTGTGCCCAATACTTGTATTGAAATCATGGAACCGGCCTCGGATGACGTCGGCTGGCTCAACGCCGGCGCCGAGATCATAGTTCATGGCCATGCCGGCAACGGCCTGGCCAATGCCATGGCCCAGGGTAAAATTTTCGTGGCCGGGAATATCGGCGCCCGCGGCATGACAATGACCAAGAACAATCCCCGGTTCGAGCCACCGGAAGTATGGATTCTGGGGGGAGCCGGTGATTACTTCGGTGAATTCATGGCCGGTGGTGTCGCCGTTATCTGCGGCCTTGACGCCCAGAATCCGGACAATATTCTCGGTTACCGACCGCTGGTGGGCATGGTCGGTGGACGGGTCTTTTTCCGCGGCCCGCACCAGGGTTACAGTAACAGCGACGCCCGGCTCCGGCCGATTTCAGACAAAGACTGGCACTGGCTGCTGGACAACCTGGTCCTGTTCCTTGATCGTATCGGCAAACCGGACTTGCTGGAAAGTCTTTCCGTCCGCGATGACTGGCAGTTGCTGGTCGCCCGCCCGCCCCGGGAAAAGACCGGTTCCGGAAAAAAATCCATGGCCGCCTTCCGGGCCGATACCTGGGACAAGGAGCTGGGACCCGGCGGACTGATCGGCGATCTGACCAGCCTTGATCGCGATCCCATTCCAGTGATAACCACCGGCGAATTGCGGCGCCACGTCCCGGTCTGGGAAAACAGGACATACCTGGCCCCCTGTCAGGCCTCCTGTCCGGCGGGAATACCTGTTCAGCAGCGCTGGGGCTTGATCCGGGAAGGACTGGTGGACGAGGCGGTGGAAATGGCCCTGGATTATACCCCTTTTCCGGCTTCGGTCTGCGGTTACCTCTGCCCCAACCTGTGCATGTCCGGATGCACCCGCCAGGACGACTTGATGCGGCCGGTCGACGTTTCCCTGTTGGGAAAAGCCAGCCTTAACGCCCGGCCGATGGAAAAACCCCGGCCCACGGGAAAAAAAGTGGCGGTGGTGGGCGGCGGTCCGGCCGGCATTTCGGTGGCCTGGCAACTGACGCGACATGGTCACCAGGCGGTCATTTATGACACTGACCAGGAACTGGGCGGCAAGATGTCAACGGTTATCCCGGAAAGCCGCATTCCCCGGGAGGTTCTGGACACGGAACTGGAGCGGGTCCGGGAGAGTATCGACCGGGTTCACCGGCCGCAGAAACTAAACCAGAAAGAAGTTCAACAACTGCGTGATGATTATGATTTCGTGGTAATGGCAGCCGGGGCCTGGAAACCACGGAGCATACCTGTCCCCGGAAACCAGCGCCTGATCAGCGCCCTGGATTTTCTGTCGGACGCCGCCACCGGCAAAGCCCGGCCGGGCGAGCGGGTCGTTATTATCGGAGCCGGCAACGTTGGTTGTGACGTGGCCACCGAGGCCCACCGGCTGGGAGCCAGCCGGATCACCCTGATTGACGTCCAGCAACCGGCCTCCTTTGGGCAGGAACGGGAAGACGCCGAAGCTGTAGGCGCTGTCTTCCGCTGGCCCTGCTTTACCAAAGAAATTACCGCCGAAGGAGTGAGGCTGCAATCCGGTGAGCTGCTGCCGGCGGACACCGTCGTCATCTCCATTGGTGACGCCCCGGACACGGACTTTCTGCCTGACGATATTAAGACCGAAAACGGCTTCGTCAAAGTCAATGAACTTTACCAGACCAGTGATCCGCGGGTTTTTGCCATCGGCGACCTGGTCAAACCGGGCCTGCTGACCGATGCCATCGGCGCCGGCCGGAAGGCGGCCGAAGCCATCAACGACCTGCTGGCGGGCAAAACGCCCACCCCGGAAAAGCGTCCGGTAATTGACAAATCCAGAATCAGCCTGGCCTATTTTGATCGGCGGCTGACCGGATTTGCCGACACCAGCCAATGCGGTGAGCAGTGCGCCTCCTGCGGCACCTGCCGGGACTGCGGTATCTGCGTCTCCATCTGTCCCCAGGCGGCCATCAGCCGGCAGGAAACCGGCGACGACACCGGCTATGCCTATGTGGTTGACGAAGAGCTGTGCATCGGCTGCGGTTTCTGCGCCGGAGCATGTCCCTGCGGCGTCTGGTGCCTGGTAGCCAACCAGCCCCTTGAACCGGAGCCAAAAGAAAAGGAAGAATCACCGTGAAACCAGGACACCAGGCCGGTTCCCCGCTGCCGCCGGATCCAGACAAACCCCGCGAGGCTTGCGGCGTCTTCGCCGTCCATAACCATCCCGAAGCCTCCCGCATAACCTATTTCGGCTTATACGCCCTGCAGCATCGGGGACAGGAAAGCGCCGGTATGGCGGTAGCCCGGGACGACTCCATTATTACCCATAAGTCCATGGGACTGGTTTCCGACATTTTCGACATCGACGACCTGGCCGACTTAAACGGCGGCAGCGCCATCGGCCACGTCCGCTATTCCACTACCGGCAGTTCCAGCCTCATCAACGCTCAGCCCTTTGCCGTTCATTATCTTAAACAATCCTACGCTATCGCCCACAACGGCAACCTGGTTAACGCCCACACCCTGAAAAACGAGCTGGAAATGGACGGTTCTATTTTCCAGTCCACCATGGACAGCGAACTGGCCCTGCACATCTTCGTCAAAAATCTTCAATACGGTTTTGATCAGGCACTGCTCAATATGGCGGCCCGGCTGAAAGGAGCCTATTCCTTCGTTCTCCTGACCGGTGCCGGTGAAATCGTCGGCATCAAGGATCCCCATGGACTGCGCCCCCTCTGCCTGGGAAGACTTGACGGCCATTACCTGCTGGCTTCGGAATCCTGCGCCCTGGATCTGCTCCAGGCGGAGTTTATCCGGGAACTGGAGCCGGGAGAAATCGTCATTATCGACGACCACGGTCCGCGCAGCCTTTTTACCGATTTACCCCGCCAACAGACTTTCTGCATTTTCGAATATATCTATTTCGCCCGGCCGGACAGCACCATCTACGACCGGAACGTTTACCAGGTCCGCAAGGCCCACGGGCGACAACTGGCCCGGGAAGCCCCGGCCGAGGCCGACCTGGTCATGCCCTTCCCGGATTCGGGCAATTACGCCGCCCTGGGATACAGCGAAGAATCCGGCCTGCCCTTCGAAATCGGCATGATCCGCAATCATTACGTGGGGCGGACCTTTATCCAGCCCACCCAGAACATGCGTGATTTCGGTGTCCGCATGAAGCTCAACCCGGTTAAGGAATTACTGCGCGGCAAAGATATTATCATCATCGAAGATTCCATTATCAGGGGAACAACCGCCAAAAACCGGGTCAAGGCCCTGCGGGAAATCGGCGTCAAAAAAATTCACATGCGCGTCAGTTGCCCGCCCCATCGTTTTCCCTGCTATTACGGCATTGATTTTTCCACCAAGGGAGAACTCATTGCCGCCTCCTTGACGCTGGACCAGCTCAAAGACTATATTGGATTGGACTCCCTTCACTACCTTTCCCTGGATGGCCTGCTGAGGTCCACCTCACCGGATGACCGCCGGGGAAAAAAATTCTGCAAGGCCTGTTTTGACGGCAATTATCCCGTGGCCATTGATCAGGGGGTTTCCAAACAATGCCTGGAATAAAAGATGGAAAGCAGCCTTTTTTATAATCCCGCCCTGACTCTTGCCCTGACTCTTGCCCTGGCTCTGCTTATGGGCATGATCGCCCAATCCCCGGCCCACCATCTTCGCGTGCCGGGTATCGTGTTGCTCCTGGCCGCCGGCGTCGCCCCTGGCCCCGACGGAGCCGGCTGGAAAACCTGGACAAAAAAGAAATCTCCGCCTCGGTCTGTCATCTTGATGAGAACAAAACCTGACCTTTTGCCTGACCCGGATATTTCACGAGTCGATCTGGCCGCGGCCGCAAGACGGCCGAGATGAAATTGAAAGAGCTGCCGGCCTTTTGTCCGGCGCTGTCATTACCCTCTTCGGCCTTTTTTTTCTGACCGCCATCTTCCTCCGGCAGGCCGCCTGACCGCCGCCCCGGCAGCCTCCGGCCGGACCATTACCGTCCCATCCACCTGGACCGTGTTTCTCTCTCGCCGCCCTGACGGCAAATTGCCGCGGTCAGCCCCCCCAACCGTCTTGACCGACAAAACCCTTTTAAAATAAGGGTTTCCATGATAAAATCAGAAAATAAAAAATAAACTGCTCCGGATATTTCACCACGAGTTGATCTGGACGCGGCTGCAAGGCGCGGGACGCGAAAATGCGGGGGAAGGCTGGAACCTTCCGCTGAAAACCAATTTTTCACGATAAAATCAGACAACGGGGATCAGGATGAAAATCAAACAATTTCGCTACGGCAGTGACAACCTGGCCTACCTGGTCTATGGCCGCAAGAAAGCCCTGGCCGTGGATCCCGGCGCGGTAACCGCCATAATTGACTTTCTGGGGGACAATGACCTGGTGCTGCAAACCATCGTCAACACCCATACCCACCCTGATCATACCACCGGCAACAAGGAACTTCTCCGCCGGACCGGCGCCGAATTTATTGATATGCCGACCCTGCTTGAAAACCCCCGACTGGACCTGGAAGACGAACGGATTGACATTTATCATACCCCCGGTCATACCATGGATTCGGCTGTTTTCCATTGCGGCCGGGCGCTTATCACCGGCGACACCCTTTTTAACGGCAAGGCCGGCCGCTGTTTCACGGGCGACCTGGCCCGGTTCCTGGAATCGATCAAGACCATCCTGGCCTTTCCGGAAGAGACCGTTATTTACGGCGGCCATGATTATGTCCTGGAATACATGGAGACCGCCCGGGAAATTGAACCGGACAATCCGGCCATTGACGCTTTTATCAAAGCCTATGACCCCGAACTGGTCCGGTCTACCCTGGCCGGGGAAAAGGCCGTCAATCCGACCCTGCGCTTCAATACCAGCAGCCTGATAGCGATAATGAAAAACCGGGGACTGCCGGTCGCCACTGAATACGAACGCTGGTGTTCGATAATGTCCCTGGTTTAACCCGGATATCTCACGAGTCAATTCGGGCGCGGCCGCGCCGCGGCCAGAAAAAACACCGGGGCGTAATTAGTGCCCATCCCTTTCACATGAATGGAAACCAATTAACAACCTTCATTGATGCTTCGACCCCCACAACTCCCATAAAAAACACCGACTGAAAGGAACTGCGCCATGCCCAACAGACTGATCATTATCGGCGGGGTAGCCGGCGGCGCCACCGCCGCCGCCCGGTCCCGGAGACTGGATGAAACCGCGGAAATCATTCTTTTTGAACGGGGCGAATACATCTCTTTTGCCAACTGCGGCCTGCCCTACTACCTGGGCGGCGTTATCGAAGAACGGGACGAACTGCTGGTAACCACCGCCGAGGATCTCGCCCGCCGTTACCGGATTGACGTCCGCGTCAACAGCGAGGTGCTTTCCATAGACCGCCAAACCCGGGAAGTAACAGCCAAAGACCTGACCAGCGATACTGTTTACCTGGAAAAATTCGACAAGATCATCCTCTCCCCGGGCGCGGCCCCGATTCAGCCGCCCCTGGAAGGCCTTAACCTGCAAAATATTTTTACCGTCCGCACCATTCCCGACATAGACCACATCAAAAAGATGGTGGACGAACAGCGGCCCCGCTCCGCCGTTGTGGTGGGCGGCGGTTTTATCGGGCTGGAAATGGCCGAAAACCTGGCCCGGCGAAAGATAGCGGTCACTATCGTGGAAATGCTTGACCAGGTCATGGCCCCGCTTGATTTTGAAATGGCCCGGATGATTCATGTTCATCTTGAGGAAAACGGCCTGCGGTTAATTCTGGGGGACGGCGTCAAACGTTTCAACAAAGAAGCCGGCCGGCTCCAGGTCGTTACCGGGCAGGACAAACGCCTGACCTGTGACCTGGTCATCCTGGCTATCGGAGTCCGGGCCGAGAACCGGCTGGCGCTCAGCGCCGGACTGGAAATCAGCGACCTGGGCGGCATTGTTACCGATGCCGCCATGACCACCTCTGATCCGGATATTTACGCCATCGGTGACGCGGTCCAGGTAACTGACCGGGTTTCCGGACAACCGGCCATGATTCCCCTGGCCGGACCGGCCAACAAGCAGGGCCGTATCGCGGCGGACAATGCCGGCGGCCGGATTTCCACCTATCCGGGAACCATGGGCACCGCCATTGTCAAGGTATTTGAACAAACCATCGCCGGCACCGGCCTCAATGAAAAAACCCTGCGCCAGCAGGGCCGGGACTATGAAAAAAGCTACACCTGCTCCGGCTCACACGCCTCTTATTATCCCGGCAGCACGAACATGACCATCAAGCTGCTCTTTTCGCCCGGAGCGGGCAAAATCCTGGGCGCCCAGATCGTGGGCCGGGCCGGCGTGGATAAACGTATTGACGTCATCGCCACCGCCATCCACGGACAAATGACCGTTTATGACCTGGAAGAACTGGAACTGGCTTACGCCCCGCCCTTTTCTTCAGCCAAGGACCCGGTCAACATGGCCGGCTTTGTGGCGGCCAATCACCTCAAGGGCGATATCGAGTCTGTTTACTGGCACGACTTCGACCGTTTCACCGCGGACACTCATACCCTGCTGGACCTGCGGACCAAAGAAGAGATTGACACCGAAGGATCTATCCCCGGCTCCCGGCATATCCCCATTGACGAGCTCCGGGACCGGCTGGACGAGCTGGATAAAGACAAAACCCAGGTTCTTTTCTGCGCGGTTGGAATGCGAAGCTATATCGCTTACCGGATTTTACGCCATTACGGATTTTCGGCGGTCAGCTTCAGCGGTGGTTTCGAACTTTTCCGGCATACCGCTTTATAAAGGCGTCCCTATGTGTGGTATCTACGGCATCATCTCCAACAGCCTGGAAAAAGCGGACCTGGCTCAACGCCTGGGCCGGATGGGCGACCGGCAACGCCACCGGGGACCGGATGATAAACGGGAGACCCTGTTTCCGCTGAACCGCGGCAATCTCGGCCTGGGACTGGCCCGTCTGTCCATCCTGGACCTGGAAACCGGTATGCAGCCGATTATCTGCCCGCAGGACGGCTCGGCCATTGTCTGCAACGGCCAGATCTACAACTATCTCGAGTTAAAACCGGCGGTGTCCGACCAGCCCTTTATTTCCCGGGGAGACATCGAGGTGGGGCTTCATCTTTACCGGCGTTACGGGCTGGATTTTCTGCCTATGCTCAACGGCATGTATGCCGGGGCGATCTATTCTCCCGCGGAAAAGCGACTGCTTCTCTTCCGGGACCGGTTCGGCATCAAACCGCTCTACTACACCGAAACCCGGGAGGGATTTTTTTTTGCCTCGGAGATCAAGCCCCTGCTGGCCGGAAGCGGGGAACCACCCCGACTCGACGCCGCCGGCCTGCCGACCTATTTCACCTATCGCTACCTGCCCGGGGAAAAGACTCTTTTTGAGGGCATCAAGCGCCTGCCGCCGGGATCATACCTGGATTACGATCTTGAGCGCGGCCGATATCAACTGCACCGTTACTGGGAATACCGCCTGGACGCCATCGACTCCTCCCTCACCCTGGACCAGGCCGCGGACCGGTTTCTGGAACTGCTCCACGACGCCGTCCGGATCAGGCTCCGCTCGGACGTTGAGGTGGGTTCTTTTATCAGCGGCGGCATCGATTCCGCGGGGGTGGCTTCCCTGGCCGCCGCTCGCCGGCCGGATCTGCGCCTGTTTACCATGGCCTTTGCCGAAGACCGTTATAACGAGCTGCCCCGGGTCAAAAACTTTCTGGCGGCCAATCACCGGCGCTTTGAAAAGGCCCGGCTGGAAACGCGAACCTGCGACCAGGCCGCCCTGGGGCAACTGCCGGAAATTGTCCGATCTTTGGAAGAACCCATCAGCCTGGGAACCATTCTGCCCACCGACCAGGTCTGCGAAATGGCGGGCAGCCGCTTAAAGGTGGTTTTGACCGGGGAAGGCGCCGATGAAATTTTCGGCGGCTATCGCAAATTCATGATCGAAACCGCGGCCACCCTCTTTCCCCGACTGTCCCCCGCTGAACAAAAAGAAATGAAGGCCGCCTATCCCGAACTGGAGGCCTACCTGGCCGTCCGAAGCGCCGACCCGGTGGAGCGCTACATTCAAAGCGAACAACTCTTTTCTCCGGCGGAGATCGCCCGCCTGACCGGCCGGGCTCCGGTCGAAGTCCCTTTTCCGCGGGACGCCCGGCCCCGCTTGTCCGGCCGGGAGCACCCCCTCAACGCGGCCATCGCCATGGAAACCCGGGCCCGGCTGCCGGATTACGTTATCCTGCGGCTGGACAAACTGTCCATGCGACACTCCCTGGAAACCCGCACCCCCTTCCTGGACTACCGGCTGGCGGAATTGGCGGCCACTCTGCCGGTGGCCTTTAAAACCGACCTGGCCGCCGGCCGGGAAAAAGCGCTCTGCCGCTACGCCCTGTCCCGGGACCACCTTGTCGATCAAGCCACCGGCGGGCACAAAAAACAGCCCTTTACCATCCCCCTGGCCGAATGGCTGTCCCGGCCGGACTCCCTGCCCGAGGTTCTGCGGGAGATATTGAGCGGAGACATGATCGACCGCCAGGGTCTGCTCGACCCGGCCATGGTCAAGGAACAGCAGAAACAGTTGACCACCGGCCAGACCGGACCGGATACCCTGGTTTCAGCGGCGGACAGAATTCTGGCTGTTATTGTCCTGACCCTGTGGTATAATGAATTTTTCAAAACCTGACGGCTTCGTAAAAGTCCCGCTTTATGACAAATAATTCCACCGTGACCAGCCTGGTTCAAACTCTGGCGGATCAGCTCTGTGAAAAAGTCCGGCAAAAGGCCTCTGCCAATCCCCGGACCTATGGTTTTGAGTATGAATTTCTGCCGGAAAGAATTATGGACCGGACTGATCTGCGGCAGATAACCGCCTACCTGCCCCAATGGGGATTTTACGAACAAGAGGGGTTCTTTTTTACCAATTTTGGACTGGGAGTAACTTTTGAACCAGGCGGCCAGATCGAATATCACAGCCCTCCCCTGCTGCCGGATGACTCAGAAAAATTTTACCAGTCCCTGGCCACCATTGAAAAAACCAACCTGGCCATCCGGGAAGCCCTGGGGATCGACTATATCGGCACCGGCTACCTTCCCGGCCGGGCCGAAGCACCTCTCTGCCTGGATAATCCCCGCTATCACCTGCTGCACGAACGCCTGAAAACCACCGGCACCCGGGGTATGGAGATGATGAAAGGAACGGCCTCGATTCACCTGCACACGGTCATCCGCGACTACCGTGAACTGGTGCCGATCTATCTCCACCTGGCCCACCAGATGATCCCCTCGCAAACATTCGGCATGAAAGCCGAGCGTGACGACATCTGGAACAATACCGATCCCGGCCGCTGCGGCCTGCCTTATGAAAACATTACGCCGGATTCACCGCCGCGGGCCTTGATTGAAGAATTCACGCGGGTAGCCGTGCTGGCCGAAGTGCTGGGCAAGGATATCCCTTTCTGGCAGACCACGAAAACCGATTTTGACAGCTTCCTGTGGCATCTGACCACCATTTTCACCGATATCCGTCTTAACATCAAAGGCCCCACCCTGGAGCTGCGGACACCGGACAGTGTTCCGCCACCGGTCTTTGAATCCATGTGGGAGCGATTTGTCCAGCAAATGTCAACCATTACCGGCGAGGTACCATCATCATGAAACACGTTACGGTCTATGCTTCCACCACCTGTCCCTTTTGTCTCATGGCGGAACAGCTCCTGGACGAAAAACAGGCCCGGCCGGAAATCCGCCTGATTGATGAGCACCCCGAATACATTGCTGAGGTCGTTGAAAAAAGCGGCGGCCGGCGAACAGTGCCCCAGATTTTTATCGGCGATTACCATGTCGGCGGCTATGATGAACTGGCCGCCCTGGAAAAAGCGGGTAAGCTGGATGACCTGCTGCGAAGCTGATCCGGCCGCGGGCAGCCATCGGCCGGTCGTAGCCGGTGTCACCGGTTGTTTCCAGCCGGGGCAACGCAGAAGTTGTAACAAAAAAAGGGATGTCGCCCCTTTCGCAGGGCGCATCCCTTTTTTGATGTCAGCAGGGCAAAATTCTTGCCCTTGCCATCAGAACAACCATGAGTCTGAAGGAGGAACGGCCGTGCTGCTGCGTTCAATCCTGGTTATTCAGCGGTAATTTCCACTTTTTTGGAACGGGTGGATTCCGTCTTGGGAAGGGTGATGTTCAGCACCCCGTTTTTGAAACTGGCCTGAACATTTTCGCTGTCCGCTTCCTCGGGCAGCGGAATTGTCCGCTGAAAAGCGCCGGTAAAACTTTCCCGGCGGTAGAAATCCCGGTCTTCTTCCTCGGATTCACTGGTTTTTTCACCCTTGATGGTCAGCAGATCACCGGTAACATTGACATCAATATCTTCCGGATTCAGACCCGGCAGTTCCGCCCGGACCTGCATGTTGCCGTTTGATTCGGAAACATCCACGGACGGTTCCCAGTCGCTCAGCGCGGTGGCGAAAGGCGTTTCCGTCCAGAACCGATCCAGGATATCCATCATGTCACGGGCGGTTTCCGGCGTTCTGCGCCAGGTGGGCATGGTTCTGTTTCGTCTCGGCATAAGCTGCATATAATCGCCTCCTTTCGTGTTCTTTCGTTGCTAATGTCAAGGGGCCGTTTCCCCCCGGCCGCAAGGTCCTTTTCTTGCGGCCTTTCCAAACCCATTTATTAAATAAAATAAATATTTAGAGTGATATTGGCAATACCGTCAAGAAGGTAGTTTGCCGCTGCAAAAATCGTAGCCGGAAATGGGGCTGCGGGTGGCGTTCCGGAAACCTAGTACCATGTAACACTTATAATTTCGGATAAAGTCGTTTCAGCTTTATCCGTG
>JBKHHL010000034.1:0-19461 GCA_046539175.1 Desulfosudaceae bacterium
TTTCATGATCGGATAGGACGGTGATTCCCGGTCGTCATCCACGTTTTTTTTATAAGCCACGCCGAGAATAAGAAGATTGCTGCCCTGCACGCAGCGACCCCGGCGGTTCAGGGCTTCGAAGATTTTACTGATAACGTAATCCGGCATGGCGGTGTTGATTTCCCCGGCCAGTTCGATAAAGCGGGTGGCAAAACCGTACTCCCGGGCTTTCCAGGTGAGATAAAAGGGATCGATGGGAATGCAGTGTCCTCCCAGTCCCGGTCCCGGGTAAAAGGGGGTGAAGCCGAACGGTTTGGTGGCCGCCGCCGAGATGACTTCGAAAATATCGATATCCATCCGGTGGGCCAGCATCTTCAGTTCATTGACCAGGGCGATGTTAACCGAACGAAAGGTGTTTTCCAGTATTTTGGCGAATTCAGCCACCCGGGCCGACGATACCGGCACCGTCTCGGTGATATGGCTGTAAAGGAGGTCAGCGACCCGCAGGCAGGCCGGGGTCACTCCCCCGATGATTTTGGGAATGTTGGTTACGGAAAATTGACGGTTGCCGGGGTCTTCGCGTTCCGGTGAATAGGCCAGAAAGAAATCCTGCCCCGGCCGCAGGTTTGTCGTTGTCAACTGCGGCAACACCTCCTTTTCGGTCGTTTCCGGATAGGTGGTGCTTTCCAGGACTACCAGCTGACCGCGGCGCAGATATCTGGCCATGGTCGCGGTGGTGCTGGTCAGGGCCGTCAGGTCCGGCATTTTTTTATCGTTCAAGGGAGTAGGTACGCAGATGATGATGCAGTCGGCGTTTTCCAGTTGACTGAAATCAGGGGTAGCCGCCAGCGCTCCGGACTCGATAAAAGGTCGCAGCGGTTCCAGGGGAATATGCCTGATATAGGTTTCCGCCCGGTGGATGGCCTCGCATTTGTCGGGATCAACGTCAAAACCGGTGACTGTAAAGCCCTTGTTTAAAAAGGTGATGGCCAGGGGAAGGCCGACATAACCTAGTCCGATGACGGCAATTCGCGCGGTTTTATTGTCGAGCTTGTCGATTAGCAGTTGACAGGTGGCAGAGGTGTTCATCAATTTATTCCTTTAGCCCGGATGTTGTATGTTGTCAGGATTCATGAAATGTTCGGGTTGATAATTGAAAATGATCTTATCGTGTCTTGCTTGTCTTGTGAAGAATTTTTCGCCTTACAAAGCCGTCAGGAAGGCGGCAGCTTATTGATGGTCGCGTCCGGCGGCCGGACATAGAGCGGGGCGAAAGCGGCGGGATCATCGGCCTGGCCGGCCAGAAGTCTTTGCCGGCCCAGGTAGGCGACGACTTCCGGGCGGATGGTGTTTTGCGTTGGGGGGGCGAACCTGGCCTGATTCCCGGCCACGGACGTGATCGTCTCCCGGTAGGCGGTGGCCCCGCTGCCGACAAACAGGCAGGTCTGATCAACAGCGGCCGCTTCTTCCGGAGACAGGGCTTTTTCTTCGTCCAGACTGATGAGGCCATCTTCGTCGGAGACATATCGGCCGGCGTAAACCTGGCCTTTTCTGGCGTCAATCAGGGCGCAGACCGGAAGAGGGCAGCCGGTAAAAGGAAAGGCCAGGGCCTCCAGGCTGGACACCCCGGCCAGCGGTTTATCCCAGGCCGCGGCCATTCCTTTGACGGTGCTGATGCCGATGCGCAGGCCGGTGAAGCTGCCCGGACCGCGGGTAACGGCAAAACCATCCATGTCGCTGAGGCGCGCGCCACAGTTTGATAGAGTTTTGTCAATCAGGGGCAAGAGGTGGCTGGCATGGGTTTGACCGGAGAAAACCATGGCCCGGGCCTGCCGGCCGTCGCTTAACAGGATGGCCACGCCGCAGCCGGCGGTAGCGGTATCCACGGCCAGAATATTCATTTTTTCTTACCCTGGCGGCCGTTTTTAGCGGGGGGGAAGTTCAGCGCCACCGGAATGACTTTGTCCATGTTGTCGACAAACAGAAACTTGACCTTGCGCTTGACGCTCTTGGGGATTTCAGAAATTTCCTTTCTGTTTTTCTCCGGCACGATAATGGTTTTGATGCCGGCCCGCAGCGCTCCCAGGGTTTTTTCTTTGAGGCCGCCCACGGGCAGAATCCGTCCCCGCAGGGTAATTTCCCCGGTCATGGCGACATCGTTGTTGATCGGCGCGTCGGTAAGGGCGGAGATCAGGGCGGCGGCCATGGCGACTCCGGCTGAAGGCCCGTCCTTGGGAATGGCGCCGGCCGGAACGTGAATATGGATGTCGGTATTTTCAAAGACGCTTTCATCAATGTCGTATTGTTGCAGACTTGACTTGGCGTAACTCAACGCGGCCCGGGCTGATTCCTGCATAACCTCGCCGAGTTGTCCGGTCAGAACCAGCTCGCCTTTGCCGGAGTAAAGTGAAGCCTCCACGTACATGGCTTCGCCGCCACCCTGGGTCCAGGCCAGGCCGGTGGACAGCCCCACCTGGCTTTCCTCCTGGTCCAGCTCGGGAATGTACCGGGGAATGCCCAGGTATTTATGCAGATTGCCGGCTGTTATGGCTTGCTGGCCCTTGTATCCCTCGGCCCGTTTGCGGGCGACTTTTCGGCAGATGTTGCCCAGTTCCCGCTCCAGATTGCGCAGGCCGGCTTCGGAGGTGTACTGATTGATAGTATTGTTGATGGCCTGGCCGCTGATCTTGATGTCGGCCGGTTTAAGACCGTTTTCCTGCAACTGCCGGGGCAATAAATATTTTTCGACAATTATCCGTTTTTCTTCCTCGGTGTAGCCGGGCAGGTTGATGACTTCCATGCGATCATACAGGGCCGAGGGGATGGTGTCCGGCTGGTTGGCCGTCAGGATGAACAGCACCCGGGAGAGGTCATAGGGCAGGTTCAGATAGTGGTCGCTGAAGTCCGTGTTCTGTTCCGGATCAAGGGCTTCCAGCAGGGCGGCCGAGGGATCGCCGCGGAAGTCGGCCCCCAGCTTGTCGATTTCATCCATGACAAAGACCGGGTTTTTGGAACCGCACTGCTTCAAACCCTGAATGATGCGGCCGGGCATGGCTCCGATGTAAGTGCGGCGGTGCCCCCGGATTTCGGCCTCGTCGCGGATGCCACCCAGGGAAATTCGGACGAATTTCCGGTTCATGGCCCGGGCGATGGATTTTCCGAGGGAAGTCTTGCCCACGCCGGGAGCTCCGACAAAACATAGAATCGGCCCCTTCATATCCGGGTTGAGTTTGCGGACGCTGAGGTATTCCAGGATGCGGTCCTTGATTTTATCAAGGCCGTAATGGTCTTCATCCAGGACGTCTTTGGCTTTTTTGATATCCAGGACATCTTTGGTGGTATGTTTCCAGGGAACCTCTACCAGCCAGTCCAGGTAAGTGCGGACCACGGATGCCTCGGCGGAGTCGGGGTGCATCTGCCCCAGACGCTTGAGTTGCTTGTCCGCCTCTTTTCTGGCTTCCTTGGGCATTTTGGCTTTTTTGATTTTCTCCTGGTATTCGTTCAGTTCCAGGGTGCGCTCGTCGGTTTCGCCCAGCTCTTTGTTGATGGCCCGCATTTGTTCTCTGAGATAGTAGTCCCGCTGAGTCTTGGAAATTTCATCCTTGACGTTGGAATGGATCTTGGCCTGAACCGTGGAAAGATCTATTTCCCGGGAAAGGATGCCGTTTATTTTATCCAGTCGCTCCAGCGGGTCGGATAATTCCAGCAACTGCTGGGCTTCGCCGGTTTTAAGCTTCAGGTTGGAGGCGATCAGGTCGGCCAGCTTGCCGGGATCATCCATGCCTTCAAGGATGGTGTCGATTTCCGAAGACATTTCTCCGCGAAGAGAGAGTATCTTTTCACATTGTTCGCGCACGTTGCGCATCAGGGCTTCGGCTTCGATGTCAATTGTTTCCGGTGGTTCTTCCTGGAGCAGCTCAATTTTTACCTGATAACCCGGCGATTCGCTTGTATATTCCACGATTCTGGCCTTGGCGATGCCCTGAATGAGAGTTTTTAAATGTCCGTCGGGTAATTTCAGCATGCGCAGGATTTTACCGACCGTGCCCACGGAGAAAATTTCATCCTGGGTCGGATTCTCGTCCCCGGGGTTTTTCTGGGTTGCCAGCAGCAGGTACTTGTCGCTTTCGTTCATGGCTTTTTCCACCGAGTAGATGGAACGGTCCCGGCCAATGAACAGGGGTAAAACCATGTCAGTAAAAATAACCACGTCCCGGACCGGCAACAACGGCAACTCTTCGGGAATGTTTTCATCATCTTCATGTTCATCGATCATATTGATCAAATCGTCTCTATCTGATTCAGCCATGCTGACTCCATGTCGGTTTGGGCTTTTCTGGTTCATTATCATTAATTTCTGGTTATCCTTCTAATTATAATTCATAAATCATTTTTTACAATGTCAATCTTGATTTTTCCCGGCGAAGACCGTAAGCTTGCGAAGATATACTGCGGTTTTCAAAAATAATTCAAAATAATTCAGGGCGCGTCCGGAATATGGACGGGTTGTGTGAAAAAAGATATCGGGGCGGGGTGTGACTTTATGCCGGAATATTTGTTGAAAGTTTTTGTGTTTGGAATCGGTGCCTGCATCGGCAGTTTTTTAAATGTCTGCATTTATCGCCTGCCGGCCGGCAAGTCGGTGGTGACTCCCGCTTCTTGTTGTCCGCGATGTCAACACCGCCTGGCCCCCTGGGACAATATCCCCCTGATCAGCTTTCTCTGGCTGCGCGGTCGGTGCCGTTATTGCGGCCTGGGAATTTCCGGTCGCTACTGGCTGGTGGAATTGATCACCGCCCTGGGCGCCCTGGCTGTTTATGAAATGGCCGGTTTGACGCCGGTGGCCCTGTTTCACTTTATTTTCATGGCCGCCCTGATAGTGGTGGTTTTTATTGACATTGATCATCAGATCATTCCCGATGTAATCAGCCTGCCCGGCATCTTGATTTTTCTGGTGGCGGCGATACTGACCGGCCGGCTGGACTGGTCGGCCTCTTTGCTGGGAATCGCTTTCGGCGGCGGCAGCCTTTATCTGGTGGCCCTGGCTTATCGCCTGGTCAAGGGTGTTGACGGCATGGGCGGCGGAGATATCAAGCTGCTGGCCATGATCGGCGCCTGGTGCGGTATGGAGGGGGTCATTTTTACCCTGCTGATAGGTTCGGTAACCGGCACCCTGATAAGCCTGCTGATTATTATTATCTACCGGCAGAACCTGCAGTACCGTTTACCTTTCGGGCCGTTTCTGTCGCTGGGGGCCATAAGCTATGTTTTTTTCGGCAGGGAACTGATCACCTGGTATTTTGTCAGGCTGGGATAGTTTTCAGAGGTCATGCGGTCTTGCGTCGGGTTGATTAACCTAAAAAAATATACAGGAGTATGAGAGTATTATGGATAGAATAAACTCGCTGTCGGTGCTCGACGGTCGCTACGCGGCCATGAC
This sequence comes from Desulfosudaceae bacterium, assembly GCA_046539175.1. Taxonomy (GTDB): domain Bacteria; phylum Desulfobacterota; class Desulfobacteria; order Desulfobacterales; family Desulfosudaceae; genus CAYTQK01. The sequence goes on from JBKHHL010000034.1 coordinate 5,420, forward strand.
TGAGGATCTGGCCGAAATTTTTTCCGAAGCCGGCCTGATCCGGCATCGGTTGTACGTGGAACTGCAGTGGTTGAAATTTCTCGGACAGGAGCTGCGCTTTTTTGATCTTAATGAAGGTGAGGCGAAAAAGATTGACGCCATCTACCGCGATTTTGATGCCGGCTGCGCCGGGCAGGTTAAGGATATCGAAAAAACCACCAACCATGACGTCAAAGCGGTGGAATATTATATCAAGCAGGAGCTGGCCGGGGCCGGGCTGGAACGGATTCGGGAATGGACCCATTTCGCCTGTACCTCGGAAGATATCAACAATACCGCTTACGCTCTTATGATCAGCCGCGGTCGTGATCTGGCCGCTACGATCCTGGCAGGTTTACTGGCGGACATTGAAACTCTGGCCAGCGAGCACAAGGCCACCCCCATGATGGCCCGAACCCATGGCCAGCCAGCCACGCCGACCACGGTCGGCAAAGAGTTTGTCAATTTCGCCTGGCGGCTGCGGCGGGAGCTGGGGAAACTTCAGGCCGCCGATATCCAGGCCAAGGTTAACGGCGCTTCGGGAAATTTCAACGCCCATGCTTTTGTGTTTCCTGAGGTTGACTGGGTCGGGGAGACCCAGAAGTTTTTAAATGATTATCTGGGGACGACGCCCCTTTTGTTCACCACCCAGATCAACCCCTACAGTTATATCGCCGAGCTGCTTCAGATCATGATCCGGACGGCCGCCATCCTGATCGACCTGGATCGCGATATGTGGGGTTATATTTCGCTGGGCTACCTGACCCAGAAAACCAGGGAAAGGGAGGTCGGTTCTTCGACCATGCCGCATAAGGTTAATCCCATTGATTTTGAGAACAGTGAGGGCAATCTCGGCGTAGCTATTTCCATTATGGAACATCTTTCGGTGAAACTGCTGCAATCCAGGTTTCAGCGGGATCTGTCCGACAGCACCGTTTTGAGAAACCTGGGGGCGGTATTCGGATATTTCGTGATCGGCATGAAAAACTGCCGTAAGGGTTTCAGTAAAATAGCCGTGGCCACCAAGGCTATTCAAGCCGATCTGGATTGTTCGCCCCAGCTGCTGGCTGAGCCGATTCAGACGGTTATGCGGGTTTTTGGCGAAGCCGATCCCTATGAAACCTTGAAAGAATTAACACGCGGAAGGGAGGTTACCCTGGAAGACTTTCACCGGCTGGTAGACGGCCTCCAAGCCGTACCGGATGATATTAAGGGTCGCCTGCGGGCGTTAACCTGCTGCGCCTATACCGGTCTGGCGGAACAATTGGTAGACAACTATTTTGAAAATAAACAGGAGAGCGATGAACATGAAGCCTGAAAAACGCACCCTCATACGAGGTACCGGCCGATTCCTGCCCGACCGGCTGGTTACCAACGAAGAGATGACCCAATGGATGGATACCACCGACGAATGGATCCGCAAAAGGACCGGTATTGAGCAGCGCTACTGGATTAATCCCGAAGGCGAGACCGGTGCCTCTGATCTGGGCCTGGAAGCTTCTAAAATCGCCCTGGACCGGGCCGGCTGGACCGCCGCAGATGTGGATCTGATTATTTTCGCCACCCTCAGTCCGGATATCTTTTTCCCGGGGTCGGGCTGCCTGCTTCAGCATAAACTGGGACTGAGCTCCACCCCGGCGCTGGATATCCGGCAGCAGTGCACCGGGTTTATCTACGGTCTGGCCACGGCTGACGCCTATATCAAGAGCGGTCTGGCCGAACGCGTTCTTTTAGTCGGGGCCGAGGTTCACAGCACCGGCCTGGATATTACCACCCGGGGACGCGACGTGGCGGTGATATTCGGGGACGGAGCGGCGGCCGTCTGCCTGGAGGGAGTGGAAACAGACGAGAATGTCGGGGTTCTGGCCTCGGTCCTTCACGCCGAAGGAAAATACGCCGAAAGTCTCGTTCTGGAGGCGCCGGCTTCGAGGATCTATCCGGAACGGATAAGCCACCAGATGCTGGAAGAGGGCCGTCATTATCCCAAAATGGATGGCAAGCGTATTTTCAAGCTGGCGGTCACCCGTCTGCCGGAACTTACCCTGGAAGTGATGGCCCAAGCCGGACTGTCCACCATGGACGAAATCGATCTGATTATTCCCCACCAGGCCAACCTGCGCATCAACGAATTTTACCAGCTGGCCATGGAACTGCCCGATGGAAAGGTCTACAATAACATTCAGAAATACGGCAATACCACCGCCGCCACTATCCCCCTGGCTCTGGACGAGGTTATCGAGCAGGGCCGCTACCGGAAAGGGGACACCGTCCTTTTCCTGGGCCTGGGCGCCGGGGTGACCTGGGGGGGCAATCTTTACCGGCATGCCTGAGGTCCGCCCGTCTGGCGGAAGAGCGGATGTTTTGTTTTTTACGGCAAAATTACGGCCGGCTTGTTAATAAAATATGATTGAAAAAGATGCCCGGTTTAAATGAACCTGGTCGGCATTGAAAGGGAGGGCAATGATTACCGTCGGCATCGATATCGGGTCCATCACCACCAAAATAGCCGTTATGGACGACAGGAAGCTGGTTTACTCCGACCTGAGTTTCAGTGGTTACGACATGAACCGGGCCTGGCGGGATATTTTCGATAAAATGCTGGCCGCCACCCGCACAAAAGAGGCCGACATTGACTGCCTTGTTTCCACCGGTTACGGTCGTAAAAACGTGAATATCGCCCACCGGCAGATTACGGAAATATCTTGTCACGCGGCCGGGGCCCGTTACTTTTTTCCCAAGGCAAGAGCGGTTATTGACATCGGCGGCCAGGACAGCAAAAGCATCCGGATTGATGAAAACGGGAACGTAGTCGATTTTGTCATGAACGATAAGTGCGCCGCCGGCACCGGACGGTTCCTGGAAGTCATGGCCCGGGCCCTGGAGGTGGACCTGGCCGATTTCGCGGCCCTGGCCGGAAAAGCCGGTAAACCGGTCATCATCAGCAGCATGTGCACGGTTTTCGCCGAATCCGAAGTTATCTCCATGATCGCCCGGGGCGAGAGCCGGGAGGATATTATCGCCGGCATTCACGATTCCATCGCTGCCCGGATGGTTTCCATGATGAAACGGACCGGCCTGGACAAGCCGGTGGTCATGACCGGCGGGGTTTCCCGGAACGCCGGCATGCGCGCGGCCATAGAAAAAAGGATCGGGTTGAAACTGAAAGTGCCCCAGGAGGCCCAGACTTGCGGAGCCATCGGGGCGGCCCTTCTGGCCGCGTCCCCTTAAAGCCCGCGGATCCCTCCGCACCGGCCGATGGGAAACAGACCGGGTTCGCGATGAACCCGATCCTCTGCTGTTTCGGCCGTTATGTGATGCAAACCGGACATGCCGTCCTGCTCTATCCGGACTATAACTCTGGTGGATTTATCTCTTTGATACTGCTGTCCAGATCATACCAGTCGGTCAGAACCCGGGTTTCCCCGTTGTCGGCACATTGAGTCATATACAGCCTGGTCAAGCCGGTTCGGCAGTCAGGGTTGTCAGGGTCGAACGGCCCATAGGAAATGGTGCTCAGCACGCCTTTATTGTAATTCTGGATTTTTTCCATTTCCCGCACGAATTTTTCCCGGGTCAATTCGCGGCCGCAACGTTTGATTCCTTCGACCAGCACCTCCGCGTAGCCTATGCTGCCGATGACAAATCCCGTGAAATGGGGTATGTTCAGCTCCTCCTGCTGCTCTTCCCAGAATTTCCGGTATTTTTCAATTTTCGAGTCATCCCGGGTCAGGTAGTTCATGCTGATCAATCCTTTTGTCAACTCCTTGCTTTTTTCAAACATCAATTCATAATCAGACAAGGCGCTGGGCGCCATCCAGATGGGATTAAACCTGGTTATCTCCCCGAGATAAAAAATTTTGAAAGCGGAAATTGGATTCACCCATAATAAGACTATATCCGGCTTGCTTTGGCGCAATTGCTGAACATAGGGGCTCAGCCTGGTCTCCTGTTTGTCAACCGGCACTTCGGCCACCAGCTTCATGCCCGGATATCTGCCTATCTGCGATTTCAGACCAGCCAGTCCTTCGCGGCCGAAATGATCATCCTGGTAAATAATGGCCATCTTCTGCCGCGCATTGGGCACCTTTTTTTTAATTGAGGTTAGAATAAACGGATTTATTTTATTATTATGGCACAATTCTCCGGCCAGGCAAGTTCTAAAATCCCGCCTGAAATATTCTGGCTAACCCGGATATTTCACGATTCGATTTGGGCGCGGCTGCGAAGCGGCCGATATGAACTGTAATGATCTGCCGCTGGCCCTTCAGGTCAGGCCGCTCTGGCGCAGGGCCTCGGCCAGGGGAGTGGAGGCCGGGGCCGCTTTTTTCTTTTTGCGACCGGTCCGGGTCTCTCCGGATGTTGTGTCCGGGTGGTTGAGCCGGTCAGCGTTTTTTTCAGCCGGCTCCTTGCGGGTTTTCATGGACAGGGCTATTCGTCGGCGGTCCCGGTCAACCTCCAGAACCGTCACCATTACCTGCTGTTGAACGCTGACAATATCGGCGGGAGACCTGACAAACCGATCCGCCATCTGGCTGATGTGTACCAGACCGTCCTGGTGCACCCCGATATCCACAAAAGCGCCAAAGGCGGTGAGATTGGTGACGATACCCGGCAGTGTCAGGCCCGGTTTAACGTCGTCGATGGTATTGATCCCTTCCATAAAGGAGACTGCTTCAAAGGCCCGCCGGGGGTCTCGTCCCGGTTTGGCCAGCTCCTCCAGAATGTCCGTCAGGGTAGGTATCCCCGCGCTTTCCGTGACATAGTCAGCCGGGTCTATTTTCCGGCGAAGATCGGGCTGACGCATAATATCGGCGATCTTTTTACCCAGGTCACCGGCCATGGCCTCGACAATCTGATAGCTTTCCGGATGCACGGCGCTGGCATCCAGAGGATGGTCTCCGTCCGGTATTCTCAGAAAGCCGGCGCTCTGTTCAAAGGTCTTGGGCCCGAAGCGGGGCACTGACAGCAGGTCCTGGCGGGATTTGAAGGGGCCGTTGGCCTCGCGATAGGTGACGATGTTTTTGGCGATGGCGGCGTTCAGCCCGGACACATAGGTAAGTAACTGGGCGCTGGCCCGGTTCAGATCGACCCCCACCCCGTTGACACAGCTTATCACCACGTCATCCAGGGATTTTTTCAAGGCGGACTGGCTTACGTCATGCTGGTACTGGCCTACGCCGATTGACTTGGGGTCGATTTTGACCAGCTCGGCCAGGGGATCCATCAGGCGCCGGGCAATGGAAACGCCGCCCCGCACCGTCAGGTCATGATCCGGGAACTCTTCCCGGGCCACCTCGGAAGCTGAATAAATGGAGGCTCCGCTTTCGTTGACCATGACAAACTGGATCGGACGGTTAAAAGAGATGGATTTGACAAAGGCTTCGGTCTCACGGCCGGCGGTGCCGTTGCCCACGGCAATTGCCTCTACCTCGAACTGTTGGCCCAGCTCCCGGAGTTTATCCGCGGCCGCCCGGGTCTTTTTTTCTGAAAGATGGGGATAAATCGTATCCCAGTGAAGCAGTTTCCCCTGCCGGTCCAGGCAGACCACTTTGCAGCCCGTTCGAAATCCGGGATCAATTCCCATAATCCGTTTGGCGCCAAGAGGAGGGGCCAGTAAAAGCTGCCGCAGGTTTTCGGAGAATATCCTGATAGCCTCGGCATCGGCTTTTTTCTTGGCTGAAAGCCGGGTTTCAGTTTCCATGGAAGTGGCCAGAAGTCTTTTGTAGCCGTCCCTGACCGCCATTTTTACCTGGGCGGCATCGTCTGCTTGACCCTTCACAAAAAGGTTTTCCAGGACGGCCACGGCCTCTTCTTCTACAGGGGCGATGCGGAGTGTCAGAAATCCTTCCTTCTCCCCGCGCCGCATGGCCAGCATGCGGTGGGACGGGACCGTGGCCACGGCTTCATCCCATTCGAAATAATCCCTGAATTTGGAGCCCGCCTCCTCTGTACCGGGAATGACCCGGCACGAGATCAGGGCTTTGCCGAAAAACAGGTTCCGCATGGCGGCCCGGGCCGCGTCGTTTTCATTGACCATTTCGGCGATAATGTCCCGGGCGCCGGCCAGGGCCTCCTCAACGGAAGAAACCATTTTTTCGGCGTCAACAAATGGCTCCGCCGCCGCTGACGGGTCCACCCCCTGCTGTTCCAGGATGGTCAGGGCCAATGGCTCCAAGCCCTTTTCCCTGGCCATGACCCCGCGGGTACGGCGTTTGGGTTTATAGGGCAGGTAGATATCTTCCAGGGTTGCCATGGTTTCGGCGGCCAGAACGCGCTGCTTCAGGTCGTCGGTCAGGTGGCCGTGTTTTTCCAGGGAATCCAGAATGGTCTGCTGCCGGTCAGTGAGCTCATGGAGCTGGTGAAGCTTGTCCCGGATGTTCGCGACTGCCACTTCATCCAGACTGCCGGTGGTTTCCTTGCGGTAACGGGCGATAAACGGGATGGTGGCGCCATCCGCCAGAAGGCCGGCCACGGCCCGGACCTGTTCCAGGCGGATGCCCAGCGCCGCCGCCGTGGTCGGAATAAAGGGGTCCTTGTTCATGAGCCTCCGCTGAAAAAATCGCGTTTTCAGGTCAACCAAAAAATATCCGGACAAAAAGGATTGGCTGGTTTGATCTCGTGTTCATTGTCGCTCAGGTGATCAGGCCGTCAGGTGGTAATGGTGCGCAGAATATCTTCATTGCCAACTACCCCGACCAGTCGACCATCCTTGATTACCGGGATGGTGTGGTAATTTTTGTCAACCATCAGGCCGGCCAGGACCGATATTTCGTCATCCGGGGAGACGGTCACCGGATCCGGTGTCATGGCCTGGTCTACCGTAACCGCCGTAATTTTTTTTACTTCTTTTTCCAGTTGCCGTCCCGAGCTGGTGGGGATAAATCCGTCCAGCATGGTGAAGAAGGTGGGGATGGGGAATTTTTTCTGCTGCGAGATAAGATCGCTCTGGCAGATGATCCCGACCAGTTCGTTGTCGTCGTTAACAACCGGCAGGCCGTTAATGCCTTCTTCGATCAGGATTTTGGCCGCCCGGGTAATTTCCGTATCCGGCGTCACCGTGATTACGGCGGTGGTCATGATATCTTTGACGGTTATCATAAGTTCTCCTTGGCGAGGGTCATTGTTTAATATAATGGTGATAATTATACACCCGGAGGGGCCGGTAGTCCAGATATCGTTTGTGGTTAAATCGGGAATTATTTCAGGAGCAGGTCCAGGTAGTGGCGGGTGATGGGATCGGCTTTGTCAAAAGGATCCTGCTGACGCTGGTTGGCAGCGGCTATTTGTCGGCGGGCGTCTCCGGCCAGGTTCTTGCCCAGCTCCACCCCGAACTGGTCAAAGGGATTGATTCCCCAGATAAAGGCTTCGTAGACCGTCCGCGCCTCGTAAAAGGCCAGCAGCCGTCCCAGGCTGTCCGGCGACAGGTCCGGCAGAATAATGGTGGAAGAAGGGCGATTGCCGGAAAAGCTCCGGTGGGGGTCGTCGGCCGACCGGCCTTCAGCCAAGGCTTTGGGCTGGGAGATGAGGTTGGCCCACAATTCCTGGTGGTTGGTGACGCCCCGTGAAGTTTGTCGGTACTGTTCGTACTGCGGACGGATCACACCGATAAAATCAATGGGAAAAGCGGCGCCCTGGTGGGCCAATTGAAAAAAGGAGTGCTGGGCGTTGGTGCCGGGTTCCCCGAAAATAAGCACCCCGGTTTCCGTTTCCACCGGTTGGCCGTCGCTGGTGACGGATTTGCCGTTGCTTTCCATGTAAAGCTGCTGAATATGAGGCGTCAGCTTGGCCAGGGGGGCGGCATAGGGAATAATGGCCTGGGCCCGATAACCCAGGAAGTTATTGTTCCATATGCTGATCAGGGCGGCCGTCAGGGGCAGATTGTCCGCCAGCGATGCCTGCCGGGCCTGTTCATCCATGGCGTGGGCTCCTTGCAGAAAGGCTTCGAAACGGTCATAGCCCAGGTAAAGAGCCAGGGGAAGGCCGCCTACCGCGGAAGTGACGCTGTAGCGCCCACCGATGAAATCGAACATGTGAAAGGATCGCAGCACGGGAAATGCTTCCGGGTCGGTGGGATTGTCACCGGGGCTGCCCTGACTGGTTACCGAAACAAAGTGCCGGGCCGGGTCCAGGCCCCGGTCCTTCATGTACCGGCGGGCCAGGTTGGCGTTGGCCATGGTTTCGGCTGTGGTAAAGCTTTTGGAAACCACGATCCAGAGGGTGGCGGCCGGGTCGATCCGGGCCACAATTTCTCCGAAATCATGAATATCCACGTTGGCCAGAAACCAGAGCTTGATGCCTTGATCGGCATAGGCCCGCAGGGCCCGGGCCACGAATTCCGTGCCCAGGTAGGAACCGCCGATGCCGATAACCACGACGTCGGTAAAAGCTTGGCCGGTGGCGCCCACCAAAGAGCGGTCGTGGACGGCCCGGGTAAAATCTTTTATTTCATTCTGAACCCGGCGTATTTCCGCCAGCACATCCGTGCCGTCGATGGTCAGGGAGCGGCGGGAAAAATCGCGGGCGGCCGTGTGCAGGGCGGCCCGGTTTTCGGTGACATTAACCGTGGCCCCGTCGGTCATGGCCTGAAATTGTTCTTTCGCCTGCCGGGCGGCGGCCAGCTGGTAAAGGTAATCCAGGGCGGTCTGATCCAGTCGCTGCCGGGAAAAATCAAATCGGAAATCATCGTGAGTCAGGGAAAAATCGGAAAGTCGTCCCGCCGCGGAAGTGAGGTGTTTCAAATGCTTTTCCGGCCGGGACATTATAACTGCCCGCTCTCGCAGCTTATGCCATATGTCCAGGGAAATCAGGGATTGTCGCGGCATGGGTTCGCTCCTTTATCTTCATTTTTTTTATTATACCGGGGTGGCCTGAAAATTCAAGGGCTGAACCCGGTTGGGGGGGATGGAAAAGGGCGGAAGCGGGATTAAAAAAACGGGCGCCCGCCGAAAAAGCGACGGAGCGCCCGTTTTTAATCGGGTCGTAACCCGTTTTTATGGTGATGTTTTCGTAAAAGTCGGAATTCACCTTTCGTGAAATATCCGGGTTAAGGCTCTTGACAAGACTGTTAATCTTTTTCCTGGTTGGCAGCCTCGATAATTTTTTCCGCCTCCTGGGTGGGCATGATCTCATAGTGTGAGAATTCCAGGGTAAACTTGCCCCGGCCACCGGTCATGGAGCGCAGGTCGGGGTCATAGGAGAGGAATTCCGCCATGGGAACGTGGGCTTTGATTTCCTGGTTCTTGCCCTTGCTGTCCATGCCGAGAACCTTGCCCCGTTTACTGTTCAGGTCGCCCATGACATCACCCATGAACTCTTCCGGGGTGACCACCGTGATTTCCATGATCGGTTCCAGGATCACCGGGGCGGCATCCACGGAAGCCTTTTTAAAGGCCAGTGAACCGGCGACCTTAAAGGCCATTTCCGAAGAGTCCACCGAATGATAGGAACCGTCATCCAGGATGGCCCGAAAATCGATGCAGCGGAATCCGGCCAAAGGTCCTTTTTCCGCGGCTTCCTGGATACCTTTTTCCACGGCCGGGATATAGGTTTTGGGAATGGAACCGCCCACAATCTTATCCACGAACTCAAAACCCGCCCCGCGTTCCATGGGTTCCAGCTGTACCCAGCAGTCTCCGAACTGGCCGTGACCGCCGGACTGTTTCTTGTGCCGGCCCTGGACGCGTACTTTTTTGGTGATGGTTTCCCGGTAGGGAACCTTGGGCGTGCTGAGGGTGACTTCCACGTTGTATTTCCGCTTCAGTCGCTCCACCGCTGTTTCGATGTGAATCTGTCCCCGGCCGCTTAAAATAATAGCCTTGGATTCCGCGTCCCGGGACAGCTTCAGGGCCGGGTCTTCTTCGGATAATTTGGTCAGCGAGGTCTGGATTTTATCCTCGTCGCCCTTGTTTTTGGCTTCCACCGCGAAAGATATAACAGTCGGCAAAGGTTCGGCGCAGTCAAAGAAAACCGGGCGGCCGGGGTCGCAAAGCGAATCACCGGTATTGGTTTTTTTCAGTTTGGCAATGGCCACGATGTCGCCGGGACCGGCTTGATCGATATTTTTCTGTTTTTTGCCGGTCAGGGCCAGCAGCTGATTGTAGCGCTCGTTGCTTTCACTGGCGGCGTTGAGAAAAGATCCGTCCGGGCCAAGCTTTCCGGAGACCACCCGGAACAGGGTGAGGCGCCCGGAAAAGGGATCAGCCACGGTTTTAAAAACAAAGGCGGCAAACGGTTCCTCCGGATCAGGTTGGCAGACCACCTCTTCGCCGTCAGCGTTTCGGGCCGTAAAGGGGCCTCTTTCCAGGGGGGACGGCATGCAGTCGACGATAAAATCGGCCAGCAGGTCAATTCCGATCCGGGCGGTAGCCGCCCCGCACAGAACCGGGGCAAAGGTCCGGCTGGCAATACCCTTTTTCAAGGCCTGTTTCAATTCCGCGTCCGTCAGGGTTTCTCCTTCCAGGTAACGCTCCATCAGCGCTTCGTCAGCCTCGGTGATGTTTTCAATCAGGGCCTCTTTTTCCGCTTCCACTTCTTCCATCATTTCCGCGGGGATGTCGCCGGTGGTGAGGTTACCGTTTTCATCGTAGGTGTGGGCCTTCATGTTGAGCAGGTCGATAATCCCCTTGAACTCTTCTTTTTCACCGAGGGGCAGTTGCAGGACAATCGGCTTGGGGTCGCCCAGGGCTTCCCTGGCGTCGGCCATGGTCTGGGAATAGTCAGCCCGGTCCTTGTCCAGCTTGTTGATAAAAATGGCGCAGGGCAGATTGTGGGAGGCGGCAAAGGCCCAGGCTTCCTCGGTTTGGACCTTGATGCCGTCGACGCTGTCAATGACCACCAGAAGACCATCCGCGGCCTGAAAACAGCTGAGGGCGTCTGAAAAAAAGTTCTGGTCGCCGGGAGTGTCGATCAGGTTAATGACATGTTTTTTCCACTGGTGCTGAAAGATATTGCTGGTGATGCTGGAAACGCGTTTAACTTCTTCCGGTTCAACATCCATGGCCGTGTTACCGTTTTCAACGCTGCCGAATCGATCAATGGCCTTGGCGTTGTAAAGCAGCGCTTCGGATAACATGGTTTTGCCGGCGCCGGCGTGGCCGGCCAGGGCGATATTCCTGATTTTTCCCGTTGTTTCATCCATAAATAGCTCCTCTTCTAACCGCTTGTTTCTGCTGCCTGAGATTATCCCATAATCTGCTGGTTCGAAACGGCCGGATAATACCGGAACCATGGAACCAGTCCCGCAAACTGGCCAATAGTATAAAATTTTATAATTTAGCCCGCGTTTTTGGAAAAATCAAGGGCAAATATATTAAAGAATTCAACGTTCCCCTTGGGGCCGGTGAGGGGTGAGACAATGGCCTCAGCGCTGGTCAGGTGATGATCCCGGGCAAAGGCTGACAGAAGATCCAGAACTTCCCGGTGATCAGCCGGGTCACGGACCACCCCGCCTTTCCCCACCCGGCCCTTGCCGATTTCGAACTGAGGTTTGATCAGACACAGGACGCGGCCGGCCGGTTTTAAAAAAGGCAGTACCGACGGTATGACAATGGTCAGGGAAATAAATGAAACGTCAATGGTGATCAGGTCGACCCGGACCGGCAAAGCTTCGGCCGGCAGGTGGCGGATGTTGGTTCGTTCAATCACGGTGACCCGTTTGTCCTGGCGCAGTTGCCAGGCCAGCTGACCGTAGCCCACGTCCACGGCAAAAACATGTTCAGCGCCGTTTTGCAGCAGGCAATCAGTAAAGCCCCCGGTGGAAGCGCCCACGTCCAGGCAGGTCAAACCGGTCACGTCCAGATCATAGGCCCGCAACGCTCCGGCCAGCTTGAGCCCGCCGCGGCTTACGTAGGGGCAGCTTTCCCTGATATGGATTTTGGCGGTGGCGGCAACCTGGGTACCCGGCTTGGTTACCGGCGAATCGTTGACCAGAACGTCGCCGGCCATGATCATGGCCTGGGCGCGGTGCCGGGTCGAAGCCAGTCCTTTATCCAGAAGCAGGCGATCGATTCTTATTTTGGCCGGAGATGGCATCGTGGCAGATTATGGCGAGGGGCGATCAGGGAGTGTGATTTGCCTGGCAGCGGTCATAATGGCCTCCGCGTCAATTTTATGAGCGGCGCGCAGAACAGCCTGGGAACCGTGTTCGACAAAGGCGTCATTGATGCCCAGGCGCTTGACGGTAAATCCGGAGATGCCGGCGTCGTTGAGATATTCCAGGACGGCGCTGGAAAAACCACCGGCCAGAATATTGTCTTCCACCGTAATCAGCCGGGGATTTTTTCGGACCAGCTCGCCGATCAATTCCGTGTCCAGCGGTTTGATGAAGCGGCAGTTGACCACCGTGGCGGCGATGCCTTCACCGCCCAGTATTTCGGCCGCCTGGATAGCCTCCGCCAGGGGTTGACCGATGGCCAGGATGAGCACGTCCTCACCGGTACGGATTATTTTGGCTTTGCCCGGAGTAATCGGCGTGATCTTCTCATCTAAGGGAACTCCCCGGCCGATGCCGCGGGGATAGCGGATGGCCGCGGGACCGTCGTGGTAGATGGCGGTGTACAACATCCGGCGCAGTTCGTTTTCATCACCCGGCGCCATGACCATCATGTTGGGCATGCTGCGCAGGAAGGACAGATCAAAAATGCCGTGATGGGTGGGGCCGTCTTCGCCGACAATGCCGGCCCGATCAATGGCGAAAGTTACCGGCAGCGATTCCAGGCAGACGTCGTGCAGAATCTGGTCGTAACTCCGCTGCAGAAAGGTGGAGTAAATGGCCACCACCGGTCGTAAACCCTGGGAGGCCATGCCGGCGGCAAAGGTAACCCCGTGCTGTTCGGCAATGCCCACGTCGTAAAAGCGGTCGGGAAAATTTTCGGCAAATTGATTCAGGCCGGTGCCTTCCGGCATGGCAGCGGTGACCGCCATGATGGTTTCATCTTTTTCCGCCAGGCTATTCATGGTCTGGCCGAAAATGCTGGTATAGCTGGGAACGCGGGCCTTTTTGAGACAATTACCGGTTGTTATTTCAAAAGCCCCGACACCGTGAAAATAGGCCGGGTTCTGTTCGGCTGGTTCATATCCCTTACCTTTGGTAGTGGTGACGTGGAGCAGAACCGGTTCTTCGATTTCCTGGATGTTTTGCAGGATGTTGATCAGTTGCTTGATATTGTGGCCGTTAATGGGACCGAAATATTCAAAATTGAACGCTTCAAAGAGCATGCCCGGCGTCACGAAGGTTTTAAAGGATTCTTCCGAGCGCTTGGCAAACTGATAAATATCATCACCGATTTTGGGAAGCGACCGCAGTAGTTCGCCCAGTTCCTTGCGCCAGTCCTGCAGATAAGTAGCGGAAAGGGTCCGGCTGAGAAAGGAGGACAGGGCGCCGACATTTTTGGTGATGGACATCTCATTGTCGTTCAGGATGACGATCAGGTTGCGGTCCTTGTGCTGGTCTCCGGCCTGGTTCAGCCCTTCATAGGCCATACCGGCCGTGAGTGATCCGTCGCCGATTACGGCCAGAACCTTGGAATGGTCGTCCCTCCTTTCGTTGGCGCTCAACATACCCAGGCCGGCGGAAATGGAAGTGCCGCTGTGGCCGGTGGAAAAAGCGTCGTAGGGACTTTCGCTGCTTTTGGTAAACCCGGACAGACCGCCGTACTGACGGATGGAGGGGAACCGCTCCCGCCGCCCGGTCAGTATTTTGTGGGCGTAAGCCTGGTGGCCCACATCCCAGATGATCTTGTCTCGGGGGATATCAAAGACATAATGAATGGCGATGGCCAGTTCCACCGTGCCCAGGCTGGGGGCCAGGTGACCGCCGTTTTTCGAGACGACTTCAATGATCAATTCCCTGATCTCCTGCGCCAGTAATGACAATTCGGACAGGGAGAGCTGTTTCAGGTCATCCGGAGAATTGATTTTGTCAAGCTGGGTTGTCATTTGTGTCCCGGTATTTGTTTGATGATCTCGTAAAAAGTCCAAATTGGGATGGCAAAGTAAAAAGTTCAAGATCAAGGCGCAGGGTTTTT
>JBKHHL010000163.1:0-5593 GCA_046539175.1 Desulfosudaceae bacterium
ACCCGCCCTGTTCATATTGACAACAACCTGCCATGCCTGATATAATTAATAATCTCGGCAACAATTTCCAGAACGTAAATTTCCGGGAGAAAAGCCATGTCCGATCAGTTTTCAAGACGATCCTTCCTCAAGGCCGGGCTGATCACCGCCGGGACCGCGGCCGCCACCGGCAGCGGGCTGGCTTCGGCCGCCCGGGCCGCCTCCGGTTCCGAAACGGAACTGTGTACCCTGCTGGACCTGAGCAAATGCATCGGCTGTGAAGAATGCGTTTACGCCTGCCGGGATATCAACGCCCACAAATTCCCGGAGCCGGAAAAACCGTTTCCGACCATGAGTCCGGTCGACCGGGTTAAGATTTCCGACTGGTCGTCTTCGGACAAGCGTAAGGTCACCCACCGGCTGACGCCCTATAACTGGCTGTTTATCCAGTACGCCCGGGGCGAATACCAGGGCCGCTCCTTTGAACTGAATATCCCCCGCCGCTGCATGCACTGCCGCAACGCCCCCTGTTCCAAGCTGTGCCCCTTTGGTTCGGCCCATCAACTCTCCAACGGCATCGTCCGCATTCACCCCGATGTCTGCATGGGCGGCGCCAAGTGCAAGATGGTCTGTCCCTGGCACATTCCCGAACGGCAAACCGGCGTGGGGCTGCACCTGGACCTGCTGCCCCAGTATGCCGGCAACGGCGTCATGTATAAATGCGACCGTTGCTATGACCGGGTGGCTGAAGGTAAACTGCCGGCCTGTATCGAAGTCTGCCCGGTGAACGTGCAGCAGATCGGACCGCGTCAGGATATGATCAAAAAGGCCCGGTCCCTGGCCAGAGAAATGAATGGATTTATCTACGGACTTGATGAAAACGGCGGCACCAACACCATTTACGTCTCGCCGGTACCGTTTGACGTTCTGAACCGGTCCATTCCCAAGGGCCCGGGCGAGCCTTCGCTGCAACAACCGGTCGAGGATGTCATGTCTGACGCCAACCGCTGGATGAAGGCCCTGGCCATCGCGCCGGTAGCCGGTGTTATCGGCGCCTTCGCCCGCTTTAAACAGATAGCCGGAAAAGCCCGGGAAAAGGAGGAGACCCCGTCATGACACCCCGTCAGATCAACCGGCTGCCCGGGTGGCTCTACCTGGCTGCCATGGCCGTCATAGTTTTCACCGGCTTCGGCAACATGCCGCTGTACCGGCGCTATTATATCGTTAACCTGCCCGGCTTCGGCTGGAGCGGCAATTTCATGCTCAACGTCCAGGTGCATTACCTGGCCGGGGCGATTCTCCTGACCCTGTCGGCCTATTTTATCGTCAGCTATTTCTATTTTAAAAAAGACGGCTGGCACCTGACGCGAACCGGCCTGATCCGGGCCGTGGTGCTGGGACTGGCACTGCTGACCGGACTGGCCATGGCCGTTAAGAATCTGGCCGGTGTGATCTATCCCCTGCCCCTGCTGCTGACCATGAACTTTCTGCACCTGGGCCTGGCCGTTGGTTTTCTCCTGCTGGCCCTGGGCTGCCTCATCGCCCGCAAGCCGTGGCTGTCACAAGAGTAATCAGTGCAAGGCCATGGCCCGGCCAGCTCCCCCCTCCGTCACCATTAAACCGGCTCTTAAAAATAAACCGGCCCGGTAAAACCACCGTGTTTTTCGGACAATCATTTGTGGCCTGAATCGCTCCTTTTAAATTGACCCGGTCCGGGGAAAACGATAAGATACTTTTGTGAGGAATTAGTAAAAAGTCGGAATTTGCATTATTGCGTCACCCGGCGGAGGCCGGGGCCTGTCCCGGCGAAGGCCGTGATCCATTAAAATCAAATGGTTCGGGATTACGAGAAATTCCGAGGAATGAAGCGCAATACCGATATTGGACTTTTTACGAAGCCGTCAATCCCCCGATCAATCCCCCCAATCAATCCCCCTGTCAATCCCCCAATCAATCCCATTGATACATAGAGGAAAGATCATCAGCGTCATGCCCGGTATCATCCCCGGTACTCCCCCCGGAACTGCCACTGCCCAGGTCTTTCCGGGGCGGGGCTGGCTTGGCCGTCTTTGAGGCGGCTTTTTCTTTTTTCTGCGAGGCTGCCGCTTCATCTTTTCGACGGGAGCCTTCCATCAGGATGTTCATCAGCGGTTGTTTGATCTCTTTTTGTTTCTGGGTGTCCAGTTTTAATATTTCAATAACGGCCGATTCCCAGCTGATCATCTCAATAGCCGCTTCTTCAGCGGTCAGATCGGCGACTTCGGCGGCAATCAACTCTCCCTTGAGACAGTATAACTCCCCGACCTGGCTACCGGATTTAACCCGCAGGGTACAGCTTTTACTTTCCATGTTGACCAGTTGCAAAAAAGAAGCCAGGCTGATGCCGTTAACCGCCCCCCGGGCGCTGGATTCAAAAACATCACGGATGGCAGCCAGCAGAGCTTCGATGTTCATAGGCTTTTCAAAATACTTGAGGGAACCCATGGCGTCGATTCGTTGCTGAATTTCCGGAGAACCATTGGCCGTCATAACAAATACCGGAATTTCCGGATGATTATTACTCAAATGAGCCAGCAGCTCAAAGCCGTCCATAACCGGCATTTCAATATCTGTTATCACCAGATCGACCTTGACAGCCTGGGCGTGCTCCAGCGCCGCCTGTCCGTTCTCCGCGGTAAGAACATCAAACTCCTCGGCAGACTGTTTTATTTTCTTAGCTAAAACAGATCTCACCAACTTCGTGTCATCGACAACCAATACGGTCTTCATCTTACCGGCCCATCTGATTATACCAGGTTAACAACCAGGGACGCTTTCCGAACTGGCCTTCGAGCAGCCGCGACCCTTCTGAATAAACAACTTATATAATAACACTATCCCGCCAGAAAAGCAAAGGAAAGCGGCAGGTACGAAGAAAAACCACTTTCACCGCGATCGCTGAAATTTTATTTTGGACCACAATGATCCGGACTCTGTTATACCTTGTTATGATTTGATATTTATAACGATTTCGCGTAAAAATAATTTGAAAAAACCTCATAAAATATCCGGGACAGGGGGAGGAACCATGCTGTTTTTCAAACGCGCTTCCAATAAAGCCGGGCTTTCGCCGGGCACGCTGGTTCATATCGGCCAACCGCGGACAGATCCGATCGATATCAGTCGCCTTGATTACAGTCCGGCCGGAATTCAGGAAACGTCTCCGGAATCGTTGGTGGAGACGGCCGGCGGCAACCGGGCCGAAGACGGTGTCACCTGGTTTAACCTTAACGGCATTCATGATGTAAGCCAGATTGAAGCCCTGGGGCGAATGTTTGACATCCATCCCCTGGTGCAGGAAGATATTGTTCATACCGGGCAGCGTCCCAAGGTGGAAGATTATGACGATTATCTTTATATTATTCTGAAACGTTTTTACCTGGATGCGGACGGCGGAATCCAGTCAGAACAGATCAGCCTCGTGCTGGGCTCCGACTATCTGGTTTCCTGCTGTGAAACCCCGGTCGGCGGTTTTGATAAAGTCAAAGAACGGTTGCACCGGGGCAAAGGCCGCATCCGCCATGGCGGCAGCGATTACCTGGCCTACGCCCTGATCGACGTCATTGTGGATTATTACTTTGTCGTCCTGGAACATTTCAATGAACGGATCGAAACCCTGGAGGAAGACCTGCTGAACGATCCCCAGGCCGGGACCTTGCAGGACATTCACTCGGTAAAACGGGATTTGCTGATTTTTCACCGTCAGGTCTGGCCGCTGCGGGATATTCTGGGGCAGTTGAAAAAGGGTGACCTGCCTCTCATCCGTGAAGAAAACCGGATTTTCATAGCGGATGTTCATGACCATATCCGCCAGGTGGTTGACGCCATCGAATCGTTCCGGGATGTTTTAAGCGGCCTGCAGGACCTTTATCTTTCCACAGTCAGCCATAAAATGAACGAGGTCATGCAGGTCCTGACAATCATGGCCACCATCTTTATTCCGCTGACCTTTGTGGCCGGCATCTACGGCATGAACTTTAAATACATGCCCGAGCTGGAATGGGGCTGGGGGTATTTCGCGGTCCTGGGAATCATGGCGGTTATTGCCGGCGGCCTGCTGCTTTATTTTAAAAAAAAGAAATGGCTGTAGCCCGGTCATTTATGGTAACTGCTTAAAAATCCCGGTCAACCGCCGGCCAATACCGCCAGGGCCCCGTGTTCGTAAAGAATATGCAGACCAATGGCGTAGAGTACCACCGCCCCGGTAATTTCCGCGTAAGGCTTCAGCCGGGCGATCCTTGCGGCCCGGCTGCCCAGGATCAGGCCAAGCACCGTGAACAACGCCGCCGTCAGCCCGATCACAACCGCCGGCAACCAGACCGACACCCCGATCACGGCCAGGCTCAAGCCCACGGCCAGGGCGTCGATGCTGGTGGCTACCGATAACAGCACCAGCCGCCAGCCCCGGGTGGGGTCGCTCTTCAGGCCGGTGTTGTCCTGACGGCCAAAGGCCTCCCGCAGCATACCGGTAGCCACCAGGGCCAGCAGCAGAAAAGCCGCCCAATGATCTATCTGCTCAATCCAGCGCCGTACCGACAGGCCGGCCGCCCAGCCGATCACCGGCATCATCCCCTGGAACAGGCCGAAATGCCAGGACAGTCGAAAAAACTGGCGTGGCTGCACCTGCTTCAGATAAACACCGGCCGCGATGGATACCGCCAGGGCGTCCATGGCCAGGGCCACGGCCAGGCCAGCTATGGCGAGTAAGGTCAATTCCAGCCTGCCCTTTAAGTCTTGATAAAATCCCGTATCAAAGCAATGGATTCCGCCGGTTTTTCCATGGGAATCAGATGTCCGGCCCCATTGACCAGCCGGTATTCTCCCCGCGGAAAGGCCTCCGCCGCCTGCCGCAGATTTATAAAGGAGCGGTTTTCCGAAAGTTCCCCTTCCAGAAGCAGGGCCGGGCACTTCACTCGCGGAATTACCGGCCAGGGATCATAGGCCATGGAGCCCATAAAGAGCGAAGCCTCCCGCTCCGGGTGACAGGTCAGGGTAATGCCGCCCGCGGCTGAATCTGAAAAACCGTAATTCAAATACATATCCAGCATCTCTTCGTTCCACCTGGCAAAGAGCGGTTTGGACCGGAGATAATCCCTGGCCTCCTGCCGGTCCTCCCAGGTATTGCGGCGCTTGATGGATTTGCCGGCCAGGGGATGGTCCTCCACCCGCATGTCCAGGTTATAAAGCTGCGAAGGCAAAAAAATGGGTTCAAACAGAACCATTTTTTCGGCCTCAACGCCGAGTTTTCCTGCTGTCAGGGTAATAACGGCGCCGCCCATGGAATGGCCGACCATCAACGGCGATTTGATGTCCAGAACCTCACAGAATCGGGCCAGGTCCTGGGCCAGCAGATACCAGCTCAACCCGCCCTGATTGGGGTCGGCGGCGCGATGATCGCAGAAATAAGGAAGAATGACCCGGGCGGTACCGGCGAATTCCCGGGCGATGGGATGCCAGATCCAGGGCATAAAACCGGTGGCGTGCAGAAACAAAATGGTGGGGCCGGAGCCGTCGTATTCCAGATATTGTATATCCGTATCACCGATATTAACGTATTTTGGGACCGGTTGGGCTG
>JBKHHL010000035.1:0-19368 GCA_046539175.1 Desulfosudaceae bacterium
CAGTAAAATCAAATCGTTCTGTATTCCGGCAGGCGCCGGAATGACGATGTAAAGATTTTTTACGAAGCCATCAATTAAAAAGGATCAATTCAGGTGGCAGAAGCTGGTTCTAATTTTTTCATGAAAGGAGCAGGGCAAATGATAAAGACTCGTACAAATATTCGGGTAAATACTCGATCAGGAAGAGTATTGGCGACAGCCCTGGTTATAATGACCGGACTGATTATGATTGGAGCGGGTTGCGCCACCGCCCCACCTACCCCCTCCTCGTCGGGGCGGGAACCGGTGGTGATGACGCGGCCAGATACCATCCGGCTGGGGGTGGCCCGCCTGGTCAACGCCACTGACATTATTATAACCGGCTATCGTTTTGAACCTCAGGATTCGGTTTTTATCAGGATGACTCCGGTGGACGGGGAATTAGACGGGGAAGCCGGACTGATCCTCGCCGACGCCGTAGTGGACGAAACCGGCCATTTTAAAACCGAAGTGGAGAAGCTGGTCAAAATTACTGATCTTCTGCGGGCTGATGTAGCCCTGAACGAAGATATGGAAAACTACATTATTATTGATGGCCCTCCCATTCCCGTGGGCACCTACCGGCTGGTCGCCGAGAGTATGGAGTCCGGTAAAACCGCCTCCTGTCTTTTGGAAGTCAAGGGGCCTTCCTGGGGGGATCGCTTCAAGGACTGGCTGGGCAGGCGCCTGGGTAAAATTGAAAAGCGGTAAACCGGGAGCTTCCGGTCTTTGATTTATGGACGGGTAATCGGTTAATCCGGGTTGTTGATCGGAGCCAATTCTCATTCCCGGGAGGTTGCCGGAATATTTCTGGTTGGCCCTCTATGCCCGGATAAGGTGGTGAAGGCGATGATTAAAAAATTATTATCAACGGTGGTGGTGGGGTTGCTGGCAGTGTTTGTCACCGTGAGCGTGACGCCGGCTGAAGAGGGTGTTACTGACACTGAAATCCATATCGGACAGACCGGACCTTTGAGTGGCCCGGCCAACATCTGGGGCGGCACGGTCAGGGGCGCCGCCCTGCGGTTTAAAATGGCCAATGAGGCCGGTGGTATCCATGGCCGCGAAATAGTTCATCACACTTATGATGACGCTTATAACCCCGCCAAGACCAAGGCCGGCGTCAAGCGGCTTCAGGAGAGTATCGGCATGTTCGCCTGGCTCGGCGGGGTCGGCACCTCTAACGGGCTGGCCGTTATGGACTACCTGGTGCAGCGGCAGATACCCTGGGTGGGACCCTTTTCCGGGTCAGATGACTGGTATAATCCACCCCGGAAAAACGTGTTCGCGATTTATCCGCCTTACAGATTTGAAGCGGAAACTCTGTGTGACTATGCCCTCAGCAAGCAGGGCAAAAAGAATATCGCCGTGGTCTACCAGGATGACGGTTATGGCCACGGCGGGCTGGAAGGCGCCCGGAAAGCCATGGATAAATACAGCAAGGATCTGGTGGCCGAGATCCCGGTGGGACGGGAAGATGTTGATTTTTCCAAGGCGGTGGTTAAGCTTCGAAAGGCGGAACCAGATGCCGTGCTGCTCTGGGTCAGTCCTTTCAGCGCCCTGCGTTTTTTGAAAACGGCCAGGCAGGTTGGTCTTTCACCGCAATGGATGACTTCCAGCACGCTGTCTTCTTTTTCGACCTTTTATCCGCTCAGTCGCGGGCTGGTCAAAGGTTTGATCGCCGCGAATTTTGCCACTCTGAACAAAGAAGTTCTGGATCATTACCGGGAAGCCCAGCAGCGGCTGGCACCGGATGACACCTGGGACACCACTTATGTGGCCGGCCTGTTTTTTGCTGATTGCATGGTAGAAGCCCTGAAGCGGAGCGGTGAAGATCTTACCCGGGATGGTTTTATCAAGGCCTTGGAATCACTTGATGAATATGAGCATCTCGGCTCTCCGATATCGTTTTCTTCTTATGATCCTGATGATCCCCGGACCCGACTGGGTCCCGACGCTATTTATTTGCAGCAGTGCCTGGAAGGAGGCCAGACCAAGATATTAACTAATTGGATAAAAATGGAAGAATAGCCTGGATGGGCCGGGTGTCGGGCGGCGGAGCCGGCCCCTGGCCCGGATATTTCATGAAATATCCGGGCCAGAATGTAAAAATGGGCTGAACAGGTTAAAATTAACTTGTATTAGCCGAATTTTCTGGTACCATTTCTCTTTTAAGCTGGCTTGGAATAAAGGGCTGTTTTCGATTTATTGTCAGGCCTTTATTTTTTATTATGAAATACAACAGGTTAGGCAAAGGAGGGATCTTTTATGAAAACGTTGGTAGGCGGCGCGATTGCAGCCGTAATCGGTATTATTTTCCTGGCTATATGGTTTGGGGCGTTTTTGCAGCTTCTGGCCGGCATCCTGCCATTGGTGTTGTTGCTGGGCGGATGCCTGGCCTTGTATCTGGGCTTTGACGAATTAAAGGATACCTGGAAGAATGAAGGAGCGGCGGCGGCTACTGATATGGATCAGAGCCCGGAAGCTTCTGAAAGCAAGGAAGCAAAAGAATAATCGTATATCCCGCATTTGATCAAGACTTACCGAATCAGCCCGCGTCAATGGCGCGGGCTTTTTTTATGGCGGCAGTGGCCAGTTGATCGGCCTTTTCATTTTCGATCTGGCCGGCATGGCCTTTGACTTTAATCAGCTGCAGGTCTTTGAAGCCGGCCATGGTTTTCCGGATGCTTTCGATCAGCTCTTTGTTCTTGCGGGCCTGCCAGCCTTTGACCAGAACGCCGAAAGCGTAACCGCTGTCGGTGAACACCCGGACCGGCATTTGCCTGTTTTTTATTTCCAGAAGTCCGGCCTGGATGGCTTTTAGTTCGGCAATATTATTGGTGGCCTGCCCGATATACCGGGAGATGCTCTTTTCGTTTTCCTTGTAAATCAGATGCACGCCTATGCCTGATGGACCGGGATTGCCGGAAGAGGCCCCGTCGGTGAAAACCAGGATGGTTTCAGGTGGCAGGTCGGCTTTGATGGCCTCCAGGGATTGGTTCTCCTGCCCCGGCGAGGACGTTCCGGCCCCTCTGTTTTTACGCCCTTTGGGAGATTTTTTTTTCAAGTGATTGACGGAAGTAATATTGGCTTCATGGACCCGGTACTCGTAGTCATGATCCAGCTGGTATTTTATCAGTACCTTGCCGTTTTTTTTAAGCGGTTGGCCCTGTTCGTCCACGGCCATCCAGACCTTGTTGTTCTTAAAGGCCATTCGTTTCCAGTCGGCTGGTTGCTGGGTCAAGGCCGGTGCCTCCTGTTTCGGTATCAGCCCGGACATTTTCGGAAAGGTCCGGGTCAGGGATATAGCCGGAACGGCCGGCAGTTGGTTTTAAACCTGGCCAGGTCGTCTTCCCAGGACTCTTCCAGGTTGCCGATCGATTCTCCCGCTTCCAGTTTTTTTCTGACGGAAGCATCCCCGAGGATAAGGTCGATGGGCAGTTTCTCGTATTCATATTCGTAGGGCGGCTGCCGCCAGGCAAAATCAGCGGGATAGAGCCGCCTGATCGTTTGCAGGAGCCTCAGCGAGGTGGACCAGGGACGGTATTCATCCGGATTGATGAGGTGTATCTGAAATCCCCGGCAGGGCTGTCCCCGCCATTTGTTCCAGGTCGGTTCGAAAACCGCCGGCCGCAGCACCGCTCCGGGAATTACGGCCAGGTCTTCCGCGGCCGCCGTCCGGTGCGGGTCAATAAAGGGCGCGCCGAACAGCTCAAAGGGCTGGGTGGTGCCCCTTCCTTCGGAAATATTGGTGCCTTCCCAGATAACCTGGCCCGGATAGACCAGGGCCGAAACGGGGGTGGGCAGGTTCGGTGACGGGGCCACCCAGGGCAGGCCGGTATCGGCAAAAAACATGGATCGTTCCCAGTTTCGCATGGAGATAACGTCCAGCCGGCAGTTGATATTAAACCAATCGTTGAAGAGCAGGGCCAGCTCGCCGATGGTCAAACCGTGCCGCATGGGAATCGGATAACGGCCGACAAAAGAGGCGTATTCCGGGTTCAGCAGGTTACCTTCCAGGTCAACGCCGTTGACGGGATTGGGCCTGTCGAGAATGACTACCCTCAAATCGTGTCGGGCGGCCGCTTCCAGGCAGTAGGCCATGGTATAAATAAAGGTATAGACCCGGGTGCCGACATCCTGCAAGTCGATGATAAGGGTGTCGATATTGGCCAGCATTTCTTCCGTGGGCCAGCGGGTTTGGCCGTACAGGCTGTAGACCGGAACTCCCAGGACCGGATCTTCGGTATCGTCGGAGGTAATCATGTTGTCCTGCTTTTCGGCGAAAAAACCGTGCTGGGGCGACAACAGGGTGGTGAGCCGGCCGGGAAATATATCGTTAAGAATGTAGGCGGTATGCCGCAGCCGGCCGTCGACCGAGGCCGGGTTGGCCAGAAGTCCCAGTTTTTTGCCGAGGAGCCATTTGCCCGGCTTGCTTGCCAGTCGTTCTATGCCGGTGAGTGTTCGCATTCGCAGGATATTGTCTTGGTACGATAAAACAGTTGAAACCTGTTTTGCAT
This sequence comes from Desulfosudaceae bacterium, assembly GCA_046539175.1. Lineage (GTDB taxonomy): Bacteria > Desulfobacterota > Desulfobacteria > Desulfobacterales > Desulfosudaceae > CAYTQK01. Next base: position 4,539 of record JBKHHL010000035.1, read on the forward strand.
GAGATTATAGTCTACTGGTGATTTATCACAGTGGTTTTAAAAAAGGTAGTAAAAAAACAACCGGCCGGCGGGGAGGCTTCGGCCCCTTCGACCTGGCCGTGAACTTAAACCGGAAATGGTAATTATGGAAATCAATCCGCCTGATTTTGTCATGTCGGTCCAGCCCTACGCGCCGGGAAAACCGATCGAGGAGTTAAAGCGGGAGTATGGCATCGCGGATGTCATTAAGCTGGCTTCAAATGAAAATCCGCTGGGGCCGTCCCCGCTGGCGGTGCAGGCCATGCAGAAGGCGGTCGCCGCCCTCAACCGATATCCGGACGGCAGCGGCTATTATCTGGTTAAGAAGCTGGCTGATATTATGAAGGTGGCCCCGGCCAACATCGTTCTGGGCAATGGTTCCGATGAAATTATCGGGATGCTGGGCCGGGCCCTGTTGCGGGCCGGAGATGAAGTCATCATGAACGATCCTTCCTTTTCGATGTACGCCATCATGGCCCGCCTTTCCGAGGCGGTTCCCGTGTCGGTGCCATTGACATCGCTGGCGGTAGACCTTGATCGGATAAAGGCGGCCGTGACTCCCCGGACCAGGATGATTTTTCTGACTAATCCCCATAATCCCACCGGCAGTGCCTTGACCGATGATCAGCTGGAGTCGTTTCTCCGGGACATCCCCGCCAACGTGCTGGTGGTAGTGGATGAAGCTTATGCCGAGTTCGCCGGTGAGGGCTGCTGCGCGGACAGCCGGCGTTTTTTTGACAACCAGCGACTGCTGGTGACCCTGCGCACTTTTTCCAAGGCCTATGGCCTGGCCGGTCTCCGGGTGGGTTACGGTATCATGCCGGAAGAGTTGGCCGGATTTTTGAACCGCGTCCGGCAGCCCTTTAACGTCAACTCCCTGGCCCAGGCGGCAGCGCTGGCCGCCCTGGACGACAATGAATTTTTAGCCTCAACCAGGCAGGTGGTGCGGCAGGGACTGGACTACCTGACCGCCTCCCTGGAGGAAATGGGTATTGTCTGTTTCCCGACCCAGGCCAATTTTCTGCTGATCGATGTTAAGACCGACGCCGACCAGATTTTTGAAAAGCTTCTGGAACAGGGCGTGATCGTCAGATCCATGGTCTCGTATGGTTATGCGACTTATCTGCGGATTACCGCCGGTCTGCCCCTTGAAAACGAGCGATTCGTGGAAGCGCTGCGAAAGGTCCTCTCATGAAGGATATGCTGATCACTATCGACGGTCCGGCTGGAGCCGGTAAAACGACCGTAAGCCGGCAGCTGGCAGAACGTCTCAATTACCGTTACGTGGATACCGGAGCGTTATACCGGGGGGTGGCCCTGGCCGCTTTGAACAAGGGGGTGGACGCCTCCGATGACGAGGGACTGGCCGCCCTTTGCGCCGACCTGGAGATGCGCTTCGTGAACACTGCCGTCGGCACCCGCCTGCTGGCCAACGAGGTCGATATCAGTGATCAGATCAGAACCATGGAAATCAGCATGCTGGCCTCGACCGTGTCAGCCCGGCCTCTGGTCAGGGATTTTTTGTTGCATCAGCAACGTCGGCTGGGAAAAGAAAAACGAGTCGTCTTTGAAGGCCGGGATATGGGCACGGTGGTTTTTCCTGAAGCCGAGGCTAAATTTTTCCTGGAGGCCTCTGTTGCCGAACGGGCCCGCCGTAGGTATGCCGAGTTACCCCCTGGCAGTGATTTGACCCTGGAACAGGTCACGGCCGATATCAGCCGCCGGGATGATCAGGATCGTAACCGTTCTCACGCCCCGTTGAAACCGGCTCCTGATGCTGTTCTGATAGACTCCACTGATAAGTCGGTGTCAGCGGTTGTGGAAGAGATGCTGGTCAGCCTGGAAGTATAATTCCGACTATTTACAGCCTCATCATTATTTGAATAAGAGTTGCTTTTTTATTTGCCTTTTGGATGTATTATTGTTAGCCTGCAAAAATTATTTTTGCTTTCTATAAGCTTTTTGGGCTTTAGGTAAGCGAATAAAATACGCTAAGGGGGTTTTTTTAAATGACAGAAAACGAAACACTTAACGATGTAAAAGAGATGGACGAAACACAGGCGGACGAGATGGAAGCGGGGGATGAAACCGCTTCAGAAGGCATGGAAGACATGGAGCAATTGCTGGCCATGTACGAAAACAGCCTTAAGCAGTTTGCCGAAGGCGAGGTTGTGGTTGGAAAAATTGTCGCCATGGACCGGGATTATGTTCTGGTTGATATTGGTTACAAATCGGAAGGTCAGATCAGAACCAGCGAATTCAAGAACGAAAAAGGCGAGTTGGATATCAACGTCGGTGATGACGTCGAGGTGATGATTGAATACTGGGATGAGGAAAACGAAACCCTGGTATTGTCCAAGGAAAAAGCCGTCAAGGTCAAAGTCTGGGAAGCCATTAAAGAGACCTATGATAATGATGGCGTTATCGATGGGGTCATCGTCAGCCGCGTCAAGGGTGGTTTTTCCGTGGATGTCGGGTTGCAGGCTTTTCTGCCCGGATCCCAGGCTGATCTCCGCCCGATTCGCAATTTTGATGAAATGGTGGGGCAGACCTATCAATTCAAGATATTGAAATATAACCGCCGGCGGAACAATATTGTGTTATCCCGGCGGGTTCTGCTGGAAGCCGACCTGGAAGCCAAACGGACCGAGGTCCTGGCCAATATCGCCGAGGGTCAGGTGGTCGAGGGCATTGTCAAAAATATCACCGAATACGGTGTTTTTGTTGATCTGGGCGGAGTCGACGGCCTGCTGCATATCACCGATATTTCCTGGGGCCGGGTCAGGCATCCGGCGGAGATGTTTTCCATCGGCGACAACATTACCCTGAAGGTGCTTTCCTTTGACCTGGACAAGAAGAAAATTTCTCTGGGCATGAAACAGCTGACGCCGGATCCCTGGACTCTGGTCAGCGATACTTACCCGGTGGGAACCAGGGTGACCGGTAAGGTCGTCAGCATCACCAATTACGGTATTTTTATTGAATTGCAGGAAGGCGTCGAAGGACTTATTCACGTTTCAGAGATATCCTGGACCCGGAAAATACGTCATCCTTCCCGCGTGGTTAACGTCGGCGAGGAAGTCGAAGCGGTCGTTCTCGATCTGCAGCCGGAAAACCGGCGCATCTCCCTGGGCATGAAGCAGGTCGAACCCAATCCCTGGGAAGTTATCAGCGAAAAGTACCCGGTTGGCACGGTCATTGAGGGCCGCATCAAGAATATTACCGATTTCGGTCTGTTTATCGGCATTGACGATGATATAGACGGGCTGGTCCATATTTCCGACATTTCCTGGACTCGTCGTATCAAGCATCCCTCGGAAGTATATAAAAAGGGAGATGTGGTTCAGGCGGTGGTCCTGGAGATCGACAAGAATAACGAACGATTTTCCATGGGTATTAAACAGCTGGGCGAGGATCCCTGGGAGAGCGTCAAGGTGCGGTATCCTCTCGGCACCAAGATATCCGGGATCGTCACCAATGTGACTGATTTCGGTATTTTCGTGGAGCTGGAAGAAGGCATCGAAGGCCTGGTTCATGTTTCGGAAGTCAGCACCGAACGGATCAAGACTCCGGTAGGCCAGTATGAAGTCGGTGATGAGCTGACGGCCCGGGTCATGAACGTCAATGTCGAGGAGAGGAAAATCGGTCTGTCCATCAAGCGTCTGGAAACCGATGATGATAAAAGCCTGCTTCAGGATTACATGGATCATTCCAAGCCGGCTACTTCGGCCTTCGGTGAACTGTTGCGGGAAAATCTCCAGGACGAATTGAAAAACGAGCAATCAGCCCGCGAAGATCAGGCCGGGACCGAGTCGGCGGCGGCTTCCTCCGCTGAAGCACCGGAGGAAGTAGATTCCCCGGCGGATGAAGAAGAGTCCGGTCAAGAGTCTCCGGAACAGGAAAATCCCGAAGAGGACGCTTCCGGAGAGGACGCTTCCGAAGAGGAAAATCCCGACGAAGAGGACCGGGCTGACTGATAGTTGTAAGGCCTGTCTCCGATTTGCCGTGGCGTCAGGTGTTCCCGCCCCCGGTAACCGTACGCGGCATAAACGGTTGCCGGGGGTTTTTTATTGAGCCTGGCCATCTTGTAGAAAAACCGGCGGCCCGGATATTTAACGGGACCATAACTATTTACAGGTGAAATCATGTTTGCCAGAAGACATCCTTTTCTTTTTTTCTTTCTCAGCCTGACCGGCATGACCCTGGTTTTTGTTACCATTATTACCCTGCTGGTTACCTGGCCATCCGATAAGACAGCTCGTTTTGACAGGGGCGAAAAAGTCGGGGTGGTGGAGATCAACGGCGTCATCATCGAAGCCAGGCAGATTCTTAAGCAGCTGAAAACCTTTCGGGAGTCAGCCGGTATCAAGGCCGTGGTGTTGCGGATTAACTCTCCGGGGGGCGCGGTCGGTCCTTCCCAGGAAATATACCGGGAGATTGCCAAAACGATTGAGGAAAAAAAGGTGGTGGCATCCCTGGCCACGGTGGCCGCTTCCGGAGGTTATTACATCGCTTCGGCCACGAACGATATCGTGGCCAGCCCCGGAACCATTACCGGCAGTATCGGGGTGGTCATGAGCTATACCAATCTGGAAGAGCTTTTTGAGAAACTCGGACTTTCGCCGGTGGTGGTCAAGAGCGGGCAGTACAAGGATATCGCTTCGCCCATGCGGACCATGAAGCCGGACGAAAAAGAGATTCTGCAGGCCTTTGCCGAAGACATCCATCGGCAGTTTGTAGAAGATGTCGCCGCCGGGCGGGACATATCGGTTGAGGAAGTGTCCCGTCTGGCGGATGGCCGCATTTATACCGGTAGCAGGGCCAAGGAGCTGGGGCTCATCGATCGGTTCGGCAATCTGGAAGACGCCATTGACCTGGCCGGTCAACTGGGCGGTATTGAGGGTAAGGTGACGGCCGTTTATCCCCCGAAAAAGGATAAATTTTCCCTGCTGGAGTTGCTGCTGGGATCTTCGGCTAAAAACCTCGTCCAGCAGCTGATGGCCGGCCAGGGCTTTTCGCAGGATTTATCCGGAAACATTTCCGGGGGCTATCTTTATCAGCCCGGCCGTTGAGCGGCCTGACCCGGCGGTCCGGAGGCGGCAGGTTACTGGAACAGGCTGATGTCCCCCAGACCTTCCCTGATTATTTCCGGTTCATCACCTGTCAGGGAAATAATACTGGAAGGTTGCGAGGGCACCGGCCCGCCGTCAATAACGATATCCACCTGATGCCCGTAATGTTCTTCAATAAAGGTGGGGTCATCCAGCACCGTCTTGTCCGGGCTGGTGGCGCTGGTGGATATGATGGGGTTGCCCAGTTCACGGACCAGTTCAATGCAGATCCGGTGGTCCGGTACCCGGATGCCGGCGGTTTTGCGTTGTGATACCATGATCTTGGGAAGCGGCCGGGAGCCGTTCAGGATAAAGGTGTAGGGTCCCGGCAGCAGGCGCTTCATGGTTTTGTAGGCGTAGTTGGAGACTTTGGCGTAATAGCTGATGTTTTTCAGATCGCAGCAGATGAAGCTGAAGGGTTTGGCCTTGGTGCGTTGTTTCATGTGATATATTTTTTCCACGCTCTTTTTGTTGGTTATATCACAACCTATGCCGTAAAAGGTATCAGTGGGATAAGCGATGAGGCCGCCTTCCCGGAGGGTGGCCACCACTTTTTTAATCAGGCGTGGTTGAGGATTGTGGGGGTTTATCTTGATGATCATTTGTTTATTCTCTTTCACGGCTTCATAAAAATTTCAAGATCAATAACCAGCCGGGGGGAGGAGAAAGACCTGGCCGGGCCGAACCGATTGCAGCGCTGAATTATTAATAAATTCGATTAGAAAATAAACGACAATGGCCGGGAAGTCAAATAAAAGATTGTCAACCCGCCTGACTTTTGTTATGGGATCAAAATACATTACCATACCCGGCCGTGAAGGTTGAGCGTTTGTCCCGGCCACAATTAGGACTGATATACCTTTCGGCGTGCGCGCTGATTGCTGCGGAGGTCTGTAAATTATGAAAATCGTTCCTGAAGAGGCTTATTCGTTCGACGACGTCATGCTTATTCCGAATTACTCGGAGGTTTTGCCGGAAGATGTCAATACCGCCACCCGTTTGACCAGAAATCTTTCCTTGAATATACCCATTATCAGCGCCGCCATGGATACGGTTACCGAGGCGGCTACGGCTATCAGCATGGCCCGGGCCGGGGGCATGGGGATTATTCACAGAAATATGAGTATCGACAATCAAGCCCGTGAAGTAGGCCGGGTAAAAAAGTCAGAAAGCGGCATGATCGTGGATCCGGTTACCACCGATCCTGAAAAACCCATCAGTTCGGTGCTGGACTTGATGCGAAACTACAATATCTCCGGGGTGCCGGTGACCCGGGCCGGTAAGCTGGTGGGCATCGTCACTAACCGGGACCTCCGGTTTGAAACCAACCTGGAGAAAAAGGTGTCCGAGATAATGACCAGCAAGAACCTGGTCACGGTTCCGGAAGGCATATCTCTGGATGAATCCAAGGAGCTGCTGCACCAGCATAAAATTGAAAAACTGCTGGTGATGAACAAGGGCGGTGAGCTGGTGGGCCTGATCACCATGAAGGATATTGAAAAATTAAAAAAATATCCGCTCTCCTGTAAGGACAAGCTGGGCAGGCTTCGGGTCGGTGCCGCGGTCGGAGTCGGGGAGGAAACCGAACAAAGGACCCAGGCCCTGTCCGATGCCGGAGTGGATGCTGTAGTTATTGATACCTCGCACGGTCATTCCCGCAACGTCATTCAAACCGTGGAAATGCTCAAGGCCACTTTTCCTCATATCGATGTTATTGCCGGCAACGTCTGTACCGGTAAGGGAGCCGAGGATCTGATCAAGGCCGGGGTAGACGGGGTCAAGATCGGCGTCGGCCCGGGATCTATCTGCACCACCCGGGTGGTGGCCGGGGTGGGCATGCCGCAGCTGACCGCCATCATGAACTGTAAATCCATTTCCAATAAAAGCGGTGTTCCCCTGATCGCTGATGGCGGCATAAAGTTTTCCGGGGATATAGCCAAGGCTCTGGCGGCCGGAGCGAATACCGTCATGCTGGGAGGGTTGTTCGCCGGAACCGAAGAAAGTCCCGGTGAGACCGTGCTGTACCAGGGGCGGAGTTATAAGGTCTACCGGGGCATGGGCTCGGTAGAGGCTATGAAGCAGGGCAGTAAGGACCGTTATTACCAGACCGAGGAGGTTGATGACAACCTGCTGGTACCGGAAGGCATTGTCGGCCGGGTTCCCTACAAAGGCCCCATCGCCAATAATATCGTGCAGCTCCTGGGCGGCCTGAAAGCCGGAATGGGTTACCTGGGCTGCCGTACTATTGACGAGCTCCGGGAACGGGCGAGGTTTGTCAAAATAAGCCCGGCCGGCCTTCGGGAGAGTCATGTCCATGATGTTATTATTACCAAAGAGGCCCCCAACTATCGCCTTGACTAAGATGGCTTCGTAAAAAGAGGTCGCTTCGGGAAAGGTCCCTTTCTTTGCCGCGCCGGATTCCGCGGACATCCCTGGCGCCGCCGCCGCGGAGGCGTGCCCCGCGACTTCGCTTCTCCTGATGTCAGAGGGAGAACTTTCACCAAGCCATCATTCTACGGGGCATTGAGGGCCGGGGAGATTCGGGGAGATTCGGGGAGATCCGCCGCGGGTTGACGAGGTTGTTTTATGACACGGGAAAAAGAGCCTGATTTTGTTCATCTGCATGTTCACACCGAATACAGCTTGCTGGACGGTATCATTCGCATCAAAGCCTTGGTAGAACGGGCCGCCTCCCTGGGCATGCGGGCGGTGGCCATGACCGATCACGGCAACATGTTCGGGGCGGTCAATTTTTACAAAGCGGCGGTCGACAAGGGCATTCGCCCGATCATCGGCTGTGAGTTCTACCTGGCGCCGCGGACCATTGCCGACAAAACGCCGCAAGATCATGACGGGATGGCCCACCTGGTTTTGCTGGCGGAAAACATGGACGGCTATCACAATCTGTGCGAGCTGGCCTCGGTCGCGGTCCTGGAAGGTTTTTATCACAAGCCCCGCATTGACAAGGATCTTTTGTCCCGGTACAGCTCCGGCCTGATCGGTTTGTCCGCCTGTCTCAAAGGAGAGATCCCGCAGTTGTTAAGCGCGGGCAGGACCGACGAGGCGGATGCGGTCGCTCAATGGTACAGCCGGACTCTGGGAGAGAATAATTTTTTTCTGGAAATACAGAATAACGGCATCCCGGCCCAGAAAGAAATAAATGACGCCCTGGCCGACATGAGCGACCGGCTGTCCCTGCCGCTGGTGGGTACCAACGACTGTCACTACCTGGATGAAAGTGACAGCAGCGTTCACGAATTGTCTTTGTGCCTGCAGACCGGTAAAACCATAAACGATCCGAGCCGCTTCCGGTTTGAAACCAATCAGCTGAATTTCAAATCCGGACGGGAGATGGTCGATTTTCTGGCTCCTTTTCCCGGGGCGGCCGAAAATACCGTGGCCATCGCCGAGCGCTGCAATCTGGAATTTGATTTTAAGACCCTTCATTTTCCCCAGTTTGAGACACCCCCCGGCCAGACTATCGCTGAACTGTTTGCAGACAAAGTCAGGCAGGGCTTTGAGCAGCGTCTTAAGCTGATTAAGCGCAAAAAAGAAGATGTCGATGAATCGGTCTACCGGGAGCGGCTGGATTATGAAATCGGTGTTATCAATCAAATGGAATTTCCCGGTTATTTTCTGATTGTGGGCGATTTTATCGAATATGCCCGCGATAACAATATTCCGATAGGGCCCGGCCGGGGCTCGGCCGCGGGCAGCCTGGTCTCCTACTGCCTGGGCATTACCGATCTGGATCCTATTGAACACGGCCTGCTCTTTGAACGGTTTTTAAACCCGGAGCGGAAAAGCATGCCGGATATCGACGTCGACATCTGCATCAACGGCCGGGAAAAGGTTTATCACTATCTGGTCGAAAAATACGGCGGCCATGATTATGTGGCCCATATTATCACTTTCGGCTCCATGAAGAGCCGGGGCGCCATCAGGGACGTGGGCCGGGTACTGGATATTCCCCTGTTCGAGGTGGATAAAATCGCCAAGATGGTCCCTCTTGACAGTGAAAACCTGGCTGACGCCTTGAAAAAAGAACCGGAATTAAAGAAATTGATCAACTCCCGGTCCGATTTCCAGGAGTTGATGAAAGCCAGCCAGCTGCTGGAAGGGCTTCCCAGGCATGTCTCCACTCACGCCGCCGGGGTTGTTATCGGTGACAAACCCCTGGTATCTTATCTGCCCCTGTACTCCGACAATCAGGGCGAAGTGTTGACCCAGTACGACATGAAGTGCGTCGAAGATATCGGCCTGGTCAAATTGGATCTGCTGGGCTTGCGTAACCTGACGGTCATTAATGACACCCTGGGGCTGCTGGAGGAACAGGGCCAGGTACCGCCGGATCTGTCCCGTATTGACCTGCATGACGAAAAGACCTATCAGCTGCTTTGCCAGGGCGATACTACCGGCGTGTTCCAGCTGGAAAGCTCCGGCATGAAGGAATTACTGGTCAAGATGAAACCGGCGGTTTTTTCCGACATCGTCGCCCTGGTCGCCCTTTACCGTCCCGGTCCGCTGGGCAGCAACATGGTAAATGATTTTGTGGCCAGAAAACACGGCCGGGAAAAGGTGACTTATCTGTTGCCCCAACTGGAACCGATTTTAAAAGAGACCTACGGGGTTATTCTTTACCAGGAACAGGTTATGGAAATCGCCCGGGTGGTGGCCGGATATTCCATGGGTACCGCCGATGATCTGCGCAAGGCCATGGGCAAGAAGATCGCGGCCATGATGGCCGAACACCGGGAATATTTTATCGAAGGAGCTCAGGCCAACCATATTGATAAGAACGACGCCCTGAAATTGTACGAGCAGATCGAGTTTTTCGGAGGTTACGGATTCAATAAGTCTCACAGCGCCGCCTATGCCCTGATCGCCTATCAGACAGCCTATCTGAAAGCCAATTTTCCGGTGGAATACATGGCGGCTTTGCTGACCAGCGCCATGGTCAATTCGGATAATGTCGTCAAATTTATCGCTGAATGCCGGATGGCCGGGATTGAAATTTTGCCGCCGGATATCAATGAAAGTCACAAAAAATTTACCGTTACTGAGGGGTGCATCCGCTTCGGGCTGCTGGCGGTCAAAAATGTGGGTGAAGCCGCCATTGAAGCCCTGTTGGAAGAACGGGACCGGAACGGCGCCTTTGACTCCCTGTTTGATTTCTGTGAACGGGTCAGCCTGTTCAAAGTGAACAAGAAGGTTCTGGAAAGCCTGATCAAGTGTGGAGCTTTTGATTCCACCGGTGCCGCTCGTTCGCAGATGATGGCGGTGCTGGAAGATGCCCTGGCCCACGGACAGACCATCCAGAAGGAAAAGGCGGACTCGCAGATGAGCCTGTTTGATATGAGCGAGGACATGATGTCCATGAACGCCCCGACTCTGCCCGAAATCGAGGAGTGGGAAAAAAGGCAGCGGCTCTCCTTTGAAAAGGAGGCCCTGGGTTTTTACGTTACCGGCCATCCCCTTTCGGAATACCGGGACACTTTTAAGAAGTACGCCAACGCCGATTCCATGACGGTACAGGACAAAAATGATAAGGAACGGGTTATCATCGGCGGGAGCATTGCCGCTATTAAGCGCAAGCGCACTAAAGCCGATAAGCAGATGGCCACTTTCACCCTGGAGGACGGGTATGGATCTCTGGAAACAGTCGTTTTCCCGCTTGTTTTCGAGATGGTTGAGCAGTTGCTGGTGGAAGACGCGGTGGTTTTTGTGGAAGGCTCCCTGGAAAAATCTGAAACAGCGGTTTCTCTTCACGCCGATCGGGTAGTGCCTCTGGAAAAGGCCGAAGAAGCATGGCAGCCGAGCCTGCACTGTCGGATTGATGAACGGGTTACCGACAGTGACACTCTGCGGCAGTTAAAAGCGATTATGTCGGAGCATCCCGGCGCCTGCCGGGGCTTTCTCCATCTGACTGTCGCCGGTAATGGCGGCAGTACCCTGATCGCTCTGCCGGAGTCTTTGCGGGTCGATCCCGGCGCGGCGCTGACCGATCAGATTGAGGCGCTGTTAGGATATCCGGCTGTAAACACCCGTTGCCGGACCCTGCCCGGGGCTGACCAATGGGGTAAAAAAAGGCAACCAGCCGGAAACAGTCGCTACCCCCGAAAGAATTAAGACAGGCTGGCCGCCCGCGGAATAAAACAATTTCCGCGGGCGGGACCGTCAAACTTTGAATCTGCCCACCATCTGAATCAGCTTTTCAGAAAGCTGTTTCAGGTCAGCGGCGTTGTGGTTGAGTTTTTCACTGGTCTGCGACATCTCCTCCGCGGACTGGTTCACTCCGGAAATTTCACTGGCGATATTGACGGTTACCGAGGAGCTGTAGGCCAGTTCATTATTGGTGTCCTGGATGCCGCTTGAAGCCTGGCTGACGTTGGAGGCGATCTCCTTGGTGGTCAGGGATTGTTCCTCCACCGCCGTGGCGATGGTGGCCACGATGCTGTTTACTTCTTCGATAACCTTCATGATATTGTCAATACTCTGAACGGTAGTAGAGGTCGAATCCTGGATGCCGGTAATTTTTTCCTTGATCTGTTCGGTGGCGTCTGCGGTTTGACGGGCCAGCTGCTTGATTTCATCGGCTACCACGGCGAATCCCTTACCGGCTTCTCCGGCCCGGGCGGCTTCAATAGTGGCATTCAAGGCCAGCAGGTTGGTCTGTTCCGATATTTCCGTAATGGTTTCGGTGACCATGCCGATCTCTTCGGCTGCCTGGCCTAGTTCGTCAATCTGTTGGGAGGCTTTTTTGGTTTCCGTGACGGCGTTTTCGGTAATGGAACTGGCTGAAGCCGAGTGCTGGGCGATATCGGAAATGGTGGCCGTCATCTGTTCCGCGGAAGAGGCAATGGATTGCAGGGTGGTGGTGCTTTCCTCCATGGCCGTGGCAACAGTGTTGATTTTGTTGCTGGTCTGTTCCGCCGCCTTGGCAACTGAGCCGGCCTTGGAAGAGACGGTGGCTGAACCGCTTGACATCTGGCTGGACAGGCTGGAAAGATCGCTGGAGGCGCTCTCCAGGGTATGGGCATGCTGGGTAATGTCCTGGATCATAGTCTGCATGGTTTCGATAAAGGAGTTGAACCAGCTGGCCAGTTCTCCGACTTCATCAGCTGTTTTGATATCAAGACGGCGGGTCAGGTCCCCCTTTCCCTTGGCAATATTTTTTAATCCTTCCACCACCATTGAAATCGGGCGGATAATGACTCGGGTCAGCACCATGCTGATGGGAACCAGGATGAGGCAGCAGACCAGGGAAATAAGCAGAAGGATTTTTATGGTCTGTATGGTGTTGGCCCGGGCTGTCTCGGTTGAAATCAGGGTGACAATGGAAGCGGTGCATTCTGACCCGCAATAAATCGGCAGGTGGCCGGCAAAATAGCTGGAACCGGATTCTTCTATGGTGATTTTATCGGACAGGACCGCCTGCTGGTTCAGGCTCCATTGATCTGAAAGTGACGGATATTCCCGGGACACAGAAGAAAAATCAGGCAGGGTACCGACGGACAATTGTTTCTTGACGAAAATGTTTATATCGGTGTTGGTCAGACTTGTTAGTTTATCCACGAATTTTTTGTCAAGGCGCTGTTCAGCCAGGGCGAATCCCACCTGCGCCTCTTCCATTTCGCCGGTGTCTTCGTTAAAAGCCGGCGCGTTACAGGGCGACAGGGCGGTGATGGTCAGAAATTTGTCTTTGACTGAAAAACCGGCCTGTTCACCGTCGGAAAAGTCTTTACCGGCCACATTATCCTGGATGCCGGGAACATTTTCCCGGGTTTCCCAGATAACCTGATCAAGCTTGGTGCCGGGAGGTACCTGGGCGGTGTAATAAGCAGCATCACTCAGACCGCGCCCCGGATAACCGATGGTGATTCCCTCGTCGGTTTTTAAGGCAAAGGCGGTTAAGTCCCCGTCTATATCGTATATGGCAATTTTATAAAGCTGGCTTGATTGAATGGTATCATAAAGAGTATCGGCGATGTCCTGGAAAGAGCTTTCGGTCAGGATATTGTTGGGATTCTCCTTTTCTTCGGCCAGAAATTGGAGCTGAGTGCCCATGTCTCCCGCGGAAGCCACGTATGTGGCCTTATCGATCAGGTCCTGACGCTGGGACAGAATGTTCTCCCGGATGATATTGAAAGTGCGGTCAATGGTTTTTTCTGAAGCCCGGCGATTCTGATTGAAAATCAGAATGGATATCGAGGTTGTCAGGGCGATTACCAAGACCAGCAACCCTACAACGATGCGCAAAGTGATTTTATTGCCGATGGTCATGATCTGTTTGCCTTTCAGGGGTTATCCTGATCTTTTTATCAATTAAATAATTGAAAAACGCGGATTGTTTGCCGGATTACGCCAAGGGTTATTTTTTTTACACCAAATTATTAAATTTTACAAAATTTTATAATCAAAGTCAATGGCAGTTTACAGGCTAATCGATTATTATCATGATATTATCCTGTTTCGGACGGACCTGAGGAGGTTTTGAAAAGTTCCTGAAGTCGGTGGGCCGCGGCTTCGGACAGGGTGCCTTTGGCAAGAGCGATGGGGATAGTGAATTCTCCCATCATTTTGTAAAACGGCAGCAGGTTGGAGGTTTCGGTACTGATGTTGTCAAGGTGGGCGGCGATGGTGTCGAGGTCTCCCCGGGCCACCGGACCGGTCAGCGCCTGGGGAATGCCCGCCCGGTCAATGTTGGCCAGGGTGCCCTTGATAAGCGGACGCAGGATGGCCAGGGCGTCAGCCCGGTCAATACCGGCTGCTTCCAGCAGGGTTAAAGCGTTTTCGAGAAGCGTGATCAGATAGTTGGAGGCGACTACCGCGGCGGCATGGTAGAGGCTTTTACCCTCGGTTTTTATTTCAAAGCAGGTAGTCCCGAGAGAGCGGCCGATGGCTTGCGCCATGGTTACCGCTGGTGGATCTCCTTCGACAGCGGCAATAATACCCTGAAAGGGATTGCCGGCAATGTCGGTGGTGGCAAAACTCTGCAGGGGATGAAAAGATCCCCGGGCAATATCCATGTTGTCCGGCACGGTCAGAATGGTAGAAGGCAAAGCGCCGCTGCAATGAAGTACCACCGCCCCGGGCCCGAATCCCTGGTGAGCGGTAATATCCCGGCAGGTGTCAGCAATGGCGCTGTCCGGAGTGGTGATAAAAACAATTCCGGCGTTGATGGTTATCTGCCAGGGGGTGGAGGTGGATACGGTGAGGCCGGCAAGATCGGCTGCTTTTTCAGCGGAGCCCTTTGTCCGGCAGGCTATCCCGGTTGAGGTGTAGCCGGCGGCCAGAAGTTGCCTGGCCAGGGCAACGCCTACCTTGCCGCCGCCGATAACGGCAAAATTCTTATGGTCCCGGTCCGGTCCGGATTCTGTTACCGGTGGCTTCATGGTGTTTCCCCCGATTTACAACCTGATAAAGTCCTGAGACGGTTATTCCGGCGTCCATGGCCTTCAATATTTCACGTCCCTTCAGGTTGATGGCTTCGTAAAAAGTCCGATTGCCGCAAGGCGGCCGGCTGCGTTGCAGCGTTTTTCCCGGAATTTCATGCGCGCTGAATTCCTCGTAAAACACTGCGCCTTGATTCCGAACTTTTTACTTTGCCATCTCAAAATGGACTTTACGAATCCATCCAATTTAATAAAATAACACTTTCACCGGCCGATCGCAACAGGCCCGACGGGGTAAGCTGGTGG
>JBKHHL010000164.1:0-5558 GCA_046539175.1 Desulfosudaceae bacterium
ATCAAGATTGACAAACTCGTAAAAAGCCCAAATCGGGATGGCAAAGTAAAAAGTTCAAGATCAAGGCTTGCGCAATCACGAAGAATGCAGCGTACTTATAGTACGTGAAATTCTGAGTGATTGCGCGTAACGAAGATATTGGACTTTTTACGAAGCCATCAAGATTGGTCCTCAATTTCTGGATAATTACTTTATTTATATATCATAAAATTATCGCTATTGTCCAAAATAAAAATTCAACGGTCTCGGTGGGAGTGACTCCGGTGGTTAAATAATTTGGCAAGTCAGGGCTGGCCTGAACACAATTTCACGCTTGACAATTTTCCGGTTTCTCGGCAGTATCAGCTCAATAATAAGGCCCAGAGGCCACCGTAGCTCAGCAGGCAGAGCAACGCACTCGTAATGCGTAGGTCAGGAGTTCGAATCTCCTCGGTGGCTCCAGCCCACCCGGGGGATTCACGCTTATGGACCAAAGGTACCTCTGATGAATCGGTATGCCTATCGCACCACCGGTCTTGCCTTGCGGATCATGTCCGCCCTCATCCGACCCAGCATAAATATTCATGATCAACATCACATCCCCCCCGACAATCCGGTTATTTTTGTCAGCAATCATTTTACCCGGGCTGAGACCATTCTGCTGCCCTACTATCTCGACAAGCTGACCAGCCGGACTATCTGGTCCCTGGCTGATCACAATTTGTTCAAAGGCGGCCTGGGAGCCTTTTTGGAAAAAGTGGGCGCCCTTTCCACGGCCGCGCCGGACCGGGATCAATTAATTGTTAAAAGTCTGCTGACCAATGAGGCGGCCTGGATTATTTTTCCGGAAGGCCGCATGGTCAAAAACAAAAAAATATTCGAGGTGGTCAATGAGCAGAAACGCTTCCTGATTTCCACTTCGGCCGGCAAGCACCCTCCCCATACCGGCGCCGCCACCCTGGCCTTGAGAACCGAATTTTACCGCGAACGTTTAAAAAAGATGACAACCATTTACCCGGATGAGGCCAGGCGGCTGTTGAACATATTCGGAATTAACACCATCGACGAGGTAGTCGACAAATCCACCTGCCTGGTACCCGTTAACATCACCTACTACCCTATTCGGGCCAGGGAAAACAATCTCAGCAGCCTGGCCCAGGGAATGTTTGATAATTTATCGGCCAAAGCCATCGAAGAATTACAGGCCGAAAGCACCATGCTCATGTCGGATACTGATATTGATATCCGTTTCGGCGAACCCATTCCCATGACCCGTTTCATGACACCGGCTGTTATCCGGGAAAACATAGAATTAAAAGCGCAAATCGATTTCAACGATTCCATCGTAGCCAAAAAAATGCTCCGGGCAACGGCCGTGCGCATCATGGAACGCTACATGGCCTCCATTTACAGCATGACCACTGTTAATCATGACCACCTTTTTGCCTCGATATTGAAACATCTGCCGGTAGAACGCATTGACGAGGATGATTTCCGACGCCGGGTGTTTCTGAGCCTGACCGAATTGTCTTTCCTGAAACCAGGCCTCTTCCGGCATACCAGCTGTTCCCAGAGTCAGGTCCGCCTGCTGACCGATGACCGCCATGGTAAATATGCCAATTTTCTGGACATTGCCGAAGAAACCGGCATTATTCAACGGGAAGGCCGGGTGCTGATAAAAAATTCTGATCTGTTCGTTCAGCCGGACTCCCTGCAAACCCGGGTGGAAAATCCGGTCGTTATCATAGCCAACGAGGTGGAACCGCTGGCCGGGCTTCAAGAGATCATCCGCCGGCTGTCCCTGGAATCAACCGAGAGTATTCGCCGGCAGGTCGCCCGGTATCTGATTCAGCAGGCCGACTTCAGGTTTGAAAAAGAGTACGCCCATTATGCCGTTAAGGGAGAATCTAAAAAGAAAAATATCGGGCGGCCGTGTCTGTTTCGCGGTCAAACCGGCCGGCCCGGCCTGGTTCTTATCCATGGTTACCTGGCCGCTCCCCTGGAAGTTAAGGCCCTGGCCCGGCATTTGAACCGTCAGGGATACACGGTCTATTGCCCCCGCCTGGCCGGACACGGCACCTCTCCCGACGACCTGGCCGCCCGCGCCTTTCCGGAATGGGAAGAGTCCGTGGATGAGGGGTACGCCATTATCCGCAACTTGTGTGAAACGTTCTATATCGGCGGTTTTTCCATGGGGGCCGGCCTGGCGCTTGGCCTGGCGGCGCGGATGAACGGAGCAGCCGGGGTTTTCGCGGTTTCCCCGCCTTTAAAATTACAGGATTTTTACAGCAATTTCGTACCGGTGGTAAACACGTGGAACCGGTTGACCAAGAGAATCCGTTCTCAGAACAGCCACAGTGAATTTATCGCCAATCAGCCCGAGAATCCGCATATAAATTATACCCGGAACCCCATAGCCGGTATAGCGGAAATGGGTAAGCTCATGGAAACGGTCGAAAAGAGCCTGGCTGCCATAAATATCCCCGCTCTGATTATTCAATCTCAGGCCGATCCGGTGGTATCACCGGCGGGATCGCGGCGAATATTTGAAAAAATAGCTTCCCGCCGCAAGGAATACCTGCTGCTCAATTATGAACGCCACGGCATAATCAATGGAGAAGGAGCCGTTCGCGTTTTTAAGGCCATAGATGATTTTCTGCGGGATCTTGAGGGCGTAAAACAAAAAGACTGAACAATATTACGGGAAGTTGTCACCCGTCAATGACATTCAAAAGCATGGAAGAAGGCTCCATAAAGAGCCTGTCCCGGGATGGTTCCGCGTCGTCCTGCCCGCATGACAAGGATTTGATGTAAATCCGTCCGTTGTCGGAATCCGGCACCAGCTCCCAGGCCAGGTCAAGCAAATCGGCTATTTCGGCCATACGGGCCGGACGGTCCAGGTCATCACGCTTCTCCTCCCTATGGGCGCCCACCGTGATCCAGGTGCGCACGGACAGCGACCGGCTTAACTCCCGCAATTGTTCGACCGTCTCCCGTTGAGGGCTATCAAAGGAAAGGCCGTCGATAACCAGCAGGTCCGGTGCAAAGACATCCTGGGTTTTTAAATCCTGGACCCGCTCCCTGATGGCGTCCACGGAAAAACCGGAGACCTTGAGGGTCATGATAAAACGGCGATTAAAAAAGCGGTCACAGAAAAGGGTCTTGTCCGCCGGCTTGTCTTTGCCGGGTCCTTTATATTTATCCGTTAAGCGGGAACAGATTTCCCGATACCATAAATCGGTTTTCTGAACAGTTTCAGAGAGATTTATATGTAGAGCGTTGTGATTCTGAAGCATGGCGTGCAAGGCCAGCTGAACGATCAGTGGTGTCTTGCCCACGCCTGCCCGGCCGACCACCGCGCCGATGCCGCCGGCGGACAAAGCTTTTTCGGTTATATCGGCTGTTAAGGCCAGGGCGTCGGGAATAACAATGGTTTCCGGCTGCATTAGGTTTTCTCCTGTTGTTTGTTTCGTTGCCGTTCGATTTCCTCCGAAACAGCGGCCGGCACCTGCTGGTAACTTAAAAATTCCATGGTGAAATTAGCTTGGCCCTGGGTGGAGGAGCGCAGCACATTGGAAAATCCGAACATTTCCGAAAGGGGGACATGGGCTTCAATAACACTGACCGCCCCCTCATCCTGGGAGCCGATAATAATTCCCCGCCGCTGGTTGAGCAGTTTCATGACACTGCCCTGAAATTCGTCCGGAGATTCCACTGACACTTTCATGATCGGCTCTTGCAGAACCGGCCCGGCTTTGCGATAAGCCTCCAGAAAAGCTCCCCGGGCGGCGCTTTCAAAAGCCATTTCCGAAGAATCAACCGAATGTGAGGCGCCGTCATTAATGACAACACGCACATCCACTACCGGAAATTCCAGCCAGGGACCTTTTTCCAGGCATTTTTGAAAGCCCTTTTCACACGAAGAGATATACTGGGTGGGAATAGCCCCGCCGGTAACCTTGTTTTCAAAAACAAAGCCTTCGCCCGGGGCCGGTTCCAGGAAGCCGGCCACGCGACCGAACTGCCCCGCCCCGCCGGTCTGTTTTTTATGGGTGTAATTGAAGGGTACCTGCCGGACAATCGTCTCCCGGTAAGCCACCTGCGGGCTGCCGGCGGAAACCTCGGCGCCGTATTCCCGTCGCATTCTTTCCAGGTAAACTTCCAGGTGCAACTCCCCCATGCCCTGGATGATGGTTTCGTTGGTCTCCTGGTCCACAAAAGTTTTAAAGGTGGGATCTTCCCGGGAAAATCGTCCCAGGGCCTTGGCCATGGCGGTTTCGGATTTATTGTCTTTGGGACTGACGGCCAGGGAGATAACCGGTTCCGGCACCAGAATGGAAGTCATGCTCAGGTTAAGATCAGGATCAACAAAAGTGTCGCCGGAAGCGCATTCCACTCCGAACAGAGCCCCGATCCCACCGGGCGGAATATCCGCCACATCCTCCATCTGATCGGCGTGCATGCGGACCAGTCGGCCGACCCGGATTTTCTTGCCGGTTCGGACGTTTTTTACGTTATCGCCTTTTTTCAGGTCGCCCTGATAAACCCGGATATAAGTCAACTGCCCGAACCGGCCGTCTTCAAGCTTAAAAGCCAGGGCTACCACCGGTTTTTCCGGATCATGGCTCAACGGCACCGGCCGCATCTCATCGGTCGCGTCCAGAGCGGTTTTTTCAATGTCTTCCGGGGAAGGCATGTAATCGATAACAGCGTCCAATAACGGCTGCACGCCCCGGTTCTTATAAGCCGATCCTACCAGAACAGGGGTCAGCTGCCGGGCCAGGGCGCCTTCACGAATGGCCTTGACCAGAATTTCTTCGGAGACCATTTCGTCTTCCAGGATGGCGTCGGTCAGCTCCTCGGAAAAAGCCGAGGCGGCATCAAGCAGGGATTCCCGCCTGGTCATCGCCTGTTCCCGCAGTTCCGGGGGGATATCACCGACCCTGACATTCTCGCCGCTCTCCCCTTCAAAATAAACGGCCTGCATCCGGACCAGGTCGACCACGCCGGTAAAGTCCGCTTCCAGTCCGATGGGAAGCTGCAACATAACGGCGTTGTGGCCGAGTTTATCGCGTAATTGAGCGGTTACCCGTTCGGGATCGGCGCCGCTGCGATCGCATTTATTAATAAAAGCCAGGCAGGGTACCTGGTATCGTTTCATCTGGCGGTCAACGGTAATGGATTGGGACTGAATTCCGCCCACGGCGCAGAGGACCAGGATGGCGCCATCCAGCACGCTCAGGGATCGTTCCACTTCGATGGTGAAATCGACGTGTCCCGGGGTATCAATAATATTGATGTTATGCGATTTCCACTGGCAGAAAGTGGCTGCCGAAGCAATGGTGATGCCCCGTTCCTTTTCCAGTTCCATGGAATCCATGGTGGCGCCGATGCCGTCTTTGCCTTTGACGTCGTGAATAGCGTGAATGCGCTTGGTGTAAAACAGAATCCGTTCGGTCAGGGTTGTCTTGCCTGAATCGATATGGGCGCTGATACCGATATTCCGTAGTTTTTGCAGCCTTGTTTTCATTCCGGTTTTACCTTCATATTTGACGGCTTCGTAAAAAGTCCCTACCTCG
>JBKHHL010000036.1:0-19131 GCA_046539175.1 Desulfosudaceae bacterium
GGAAACCCTCACTAGACCCTGAACCTAGCGCGTCTACCAATTCCGCCACTTCGGCACAACCAGACATGATATAATGCGTATCAAATAATAATTATTGCGTCGGCCATAAAAATTTTTTATATATATTCTTTTCAGGGCTCTTGTCAAGAATAATATCTGTCATGGCCAAAGAGAGGTTGTCAAAAATCAATGCAGCTTGTTGAGGACCTAAATCAAATCAAAAAGCCTTATCCCGGCGCGGTCGTCACTATCGGCAATTTTGACGGGGTGCACAAGGGACATCAGGCCCTGTTTCGAGCTTTGCGGGAAAAAGCCGAACAGATCCGGGGAACTTCGGTGGTGATTACCTTTGATCCCCATCCCTTGCGGGTTCTATCCAGAAAAAAAATGCCGGCGCTGATTACTCTTAAGGAGCAGAAAACAGAGCTGATCGCCGCCAACGGGATTGATGTCTGTATCTGCATTCCCTTTACCAGGACCTTTGCCGGCATAACAGCCGGCGAGTTTGTTGAAGATATTCTGATCAACCGGATCGGCATGAAGGCCATGGTGGTGGGAGAAGACTACGCTTTTGGTCGTAACCGGGAGGGTGACATTGATTTTCTGAAAAAGGCGGCCGGAAAATCCGGATTTGAGCTGATCTGCCTGGAAAAGGTGGCCCTTGCCAGCTATTCACCAAAAATAAGCAGCACCGTTATTCGCAATCTGGTAAATGAAGGGGATATGGAAGCGGCCCGGGAGATGCTGGGGCGGTATTACCAGATACGCGGCGAGGTCGTCAGCGGTCGGGGCCGGGGAGGCCGTTCCCTGGGGTTTCCCACGGCCAACCTTGAACTGGCTGATGAGCTCTGTCCGCTGTCCGGCGTTTACGCCGTCATGGTTACACATCAATCAAAAAAATACCGGGGTGTGGCCAATATCGGCTACAGCCCGACTTTTGAAGATCATATTTTCACGGTGGAAGTACATCTTCTTGATTTTAACCAGGTGATTAACGGTGATCAGCTCAGGGTTGATTTTATTTATCGGATTCGGGATGAGAAAAAATTTTCCGGTATTGATGAACTCAAGGCGCAGATTCAAAAAGATATTGAACTGGCCGGGCAACTCCTTACCGAAAAGGGTTTTTAGCCCGGATATTTCATGAATTTTTTCGACCACAGTTATTTAATCAATAAATTTCAGGTGGTTATTGGCAATTTGTAATTTTAAAAGGACTGCTAAATATGATGGCTTCGTAAAAAGTCTTTACATCGTCATTCCGGCGAAAGCCGGAATCCAGAACTATTTGATTTTACTGGACCCCGGCCTCCGCCGGGGTGACGAAATATGGTAAATCTGGACTTTTTACGAGTACATCAAATATAGTATAAGTAAACGAAATAATTTAATAAACTATTTATTATCACAAATTTCATGAAATATTCGGGTTAGACCATGGCTATACTGGAGATAGTTACTTTCCCGGCTCTGATTCTGCGGCGTCCGGCCCGGGTGGTGGAAGATCCGGAACATCCGGAGGTTCAGAAACTGATCGATAATATGGCCGACACCATGTACGCCAGGCAGGGAGTCGGTCTGGCAGCCGTGCAGGTGAATAGTGACAGCCGTATTATAATTTATGACCTTTCCGAAGAGCGCCATAAAAGACAATATCAGGTCGTCCTTAATCCGGAAATTGTTTCCGCCGAGGGAGAGTATATTTCGGAGAAAGAGGGTTGTCTGAGTCTGCCGGAATTTCGCACGGATCTCAAACGGTCCGCCCGGGTGGAAGTAAAAGGCCTGGACCGGCAGGGCCGGCCGCTGGCCATCACGGCTGAAAATATGGAAGCGGTGGTGTTGCAGCACGAAACCGATCATTTAAACGGTATTCTGCTGCTGGACAGAACCAGCCGTTTGAAACGGGAGTTGTATAAAAAGAAAGTCAGGAAAATGCGGAAATCGTCATGAGAGATCGGCTTACCATTGTTTATATGGGGACGCCGGATTTCGCCGTGCCGGGGCTTGACGCCCTGATCCGGGACGGTCACCACCTCCCCCTGGTGGTGACTCAGCCGGACCGGCCCCGGGGTCGCGGCCGGAAGCTGTCTCCCCCGCCGCTGAAAACAGCCGCGGAAAACCACGGCTGCCGGACAATTCAGCCGGATTCCCCGGGCTCGCGGGAAGTTCTGGATCGGATCGCGGCCCTGGCCCCCGATTTGCTGGTAGTGGTGGCTTATGGGGCGCTTCTGCCCCGGTCTGTGCTGGATTTGCCTTCCCGGGGGGCCGTTAATATTCATCCTTCATTATTACCGGCATACCGCGGACCGGCTCCGATCCAATGGGCCATTATTAACGGCGAGCGGGAAACAGGGGTGACCAGCATTTTTATGACCGAGGCCATGGACGCGGGCGATATTATTCTGACGGAGAAAGTGCCTGTTCTTCCGGAGGAAACAGCCGGTCAACTGCATGATCGCCTGGCGGAAATCGGCGCCGCCCTATTGAGTCGCACCGTCCGGGCAATTGTCGCCGGAGAAGCCGACCCGGTTGCCCAGGATGACAATCTGGTTACCTACGCCCCCCGGCTGACAAAAGCCGACGGGCGCGTGGACTGGTCCCGACCGGCCGAGAGGCTGGTGGATTTCATCCGGGGGATGACCCCCTGGCCGGGCGCCCATACCATCTGGGGTGACAGGCGGCTTAACATTCAGCGGGCAAAAGCCGTTAAAAGTCAGGCCTCGGCTGCTCCGGGCACGGTCATTCAGGGTTTTCCCGGAGAACTTCGGGTTAAGGCCGGTCAGGACGCCCTCTCAATTTTGACCCTTCAGGGTGCTTCCGGTAAAATTATGGATATCGGCGATTTTCTCAGGGGCTGTCCCATTCCCGAAAACAGTGTCTTATCCTGAGGGAGGGCTGACCCGGAATCCTCCTGACACCTCGCGACCATGCCGGGAAGGCGCCAGGCCGGTCACCGATTATTCCAAAAGGATCGGCTGGGGCGGACTCTTTCCCGGAATTTCGGCCGGAATATTTCATGAAACAGGCGGGTCAAGGCGCCAGGCCGGTCACTCGACCCTGAACTTTTACCTGGCCGTCCCGGTTGGGGGCTTTTACGAGACCAGCAGCTATGAAGACCGTTCAATCCGACGCGCGTTCCGTGGCCCTCTCCATATTGAACGCCCTTGAGACCGGCCGGAACACGCTTGACAGCATTATGGAAAATAAGATGACGGCGGCCCTTGTGCCGGACCGGCGGGAACGGGCTCTGGTAACTACCCTGGTTTACGGAGTACTGCGTCATCGCAGCGCCTTGGATTGGTTGATCGACAGGTTCTCCAGAACGCCTTTTGACCGGATTGATCCCGTCATTAAAAACATTCTGCGGCTGGGCCTGTTTCAGATTTATTACCTGGACAGGATTCCGGATTATGCCGCCGTCAACGCCGCCGTCAACATGGCCGGCCAGGTCGCTCCGCGCCATTTGTCGGGTTTTGTCAACGGTGTTCTGCGCGGCGCCATCCGGAACCGTAAAGAGGTGTCCTGGCCGGATGTCAGCGAGCAGGGGGTGTCCGCCCTGGCGATCAGGTATTCTCTGCCGGAATGGCTGCTGCAACGGTGGCTTGACCGCTATGGCCGGGACCAGCTCGAAAAGACAGGCTGCCTCATCAATACTGCCCCCCCGGTAACCGTCCGCGTCAATACCTTGAAAACCAATGCCGCCCGGACGATGGAAGCCCTGGCCGGTGAAGTCGCGAACGTCCGTCCGGGCGAGTATTCGCCCTACGCGCTTTGTTTTCATTCTCCGGAGGTGCCGGTTGACGAACTGACGGCCTTTCGGGACGGCTGGTTCCAGGTTCAGGACGAGGCCGCCCAGCTGGCTTGTCGCTATTTTGATCCCGGGCCGGGGGAGACCATTCTTGACGCCTGTGCCGGGCGCGGCGGTAAAACCGGCCATATCGCCCAGTTGATGAACAACCGCGGCACCATCCGGGCGGTGGACAGGAGCCGTCGCAAGCTGGCCGTGCTGGCAAAAGAAATGGATCGGCTGGGGGTGACCAACGTCAAAACTACCGTCGCTGATCTTGCCCGGGAGACCCGTCTGCCAGGCCCGGCTGAATATGATCGTGTTTTTGCCGACTGCCCCTGTTCGGGGTTGGGAGTCGTACGCAAAAATCCGGATACCCGCTGGTCGGTATCTCTGAAAGATATCCGGCGCCACCACAAAAAACAGGTCGGTTTGCTGGATCGTCTGGCCGCTCTGGTCAGGTCCGGCGGTATCCTGTTATACGCGGTGTGCAGTCGCGAGCCGGAAGAAAACGAACAGGTCATAGAGGCTTTTTTGAATATGCACCCGGAATTTGATATAGATAGCCAAGGCGGCATCATGGCCGGTGCCGCCGGGGATCTGGTTGATCAGACCGGTTATTTCAAAAGCGGCATTCACTCCCACGGCCTGGACGGGTTTTTCGGCGCCCGGTTAAAGAAGAAGTAATGATTAAACAAATTATACGACTGGCCGCTCTGTTCGCGGGCGTTTCTTTACTGGTCGGTGTCAGCGCCTATTTCACGGTGGTGCTGTTGACCAAAAGCGAGCAGACCGTCATCGTGCCGGATCTGACCGATAAACACGTTACCCGCGCCCTGGAGAGGCTGTCGGAGCTGGGGCTCAATATCAAGGTCCGGGATAATCAGTACAGCCACCAGGTCGCCCGGCATCATATTATTTATCAGCATCCGGAACCGGGCCTGGAAATCAAAACCGGCCGTGATGTGCAGTTGGTGATATCCAAAGGTCCCCGGGAAATTCCCATGCCCGATTTGCGGGGAGACACCCTGGATCAGGCTCGCCTGGTTATCGAGGCCAATGAGTTGCGGTTGGAGGTTATTTCCGAAACTTATGCTGATGGCCGCGCGGCTGATGAGATTATGTCTCAGTACCCCCCGGCCGGCGTCATGGTCAGCCGGGAGGCGCCGGTAAACCTGCTGGTCAGCCGGGGCCCCCGGCCCCGGCGCTACCTCATGCCCGATCTGAGCGGATTAACATTCGGCTCGGCCGTAATGCGGCTGGAGAAAGCCGGCATGTCCCTGGGACAGGTAACTTCCTCGGTTGACCAGGAGGCGCCCATAAACGCGGTGGTTTCCCACCAGCCCCCGGCGGGAGCCTGTATTACCGAGGGGGAGCCGATTGATCTGGTTGTCAATCGGAAAACCAAAGAAGGACCTTACGCTTCTGCCCGCGGCGGCGGAGCGCGTCTTTTTCGTTACAGGCTTGAAAATGGTTTCTTAAACCGGCATATTAAAGTAACGGTCAATTGCTTCGGCATGTCTACTGATATTTACGATCGCTACCAGGCGCCCGCCACGGAAATATGGGTCCTGGTGCCGTCGCGTCGGGACGCCACCGTGCTGTTGTACGAGGACAGAAAGCTGGTTGATAGCCGCGTTTTCGGCGGCTGGTAGGTCACGGCTGAGTCTGACCGGTTAAAAATATCGTAACCTCAGGAGATCAGGGTATGAAGAAAATCGCTCCGTCGATACTGTCGGCGGATTTCACGCGTCTGGGCGAAGAGGTCCGGGCGGTGGATCAGGCCGGGGCCGACTGGATTCACGTGGATGTCATGGACGGTTGTTTCGTGCCCAACCTGACCATCGGTCCCATGGTGGCCAAGGCGGTCCGGACGGTGACGGAGTTGCCCCTGGATGTTCATCTGATGATCAATGATCCGGATCGCTACCTGGACGAGTTTGTCTCGGCCGGGGCGGATTACCTGGCCGTGCATGCCGAGGCCTGCCCTCATCTGCACCGGACCGTTCAGTATATCAGAAAGGCCGGCGTCAAGGCCGGGGTGGCCCTTAATCCGGGTACCTCCCCGGAAGCCGTGCGCTGGGTTCTGGCAGATCTGGAGCTGGTGGTGGTGATGAGCGTCAACCCGGGTTTCGGCGGCCAGGGTTTTATTCCCAATTCCCTGGATAAGATCCGGGCTTTGAAAACCATGATCCGGGAGCAGGGCCTGTCCACGTTGATCCAGGTTGACGGCGGCGTTAACAGCGAAACCGTGGCCGATATAGCCGCGGCCGGGGCGGATGTGCTGGTGGCCGGTTCGGCTGTTTTTAAAAGCGCTGATTACGGCCGGACTATTACCACCCTGCGCCAGCTGGCCGGATAAAAAGGGGGAAGTCATGACTGAGATGAAAGGTACGGTTCTGGTCATTCACGGTCCCAACCTGAACATGCTGGGTAAAAGGGAGCCGGAACAATACGGCCGGGATACCCTGGCTGAAATCGACCGGTATATCCAGGAATACGCCCGGCCGAGAGGGTTGACGGCGGAATGCCGCCAGTCCAACAGCGAGACCGAGATAGTCGAGATTATTCAGGACGCTGTCGGAGGTGGTTACCGCGGGCTGATCATTAATCCCGCGGCTTATACCCATACCAGCGTGGCCATCAGGGATGCTGTCTTATTGCTGGACATTCCGGTGGTCGAGGTTCACCTGTCCAATATCCATAAAAGAGAGCCGTTCCGACAAAAGTCGCTGATCAGCGACGTGGCCACCGGCATGGTGGCCGGATTTGGTAAAATCGGTTATGTCATGGCGTTACAGGCTCTGGTCGCCATGATTGACCATAACGACAAAGTTTAAAAAGAAGGGGATCATGCGGGCTGTCATTCAACGTGTTAAGAGCAGTTCGGTCACGGTGGACGGTGAAACGGTCGGGTCTATCGGGCCGGGATTGATGGTGTTGCTGGGCGTGGCCGCGGACGATCAGGAGCGGGACGCGGCGCTGCTGGCCTCCAAAATTATTAATCTGCGCGTATTCGAAGACGATCAGGGCAAAATGAACCTGTCCCTGCTGGATATTGGCGGTGAGATGCTGGTGGTATCTCAATTCACGCTGCTGGCTGATTGCAGCCGGGGCCGGCGGCCATCCTTCATCAAGGCGGCCGGTCCGGACACGGCCCGGCCCCTTTACCGGCATTTCACGAAACTGGTCCGACAGGAGGGCGTTACGGCGGCAACCGGTCGTTTCGGAGCCATGATGGACGTGGCCCTGGTTAATGACGGGCCGGTTACCCTTATTCTGGAAAGCCGGTAAACCCGGACTCTGATCCGGATATCTTCAGCAGGAGTCTTGTAATGAGCGCTAAAATGACGAAAAAAGAGGCCAAAGCCCTGAGCGAAAAGCTCTTTCGGCAAAGAAGGCCGGTCTGGGATCGATTGTCAGCTTCCGAAGAAAAACATGCCTTTGCTTTCGCGGAGCGGTACCGGCATTTTCTGGACGCGGCCAAAACCGAACGCCGGGCCGCGGCCGCCGTGGTCGGGGAGCTGGAAAAAAATGGTTTTGAAAATATCAAGACCGCTTCGGCCCGCAAGAAAAAGGTATATCAAATTTATCACGACAAAGCCGTGGCCGCCGCTGTTATCGGCGAGCGGCCTCTGGCTGCCGGGATTAATCTGCTGGCGGCCCATATCGACTCTCCCCGGCTGGATCTGAAGCAGAATCCGCTTTATGAAGAGGTGGGGCTGAGCCTTTTCAAGGCTCATTATTACGGCGGCATCCGTAAATATCAATGGCTGTCCCGGCCCCTGGCCCTCTATGGCAGAATCATCAAACAGGATGGCAGCGCCGTGGATATCGCCCTGGGCGATGGCGAAGGTGATCCGGTTTTTACCATTGCCGATCTGCTGCCCCATCTGGCCCGAAAACTTCAGGCCAATAAAAAACTGGCCGATGTTTTTGACGGTGAAAAGATGAATCTGCTGGCCGGCAGCAGGCCGACCGGTGATCAATCCATCAAAGAGCGTTTCAAGCTGACTGTCCTGAGGGAGTTGTTCAATGCCTATGGCATCGTTGAGGAGGATTTTGTCAGCGCTGAACTGGAAGCGGTACCGGCCGGCCGGGCCCGCGATGTCGGACTGGACCGCAGTCTGATCGGCGCTTATGGCCAGGATGACCGTATCTGCGCCTACACGTCCCTCCAGGCCCTGATCGCCACCAAGCAGCCTCGTCGAACCGCCGTGGTCATGTTTTACGATAAAGAGGAGATTGGCAGCGAAGGAAATTCCGGGGCCAAATCCCGCCTGCTGGAAGGTTTTGTCTCCGATCTGCTGGATTTGTCCGGCCAGGCCACGGACGAGCGAACCCTGCGCAAGGCGCTGGCCGCGACCCGGGCGCTTTCGGCGGATGTTAACGGCGCCCTGGACCCGGATTACCAGGAAGTGCATGAAAAAAATAACGCCGCTCAACTGGGCTATGGTGTTTGTATCACAAAATTCACCGGTTCCGGGGGGAAATCCGGCTCCAGTGATGCCAGCGCCGAATACGTCGGCTGGGTGCGCCAACTCTTCAATGCCGCCGGAGTGGCCTGGCAAACCGGAGAGCTGGGCCGGGTCGACCAGGGCGGCGGCGGCACTATCGCCAAGTTTCTGGCGGAATACGGCATGGATATCCTGGATTGCGGCCCGGCGCTGCTGGGTATGCACTCGCCCTTTGAAATATCCAGCAAGGGCGATATTTACATGACCCGCAACGCCTACCAGGCTTTTCTGGAAGCGGTTTAAAATCAGATTGTTGAGGATATGATTAAATTTCAGCGCCGGCGATATCGGTTCAGGCAGGCAGTCGTTTTGGGGCTGGTCTTTTTTTTGAGCGGTTTGACGGCGGCCGCCTCCGGAGCCGGATCACAGCTGGACCGCCTCCTGGGAAAGAACGATGCCGCGCTGGTAACAAGTTGCCGGGACGGCCGCGTCCTTTATGCCCGGCAGGCCGATTTACCCCTGATCCCCGCCTCGATTATCAAGATTATCACCAGCCTGGCCTCGTTTGAATACCTGGGTGAAGACTACCGTTTTGAAACCGGTTTTTACCTGACCCCGGCGGGGGACCTGGTCATCAAGGGGCATGGTGATCCCGGTTTTACCTCCCGGGAGATTGCACGGGCCGCCGCCGGGGTCAGCCGGACGGTTGAAACGATTGAAGATATTATCGTGGATGACTCTTTTTTCGCTGCCGTCAGAATCCCGGGACGGTCTGTCCCCTCGCTGCAACCTTACGACGCCCCCAACGGAGCCTTGTGCGCCAATTTCAACACGGTTGCCTTTAGCCGTGAAGATGGCCGGTTTCACAGCACTGAACCGGAGACACCCCTGCTGCCCTTTGCTGAAAAAAGGCTCCGGAAGACTCCCCTGGACCGGGGCCGTGTTTTATTAATAAATCATCAGGATCGAACGGCTGATTATGCCGGACGTTTGTTCGCCTGGTTTTTCGTCTCCCAGGGAGGGGCCGTCTCCGGTCAGGTCAGGCCCGGCCGGGTGGATCCTGTCCGGGACCGCCTGATTTACCGGCATCAATCCGGTTTGACGCTGAAAGACACGGTCGCCCGGATGATGCGTTTTTCCAATAATTTTACTGCCAATCAATTGTTGCTGGCCTGCGGGGCCAGGCGATCCGGTCCGCCGGGAACGCTGGCCAAGGGGCTTGAGGCCTTGCAGGGGTATCTTGAAACAAGCCTCGGGATAAAAAACGCCTGTCTGGAGGAAGGTGCCGGCCTGTCCCGGAAAAACCGGCTGACAGCCGTTATGATGGATAAAGCCCTGGCCGCTTTTCAGCCTTATCATACCATCATGCGACAGGAGGACGGGGATTACCATAAAACCGGTCACCTGAACGGGGTCAGTACCAGGGCCGGCTACATTTCCGGTCCGGACGGCTTGGCGGCGCGTTACGTCATCATGATAAATACTCCCGGCAGGACAGCCGACCGGCTGATGCCGGCTGTCAGGCAGCTGGCCCGGAATCGTTGAGTGCCGCCGGGCGGGTTTTTTTAATTCCGGCAGGCTTATTCTGACTCCGAATTGACGACTTTGTAAAAACTCTTTATATCGTCCTTCCGGCGACTGCCGGAATCCAGAACTATTCGATTTTACTGGATCCCGCCCTCCGCCAGGACAGGCCCCGGCCTCCGCCGGGATGACGCAATAAGGAAAATCGCGATTTTTTAAGAGACCATCCAAATTGTTTAACCTGGATATTTCATGACCTATTATTGTTTACTGCCCTTGTTCGGAATGATGGCCAACCTGCTGCTGGGTTTCTATATCATTGGTGTTGATGCCAGTAGTCGGGATAACCGCCTGTTTTTTCTGGTAACTATAGCGCTGGCCTTCTGGAGCGGCATCAATTTTCTGATGCATTCAGCGCCGACCATGGAACTGGCTTTCTTCTGGTCGCGTTTTGATACCCTGGGCTCGGCCCTGACCGCGGTTCTGGCGCTGCATTTTTTCATGGCTTTTACCCGGCTTCCCATGACCGTGAAGGTCAGGGGGACTCTCCTGGTTTTATACGGCCTGGCGGTGATTCTGGGCGTGCTGGATCAGGCCACTCTCCTTATCGACGCCGAACCCGAGGCTCACAGCTGGGGTGTTTCCTTTTCTCCCGGCCCGCTGTATGGCCTCAGTGTCTTGTTTATCGTGGGTTGCGTCGGCAGCGGGTTGCTGATGGTGATCCGGTTTTATGGCCGGAGCGCCGGTTCTAACGAACGCCGGCAGGCGCTGCTGCTGATTATCGCGGTGTCGGTGCCGTTTGTGGGCGGCATTACCACGGAAATAATGCCCGTTTTCATGGATCTTGATATTCCGCCCCTGTCCACCACCCTGACTACTTTCATGGTTTTTATGGTGGTTTATTCCGTTCATCGTTACAAATTGATGATTCCTCTGGAGTCCCAGTTACAAGCGGCGGAAGAAAAATTCGAGAAACTTTTTAATACCATTCCCGATGCCATCGCCCTGATTGCCGATGATGGACGGATCATGGAGGTCAATGATACCCTGACCGGAGTGTTCGGTCTCACCCGGGAAGAAGCCCTCGGCCGGTACGTCCGGAACCTGCTGCCTCCCGGGGCGGCCAGGCAGGTGATGAGCACCGCCCGGGAGGCCTTTTCGACCGGCCAGGTGCAGGAACTGGAAGGCCGGCTGGAGGGGCGTTATTTCCATAATCTGTATATTCCGGCGCGACAGCTTTCCCGGCAATATGTTCTCTGGATATCACGTGATATTTCAGACCGGAAGCAGGCCGAAGATGCCTTGCGGTCCAAGGAAAAAAGCCTGTCCGATATTATTGAGGGCAGCCCCATTCCGACCTATGTCCTGGATTCGGATCACCGGGTGACGCATTGGAACCTGGGTCTGGAAAGACTGACCGGCGTTGCTGCCGCGGATATGGTGGGTACCAAAAATCACTGGCGGGTGTTTTACGAGGAAAAGCGACCGGTGATCGCGGATCTGCTGCTGGATAACCGGATTGATCAGCTGGATCGGTATTATCAGGATAAATATCAGCCTTCCCTGCTGCCGGGTTCGTTTGAAGCCCTGGATTTTTTCCCACACCTGGGTGACACCGGCCGCTGGCTTCATTTTTCCGCCTGTCCTCTGCGGGACGACGCCGGCCGTATCAACGCCGTGGTAACTATTCTGCAGGATATAACCGACCGTAAAACAGCCGAAGAAGAGCTGCGGGCCAGCGAGGAGAAGTTTCGTATTCTGGCGGAGAACGCCAATGACATCATCTGGACGACCAATCTTAATCTGGAGACGACTTATATCAGCCCCTCGCTGACCCGGCTGACGGGATTTTTACCGGAAGAGGCCCTGCACGATAAGGCCTACCGGCCATTACCCCCGGATTCCCGGAAACTGGCCCTGGAGACATTTGAAAACTGTATGGAACGGGAGGCGGCCGGTGAAAAAGTATCCGGCCTGCCGATTCTGGAACTGGAACATTATTGCCGGGACGGTTCGACTATCTGGATTGAGGTGAATATCGCGGTATTGCGGGACAGCACCGGCAAAGCCATCGGTTTAATGGGAGTCAGCCGGGATATCTCCGATCGTAAGAAAAGCGAGCAGGCCTTAAAGGAGGCCAAGCAGCAGGCGGAAGAGGCCAATCGGGCCAAGTCGCAGTTTCTGGCCAATATGTCCCATGAAATCAGAACGCCCATGAACGGCATTCTGGGAATGGTGGAGTTGCTCAGCAGCACCCCGCTCAACGCCGAGCAAAAAGAGTATTCCGATATTATTTATAATTCCGCCAACAGCCTGCTGGAAATCATCAATGATATCCTTGATGTCTCCAGAATTGAAGCCGGCCGCCTGGATATCAAAGCCGAACCTTTCAACCTTCTGGAAACCGTGCACGGGGTTAAGAATATTCTAAGATACGCGGCCGAAAACAAGGGCCTTGAATTGAGCGTCGATTATGAGGCGCCGGCCACGGTTATCGGCGACAGAACCCGGGTTCGTCAGATTTTAATGAATCTGGGCGGCAATGCCGTCAAGTTCACCAAGGAAGGCTCGGTCAGTATCAGAGTGCGCTATGACGAGGAGGAGTCTCTTTTTATCCTGACTGTCAGTGATACCGGGATTGGAATTCCCCGGGAGCTTCATGAATCGATTTTTGAATTGTTTCGGCAGGTCGACGGCGGTACCGCCAGAAAGTATGAAGGCACCGGCCTGGGGCTGACCATTTCCAGAAACCTGACGGAGCTCATGGGCGGACGGATATCGGTTGAAAGCGAGGAGGGACGGGGTACCACCTTTACCGTCAGGTTGCCGTTGCAATTGTCCGAAGCTCCGGCCGAAGAAGAAAGTAATCAGACTGGGAGCAGTCCCGAGCCGGAGGAGGGAGACATGGTTCTGGTGGTGGAGGATAATTCGGCCAGTCTCTTATTGATGCAGCATTTGCTTTCCAGAGAGGGCTGGTTGGTTGACACGGCCCGGAACGGGTCGGAAGCCCTGGAAAAAATGAAACAGGGACGTTACCGGGCGGTTTTTCTTGATATTCATATGCCGGAACTGGACGGTTTTGAAGTAACCCGGCTGGTCCGGGATCCCTCTTCGCCGGTAGCGGATCATGACGTCTATATTATCGCCATGACCGCCGACGCCATGGAAGAGGACCGCCAGGCCTGTCTCCAGGCCGGCATGAACGATTATGTCGCCAAGCCGGTCAATGCCGATGTTATCAACCGGGCTCTGGCCAGGGCTTATCGGGCCAAACACTGATCAACCCGGATATTTCATGCAATAACCGGGTTAGCCGCTTTGGCTCAGCCGCGTTTGACGGCCGCCTTGATAAGTTCGTTCAGGCCGGCCAGAGTACCTTTCCAGGTAGTGTTTTCATCGGTCATGATGGCCACGATGATATCTTTCTCCACGCTGACTTCAAACACGATTTCCTGATCGCCGATAGTGAAAACTGCTTCGCCCCAGCGTTCCGCGGGTAATCCGGAAGCTTCACAATCGTAATCCGTTCTTACTTCGGCCTGCATGCGAATCTCTGACATCTGTTTCTCCTTTATCATGTAATCGGCAGTAAAATGGTAATGATGGCGAAAACATCAATAATATAGAGCATCCAGTGAACTTCCCGTCCTTTTCCCTGGATCAGTTTCAAAAAGGTATAGGCCAGAAAGCTCCAGATGACGCCCTGGGTTATGCTGAAGGTGAGAGGTATTAAAATTACCGCCAGAAATGCCGGAATTGCTTCTTCAAAGTTTTTCCAGTTGATGTTCATCAGGGGTTGGGACATGAACACTCCCACCAGCAGCAGCACCGGAGCGGTAGCTACTTCCGGCACAAAAGACAACAGGGGAGATAAAAACATGAAAGGCAAAAACAGCAGGCCGGCCACCACGGCGGTCAGGCCGGTTCGCCCGCCTTCTTCGATGCCGGCTCCCGATTCTACATAAACAGTTCCCGAGGAAGAGCCGGCCAGTCCCGATATGGTAGTTGAAAAGGCGTCCACCAGCATGGCCCGGTCAACATTGGTGGGGGTGCCGTCGTCTTCGGTCAGACCGGCTACTTCGGCAATGCCTACGAAAGAAGCGATGGAGTCGAATATATCAACAAAAAGTAAAGAAAAAACCGGCATAATCATGCCGAAAGTCAGGGCTCCGGCAATGTCCAGGCGGAGGAAAACATCCAGGCTGGGCAGGGCGAAAATTCCCGCGGGTATTTCAACCAGCCCTTTTTCCAGCCACCCGGTGCCGGCCCCTACCAGGGAAATGACCAGGGCGGCCACCGAGGTAAAAGCAATGCCTATAATCAGCGCCCCGGGAATTTTTCTCAGCATCATGGCGGCGGTAACCATGAACCCGAGAATGAAGAGGATAGTGTTACTGTCAAGGGCGCCGAATGAAACCAGGGTGTTCTCATCGGCCACGATAAAACCGGCGCTGTGCAACCCGATTAAAGAAAGAAATACGCCGATCCCGGCGGCCAGGCCGAGCCGGACCGGGTCGGGAATAGCTTTGACAATTTCCGTTCTTACGCCGGAAACCGACAGGAGGATAAAGATCACCCCGGAGATGAAAACCGCGCCCAGGGCGGTGGGCCAGCTGATGCCCATGCCGATTACCAGGGAGAAAGTGAAAAAAGCGTTGATACCCATTCCCGGAGCGATGCAATACGGTAAATTGGCATAAAGCCCCATGGCCATGGAGCTGATGGCGCAGACCAGGACGGTGGCAAAAAGCACGCCGGAAAAGGGCAGGCTGGCTTTTGATAAAATAGTCGGGTTGACGACAATAATATAGGCCATCATCAGAAAGGTGGTGGCCCCGGCTCTGACTTCTGTTTTAAGGTCCGTGTTTCTTTCCTTGAATTTAAAGTACTTTTTCATAAGCCAGCTTCTTTCAGGAATATTTTGACAAGATCGTCATGATTTTTTTGTCAAGGTGGTTTGTTCAGATTGTAATAATATCATTGTGATTTGTAAATCGGATTTTCCCTTCGTCCTGACCAGGATTACTCTTGACACTGGCAGCCGGTTTATTATGTTATGGCACCATTCGCCTGACTGGCGGGTTTGATCTCATTCCGGCGCCAGCGTGGATATTTCATGAAATATCCGGGCCAGCGCGGAAGAACATTATTAGAAAGTGCAGTGACTCATCATGGACTGGATCACCCGACACGCCGAAAAATCTCTGGAGCGACTGATTCCCCGGATACGCCCCGTGCTGGGACCGTATGGCGAACAGTATAACGAGCTGTGGGAAGAGTTTGAAGGACGCCTGCGTCAGGAGTGGCCACGCCTGTTCCGCCTGCTGGTCAATCTTTATGGTCAGCAGTACGATTTTTTCTATCATCTGGAACAGATTCTGGCCACCGCCATCCGGTCCTGGTCGGAACGGCCCGAATATCTAAAGGAGCTTGACCGGCGGCGCCAGGATGATCCTCAATGGTTTCAGTCCCAAAAGATGGTGGGCGGCGTGATATACGTGGATCTGTTCAGTGATAACCTGGGCGCTTTATCCGATCATATTTCCTATTTCAAGCAGCTGGGACTGACCTATCTGCACCTGATGCCCATGTTCGCTATCCCCCACGGCGACAATGACGGGGGATATGCCGTCAGCGACTACCGGGCCATTAATCCCGATATCGGCACCATGGAAGAGCTGGCTCTGCTGGCTCGTCTGTTGCACGATGAAGGCATCAGCCTGGTGCTTGACTTTGTGCTGAATCACACCTCGGATGAACATGCCTGGGCCAGGTACGCCAGGGAAGGTGATCCGGATTTTCAGGAATACTACTTCATGTTCCCCGATCGGCACCTGCCGGATCAGTATCAAAACCACCTCCGGGATATTTTTCCCGACACCCGGCGGGGTTGTTTTACCTGGAATGAAGACACCCGTACCTGGGTCTGGACGACTTTTAACAGTTTTCAGTGGGATCTTAATTACGCCAACCCGGCGGTTTTCAGGGCCATTACCGAGGAAATGCTGTTTCTGGCCAACATGGGCGTTCAGGTGCTGCGTCTGGACGCGGTGGCTTTTATCTGGAAACGGCTCGGCACGGACTGCGAAAACCAGCCCGAAGCGCACCTTATCGTTCAGGCCCTGAACGCCCTGGCCCGCATGGCCGCCCCGGCTCTGCTGTTCAAGTCCGAGGCCATTGTCCACCCGGACGCGGTCATGGAATATATCCATCCCGGGGAATGTCAGCTTTCCTATAACCCCTTGCTGATGGCCCTGTTGTGGGAAGCCCTGGCTACCCGGGAAGTAAAACTGCTGCATCATGCCATGAAAAAACGGGTTCGCATTCATGACGAGTGCGCCTGGATCAATTACCTGCGCTGCCATGACGACATCGGCTGGACCTTTGACGATGAGGACGCCCGTCAGGTCGGCATCGACCCGGTCGGTCACCGCCGTTTCCTGAATGACTTTTATACCGGCCGTTTCCCCGGTTCCTTCAGCCGCGGCATGCCTTTTCAGTATAATCCGGATACCGGCGATTTGCGCGTCTCCGGAACGCTGGCCTCCCTGGCCGGCCTGGAGGCGGCCCTGGAAGCAGGCGACAGTGATCTGATCGAGGCGGCCGTGCAGCGGATCAACCTGTTGCGCAGCATCATGCTCAGTGTCGGGGGGATTCCCCTGATCTATCTGGGGGATGAGTGGGGTATGCTCAACGATTACACCTACCTGTCCGATCCGGCCAAGGCCTGTGACAGTCGCTGGGTACATCGCTCCCGCCAGAGGTGGCAGTCCAGCCGGGATAAGGCCGACAGTGAGGCCCTGCAATGGCGGTTTTATAATGAACTGCTGGTGTTGATTAACCTGCGGAAGTCT
Organism: Desulfosudaceae bacterium; assembly: GCA_046539175.1. GTDB lineage: Bacteria > Desulfobacterota > Desulfobacteria > Desulfobacterales > Desulfosudaceae > CAYTQK01. Next base: position 16,623 of record JBKHHL010000036.1, read on the forward strand.
TTGCCGGCCTTATATAACGGCAACATGGAGGTGGTGGAGGCCGGCAATCCCCATGTTTTCGCCTATATCCGGGCCTGGGAAGGGCAGCGCCTGGTGATCGTCAATAATTTTTCGGAATACCCCCAGTCCATGCCCGCTGAGCCTTTGAAAGCGGCCACCGTCGCGGCCGGTTTCAAGGATCGCGTTTCCGGCCGGAGCCTGACCAACGGCAGGGGCCTGACCCTGGCGCCCTATCAGTTCATGTGGCTGGAGTGCCGGGATGAAGCCGGCGCCTGAGCCGGACGGACCCGGTCAGCCGGTTTCCTTACTTTTTGTGAGTTTTTTTCACAAAGCGGTAATGCTGCATGCCTTCAATGATGCCGGCGGCACAGGGTGACCGGGCGAAAAAGATATGTCGACCGCCTTTGAGGTGCTTCAGCTCCTCGCTGTAATTGCCTACCACGATGGCCTTGACATCACCTTTGAGCATTTCTTCGTCATTGCCGGAGTCTCCGCAGACCAGAAAATGGGACAGCGGGATACCCCACTTGTAAGACAGATAACGGATGGCTTTGCCTTTGGAGGCCCGGTAAGGAAGAATATCCAGGTATTTGTTGTGAGAATAGATGAGTTTATAACGGCACTTGTTTTTTAGCAGAATATTATGAATCGTGGCCAGGCGGTCTTTGCCGGGGGGCATGTTGTAACTGATTTTGAACTGTCGCTGGGTATCTTCTTTCTGGTATTCCAGAAAATCAACCTCTTTTAACAGAGCGGTAATCTTCCGGCGGTCCCAGTTCTTGGCAATATGGGAGGCCCATCCGTTTGAATACTGCAGGTCTTTGCCATAATAAAGTTCCGAACCGACTGAAGTGATCATCACGTCCGGTATATCTATCTTGTGTTTTTTGAGGTATTCTATGGTTGATTCAATGGTTCGACCGGTGGCGACGCCAAAGCCCATCTTCTCCCGGTTGTCGCGAATGATCTTCAACAGTTCGTTAAGCTTGGAGTTGTCCTCTCCGATCAGGGTCTCGTCTATGTCGGTAATCATGAAATAATCCAGGCCCAGGATGCGACGGCCGATGGCGTCGCCGGGGCGGGCCGGCTCCATGCCGGTTTCACCGGATTTTTCCACGATTTTTTTGACTTCCTTGATGTAGGTATCAGCGTGGCTGTCCCAGGTGTAGTATTTCCTGACGTTTACAGTGCCGTTTCGGGAATAGGTTCTCCACTTTTCCTGGTCGGTGATAATTGTTTTGATGGCCTGGCTGATTTCCCGGCTTTGGGTGGGATCGATCAGAACGCCGCATTGGCAGTTTTCGATAATATCGTGGGGACCGCCGTCATTGGTGGCCACCACCGGCAGACCGGTAGCAGCAGCTTCGATAAGGGTGAGGCCGAAGGGTTCCGTCAGGGCCGGGTTGACGAAAACCCCCTTTTTCTCCGCGGTAATGCGGTAAAGCTCCGGTACCTCATATTCAAAATCATGCTTCTTGGGAATGGCCATTTTGCCGTAGAGGTCATATTTATCCATGTTAAGCAGCATCATGGTCAAGACTTCTTTCTCATTATCCTCCTTGTCGGTGATGTCTTTTCTGATGCCCGCGAATATGGCCAGGTTGGCCATGGAAGAAAGCTCCTTGTCTTCACCATAGGCTTTGATCAGTCCCGAGATGTTTTTTCGCTTATCAGGCCGGGACAGGGCCAGGATTATGGGGCGGTCCGGATGCATGAAAAAGCGGTCCAGCTCTTCGATAACCGAAGCCCGGGCATACACCAGGGTTTCTTCCTTGTCATGGTTTTCTGAAGCAATATCACGATAATAGGGGTAAAACCGTTCGATATTCAGGCCCGGTGGAATAACTTTGTACCGGGGCATGTGGCCGTCCTTATAGGCGCCGTATTGCTGCTTAACCTCTTGCCTGGTGCTGGCGATGACCATATCGCAGGTTTTAAGCACGTCTTCTTCCACGTAAATGCGCTGATTGATTTTGTACTTTTTGACGATATCTTCTTCTTTCATGCCGTCGTTGAGCAGGCGGGCCTTTTTGGAGTGACCCAGGGAATGGCCGGTAAAAATGAAGTTGACGTTAAACAACTGGGCCAACTGTCCGGCCACGTAACCGGCATCGGCGTAGTGACCGTGGACAATGTCGGGAACGTGGTTCTGCGATTTGATAAACTGAATGGTTTTATCGACGTATTCATCCAGATGCGGCCAGAGCAGCTCTTTACGGATATATTTTATGCCGCCGCAGCGTATCCGCACTATTCTGAACTTGTCATTAACCCGGGTGACCGGTTCGGCGTAATCATCGGAGATGTTTTTATCGTTGATCAAGCGGGTCATCAGATCTACACGCGTCACGTCATCGCGTTGGCTCAGATGACGGGCCAGTTCGATCACGTATTGCACCTGACCGCCCGTGTCGGCGTCCCTGCCCAGTTCCAGATTTTTATCCCGGATCAGCCCGTGAATACTGAACATTTGAATATAAAGCTTGTCTTTTTTCATAATTTCAACGCA
>JBKHHL010000165.1:0-5458 GCA_046539175.1 Desulfosudaceae bacterium
CCTCCGCCGGGGTGACGCAATAAGGGAAATCCCGACTTTTTACGAGTACATCAAGTTTGACGGCTTCATAAAATATCAGGATTAAAGGGGGCAGCCGGATTTACTTTTGGTGTTAAAATACAGCACGTCGTAATCCGTGTCAAGAATAATATAACGAACGTTCGTTTTTTTAGTGGACCGCCAACCTCTTTCCTGCTATGATCAAAATTGATGTAATCGTAAAAAGTCCAAATTGGGACGGCAAAGTAAAAAGTTCAAGATCAAGGCTTGCGCAATCACGAAGAATGCAGCGTACTTAGCGTACGTGAAATTCTGAGTGATTGCGCGTAACGCTGCCGGCCGCCATGCGGCAATTTGGACTTTTTACGAAGCCGTCAAAATTGAAGGCAAAGCAAAAACGATAGATATCACGGCATCGGAAGCCCCTTAAAGCAAAAGGAAGCGGCATGAAAATTCTGGTATGCGTCAAGCAGGTCCTGGACATGGACGACGAGCTGACCGTCCGCGGGGACGGACGCTGGGTGGCGGAAGACAATGACAGCGACCGGCACCTCAACTATTACGACACCTTTGCCTTAGAAGAAGCCGTCCGGATCAAGGAAAACCTGGCCGAGGTCACCATCGAAGCCATATCCCTGGGGCCTGACCGGGTGGAGCTCACCCTGCGGCAGGCCCTGGCCCTGGGCGCGGATCAGGCCATTCACCTGCGAACGGAAACAGATGAATTGCTGAACGCCGGAACCGTCGCCGCCCTGCTGGCCGCTGTAGCCAAATCCCGGGGGTACGACCTCATCCTGACCGGCGTCATGTCCGAAGATATGATGCAGCGCCTGACCGGCCCCATGCTTGCCGCCGGCTGCGGCCTGCCCTGCGCGGCCTCGGTGGTGGCGACCCGGCTTGATTCGACGGCAGGAACGGTTCAGGCGGAATGCGAACTGGAAGGCGGTCTCCGGGAAAGCGTCCGGCTGACCCTGCCGGCCCTGCTGACCATCCAGTCCGGCATCAACCGGCCCCGCTACGCCTCCCTGTCCAACCGCCTCCGGGCCAAATCCCAGGAGATTGAACAGGTCGCGGCGACCGAACTGCCGGCTCCAACCCGCGTCGGGCAACGGCTCCGCCGGGTTTACCTTCCGGAAAAAACCGCCACCGGCCTGTTTTTAGAGGGGACTTCCCGGGAAAAAGCGGAAACCCTGCTGAACCTGCTGCATGAAAAATCGATTCTGTGAGGATAAAAAAACCATGACAACCGATATCCTGCTGATTACCGAGACCGTGGACAACAATATTAACAGCACCAGCCTGGAACTGGCCGGTCTGGCCGAAGCGCTGCAAGCCGCGGCCGGGGCCGGCCGGGCCGTGTACCTGGCGGCCGGCGGCGATATCCGGGAAAAGGCCGGAAAACTGGCCGATCGGACCGGCCTGGACGTCTGCCTGCTGGAAGCCCCGGAGCCGCCTCTTCCCAATCCCGAAAGCCTGGCCACGGCCGTGATCCGGATGGCCCGGGAAACCGGCTGTCGTTTTATCTGTTTTCCGCACACCTCCTCCGGATGCCAGGCCGCCGCCAAAACCGCCGTGGGCCTGACCGCCCCCTGCGTGGCCGGGGTGGACCGGGTTGCTTTTGAGGCCGGAAATAAGGCCGGGGATGAAGCCGGAAAAATGATCTGGCACAGCGTCCTGTTTAACGGTAAAATCGCCCTGGAAACCGCCACCAGCCAGACCCCCCTGGTAATAACGGTTCTGCCCGGGGCCTTCGCCTTTGATCCCGCTGAGCGGGAGGAGTCCACCGCCGGCAAACTGACAGCCGGCCCCGCCCTGGAAGAAACGCCCGCTTATCGCCCCCTGGAACTGACCCGGACGGTTGAAACCGATGCCGCCATCGACCAGGCGGACATCCTGGTGGCGGCCGGTCGCGGTCTCGGCGAGGCCGACAACCTGGCCCTGGTGGAAAACCTGGTCCGGCTGCTGCCCAACGCCGCGGTGGCGGCCTCCCGGCCTCTGTGCGACCTGAACTGGCTGCCCTATTCCCGGCAGGTCGGCGCCACCGGCAAAACCGTGTCTCCCCGGCTGTACCTGGCCTGCGGCATATCCGGCGCCCAGCAGCATGTTTACGGCATGAAGGATTCGCAATGGATCGTGGCCATCAACACCGATCCCCGGGCGGCCATATTCAGCGTGGCCGATTATTGCGTCGTGGAAGACGTGACCACTTTTCTGCCCCTGCTCACGGAAATTTACCAGGACCGGAAATAAGGGCTTCGTTAATGTCCGGTTACCGTAGCAGGCGTTGGTCCAGCCCGCAGTGTCTCACCGCGCTTTCGTCCAGCATCCGGGCCAGGCCGCCCTTTTCCGCCGGCGCGAAGCCCAGGCACTTCCGCCAGACTTCGTCATCTTCCATGCAGAAATAGACCGTCACATCCGGCGCCAGCTCCCGGATACGATCAATCACCGCCCGATAAAGGTTGAGACGAAGCGGTTTGAAATAGCGCATTTTTCCGTCCAGGCCGGAGATAAACTCCCCGTAAACGATGGTCGATTCCGGAAAACGACGCTGAATAAGCGGTTTTAAAGAAGGCATGAACCTGAAAGAGCCCAGGCTTATCCAGACGATATCCTCCGGGGAAACGGTGGTCAGCAATTGCTCCACCACCGCCCGGTAATCATCCTCGCACCCCTGGTATATGACCATGGGATCAAAATGAAAGGCCAGGGGGTAGCCCCGGTCCCGGCAGGCGACGGCCGCCCGCAGGCGCTCGCTTAACGGCGGCGCGCCCCGCTCCTCGCTGTCTGTTATGGCCGCTGTATTCAGGGACCAGGCGGCAATGGTTTTGCGGTCAGGGGGTGTCCGCAACAGGGAGTCGATGTTGGTGGTCTTGGTTTTTATCTCCAGAACAGCCCTGTCCTGACCGGCAAAGGCGGCGACCAGCCGGGCGTTCAGGTCCGTGACTGACTCCCAGATGGAACTGTCCGTGAACTCGCCGGTGCCGATCCGGGAAATCCGGCTGGAATTCCGGAACAACTCCTCCAGTTCAGCGAACATGTCCCGGTGATTGACGTAATACTGAAGCACCGGCGGATGAAAATAGGCCTGCAGAATACAATAGGAACAATCCAGGGTACAGAAGCGGGCGATATTGAGAATCCGGTAGCCGCAACACCGGTAGGAACTGGTCCCGGGACAGGGCCGGAGAAAGGGCCCCTGGTTGGCGGTCAGAAAAAGAGTCCGCTTGCCCCGGGCGACCGGGTCGGGCGAGGCGTTGACGGCTTCAAACACCGGCCGCGGACCTTCCACGACAACTGCCGGCGCTTTGATCCGGGCCCGCAGGGCCTGAGTTGCCGGGCTGTCGACCACGGCCCGGTCGATATACAAGGTTTCAATTTTCATGAATCGTGATCCGGTTGACTTGCTCCTGATTTCATTATAAACCGATAAAGAACAGACCCGTCTGTTTTTGTCAATCATCAGAGGAAGTCCAGACCATGAAACTGACCATCATTTACGACAATACCACCTGGGACCGGGCCCTGACTCCGGACTGGGGTTTTGCCTGCCTGGTAGAAACTCCTGACAAAACGATCCTGTTTGACACCGGCGCCCGGGGACATATCCTGCTGGACAACATGAACAGGCTGGGCCTTGATCCCTTGCTCGTGGACGAGATGTTCATCTCCCACGACCATTGGGACCACACCGGCGGCATGGCCGATTTTTTCGCGATCAAACAGGTGCCCTGCTACGTGCCCCAAGTATTCAGCACCAGGGCCGGACCCGAGCCCGTCCGCGTCGGCAGTGAGATTCAGAAACTTCATGATAAAATCTGGTCCACCGGTACCCTGGCCGCTATTGAACATGCCCTGGTCATTGAACAGGACCGGGGCGGTATCGTCGTCGCGGGATGCTCCCATCCCGGGGTGGGAACCATCCTGGAGGCGGCCGGAAAAATCGGCCGGGTATCGGCGCTGATCGGAGGACTGCACGGCTTCAGCAATCTGGAGGCGATCCAGGGGCTGGACCTGGTCTGTCCCACCCATTGTACTCAACATATCCAACCGATTGCCGATCAATATCCGGATATCTATGTGGCGGGAGGCGCCGGACGAACTTTAACCGTCTGAACGGACTTCAATCATCAGCGGCCTGGTCGTAAAACCCGTCCGGATATGCCTGGCCGGCATGGTGTTCCCGGCTGAGTTCGACCCTGTTTTTCCCTTTACGCTTGGCCTCGTAAAGCGCCTGGTCGGCCCTGGCTATGAGCATGTCTATGGATTCCGGCGCCTGGTAGGTGCTGACCCCGATGGAAACGGTAATGCCGGGGATCTCGGTGGTTTCCTGAAAAGAAATGTTTTCCGTTACCCGGCGCAGACGCTGAACGCTTTCATCATCCGGGTCGTGGCATTTATGATTGGTCAGCACCACCAGGAACTCTTCCCCCCCGTACCTGCCCAGGTAATCCTCCCGGCGAATATTCTGCTGCAGCACCCGCGTGAATTCCCGCAGAACATCATCCCCGGCCTGATGGCCATAAGTATCATTAACCAGTTTAAAATCATCAATGTCCATCATGCAGACAGTGAATACTCCCCCGGCCCGATCGACCCGGGACTTTTCCCGTTCCAGCAGCGAAAAGAGCTGCCGGCGGTTATAGGCCCCGGTCAGTTCATCGCGAATGGCCAGGTGCTGGATGTAGGTTCGTAATCTGGCCAGATATCTCCCCATCCACATCAGCCAGAGTAAGGCCGTCAGCAGGATCAAGAAGCGCATGATTTCCGTCGGGATGTCGAGGGCTTCGGGATGACGGTAATGCAGCAATACAATCATGCCCGCATACAGAATAACGGTAACCACCAGGGGATAAAAGAAATCGCGGTAACGGCCCTGAAAAGTGCCGAAATAGAAAATATGAATATAAAGAATCAGGCAGGCCCCGCGAATTTCTGCCGCGGTATGATAACAGATCACGGTAGCCAGTATCAGGCCGGCCAGCTGCTGCCAGAAGGTCAGGCCGGGATCCCGGAAAAAGCGGTTCAAGCCGGTCAGAAAAACAATAAAAAAACAGGCATTGATTAACAGCAGGGGAACTACCAGATACAGCAGGATCTGGAGCATGGAAAGATCCCGGGCAAATCCCATCAAATAGCCGGGAACAACCACCCCCACAAAGGCGAAGGCGTATCCGCCGATGGCTATATAAAAACGTCGCATAATGCTCCGCTGACTACGTTCCTTTTCCAGGGAAACCGCGAACGCTTTTTTTAATAATGATGGCATAAGCCCCCCCTTGAGCCCCCTGAACTTTTATTTGGACAATAGTAATTTTTGATGGCTTCGTAAAAAGTCCCTACCTCGTCATTCCGGCGAAGGCCGGAATCCAGAACTGTTTGATTTTACTGGACCCCGGCCTCCGCCGGGGTGACGCAATATGGTAAATCTCGACTTTTTACGAGACCGTCATTTTTGATG
>JBKHHL010000166.1:0-5350 GCA_046539175.1 Desulfosudaceae bacterium
GATTTCAGAGAATTTCAGAGAAGTTCGATCAGGGCCGCCGCCGCTGACTCATGAAACAGCATTCCTCTGGTTGTCAACCGGCAATGGTCGGCGGATATTTCCAGGAGTCCCTGGTTATGAAAATAATCCGGAACGGTTGCCGGCAATTGCTTTAAATCGATGCCGAACTCGTCTTCAAAGGCGTTCAGGTTTATGCCTTCGGTCAGGCGCAGGCCCAGGTAGACGGCTTCGGTCATCTTTTGCCGGCGGGTCAGGATTTCGAAGGCCGCGCGCGGCCGGCGATCCGCGGCCAGTTCCTCCAGGTATCGCTCCAGGTGGTTGACGTTCCAGCTCCGTTGCCGGCCGTCATAAGAATGGGCGGCCGGGCCCAGTCCAAAATATGGTCGGCGGCGCCAGTATTTCTGATTATGCCGGGAGCGGGTCTGGCGGTGACGGGAAAAATTGGATATTTCATACTGGGAAAAATCATTGTTTCTCAGAAAGCTGATAATAAATAAAAACAGCTCAGCGGCGACATCTTCCGGGAGAGGCGTCCAGCCGCCCCTGTTCAGGGACTTTTCCAGGGGTGTGCCCGGTTCACAGGTCAGCAGATAGCAGGACAGGTGGGCCGGTTCCAGTTCCAGCGCCCGGGAAAGAGTGCGGCTGAGGCCGGCTTTGGTCTGACCGGGCAGCCCGTAAATAATATCCAGGCCGATATTGGTGAAGCCGTGACGCCGGGCTGCGACGGCGGCTGTCCGCGCCTGTTCGGCGTCGTGAACCCGGCCCAGAAAAGCCAGTTCGGTGTCGTCCAAAGACTGCACCCCGATATTGAGGCGGTTGACTCCGGCCTGGCGGATGGCTTCCAGCCACTGCCCGGTTATGGAATCGGGATTGGCTTCCACCGTGATTTCCGCGTCCGGGCTGACGGTAAAAGATTCATTGGCCGCGGCGAGGAGGGCGGCGATCTGATCGGCCGTCATGAGCGAGGGCGTGCCCCCTCCGAAATGGATGGTATCCACCACCGGCCGGTCGGGAGCGGCTGCCAGACGCGTCTCTTTTAACAGGGCCCCGGTCAGCTCGGACCGTAAGGTGGTGTCTGTTATGGAATAAAAATCGCAGTAGGGGCATTTCCGGACGCAAAAGGGGATATGGATATACAAACCGGCCGGTTCGGCCGAGCCCGGGGGGGAGGCGGCGTTTTCACTGGTTGTTGGCTTGCTGACCAAGTTCGATCCCCAGCTGAAAAGCACGGCGGTTAAGATCAATATATTCGTCCGGTAATCTTTTTTCCAGGACCCGGATGACGGACTCGGACCGGACTGCCTGCGACAGGTTAACCACCGCGCCCAGCATGCAGATATTCAAGACTACCGGATTGCCGATGGTCTCCACGGCGCTTTGATACAGGGGCAGTTCCACCTGGCGGGCGTCCACTTTTTTCAGGGTGGCTACCCGGTCGGAATCGGTAATCAGCAGGCCTCCGGGACGGATGGCGGCATAGAATTTGTTATAGGCCTCCTGGGTCAGGCAGGTAATCAGGTTGGCGTTGTTGACCCGGGGAAAATTAATGGGACTGTCCGAAATGATGACCTCGGCCCGGGCCGCTCCGCCCCGTGCTTCGGGGCCGTAAGACTGGGCCTGGACGGCGTTCAGATTGTCATGGAGAACGGCGGCTTCTCCCAGGATAACCGCCGCGGTAATGACGCCCTGGCCGCCGGCGCCGGAAAAAATGAATCTGGATCTGGTCATAACGACTGTCCTTTGAAATATTCAAAGTCAGGTGAAATATTCAAAGTCAGGATTTTTTCGCCCTGGCAATGATCTGGTCATATTCCCGGCAGTATTCCGGCAACTCTTTGCGGGTAAACAGGCCGCGTCTGATTTTGTCGGTATCATTGTCCGATTCTTCCCGGTTGACGGGAATCGTGTTCTCTTTGAAGAAGGTCATCATCTCCACCGCGTCCCCGGACCGGTTGCGTCGGCCGAAATTGGTGGGGCACTGGGTCAGAATCTCCAGCACGGCAAAACCTTTATGAGAAATGGCGCCCTTAAGCAGTTTTTTCATCTCCTGGACATGGTAGGTGGTGGTGCGGGCGACGTAAGTGGCGCCGGAGGCCCGGGCTAAGTCAACCAGGTCAAAGTCATGGTCGATATTGGTATAAGGGGCCGTGGTGGCGCTGGTGCCGTAACCCGAAAGGGGCGAAAACTGACCGCCGGTCATGCCGTAAATGCGGTTGTTCATGACGATGGCCGTCATGTCGATATTCCGGCGGCAGGCGTGAATAAAATGGTTGCCTCCGATGGCCAGAGCGTCGCCGTCTCCCATGGGAACAATCAGGTTCAGTTCCGGCCGGCTCATCTTGATGCCGGTGGCAAAGGCCAGGGCCCGGCCGTGCAGAGTATGCATGGAATGAAAGTCGACGTAACCGCTTATTCGCGCGGCGCAGCCGATGCCGGAGACCATGACGATATCATTGCGGGCCAGCCGCATTTCCTCGATGGCTCGCAGCAGGTTGTTCAGGACAATGCCATGGCCGCAGCCGGGGCACCAGATATGCGGGAAAAAGCGTTTGCGGAGATAATCCTGGACCGCCATTGGTTAGACTCCTCTGCCCTGGATCAGTCGGAGCATGTTTCTGATATCGGTGGGCGTGATGAAGACGCCGTCAATGCGATTGATCAGGTAAACCCGTTCGGGACGATCCACGGCTGTTTTGACTTCTTTGAGAATCTGACCCATGTTCATCTCTACTACCGCGATATAAGCTGCCCGGGAACATTTGTGGCGGACAATTTCATGGGGAAAGGGCCACAGGGTCTGTAATTCCAGCAACCCGTAACGCTCTCCCCGGACCCGTCGGTTTTCCACCAGGTGCAGCGCCGAGCGGGCGGAAGACCCATAAGATATCAGGATGATTTCGGCGTCATCCAGGTAGTATTCCTTGTACCGGGCCAGCTCATGAACATTGTTGTTGATTTTGTCGGCCAGGTGACGCAGCAGACCGTGAACCATCTGAGGTTCTCCCGAGGGGAAACCCCACATGTCGTGAAACAGCCCGGTCACGTTATAACGATGTATACCGCCGAAATCAGACATGGGCAGGCGCCCGTCGGATCGGGGCAGGTAGGGGTGAAAATCGACCCCCTGTTTGACGGAAGTGCGCAACCGTTCATTGACCTCGATGGTGCCGGGGGCCGGGATGGTTATTTTTTCCCGGGTGTGACCGGTTACCTCGTCCAGGAGCAGCACCACCGGGGTGCGGTAGGTCTCGGCAAAATTGAAAGCCGTTACTACCACCTCGAAGAGATCCTGGTTGGAGGAAGCGGTCAGGGCGACAATGGCGTGGTCGCCGTGAATTCCCCAGCGGGCCTGGTTGATGTCTCCCTGCATGGCGTGAGTGGGCAGACCGGTCGAGGGGCCGCCCCTCTGGACATCGACCACCACGCAGGGTATTTCGGTCATGACGGCGTATCCCAAGGCTTCCTGCATCAGCGAAAAACCCGGACCGCTGGTGGCGGTCATGACCTTGTGCCCGGTTAAAGAAGCGCCGATAATGGCGCACAAAGAGGCGATTTCATCCTCCATCTGGAGAAATTTGCCGCTGAAACGGGGCAGGGCCGCGGCCAGGTATTCCGCGATTTCAGTGGAAGGGGTAATGGGGTAGCCGGCGAAAAAATCAAGCCCGGCATACAGGGCCGCCTCGGCACAGACCTGGTTGCCCTGAATGAATTTAACGGTTCCGGTCATGATGACTCCTGCTGTTCGACAACCATGATAGCCAGATCGGGGCACCGGAATTCGCACAAGCGGCAGCCGACGCAATTTTCCGGGTAGCGGGCCACGGCCCGGCCCTGCTTGTCCGCCTCAAGCACCTCCCGCGGACAAAAATGAATACAGATGCCGCAGGCCTTGCACCAGTCCCGGTTTATGTGGTGGGTATATGAAACAGCCTGTTTTTTTTGGGGTTCAGTCACCGCTACGGCCACCTGTCTTAAAATCAGATGAATTGATTCATGGCTTCTTCAATAACAGCTTCAACATTGTCCGGAGTAATACCCATGCGGTCGCGTACGGCCCGGGCCCGATTCAGTTTGTCGGTGTCGTTCATGTCACGCAGATATCGAAACAGTCCCAGCCGCCGGCCCACCTGGAACAGGGTCTGGTCCGCCGGGGTCATGTCCAGGAAGCGGCGGACCGGCGCCATCATTTTTTCCTTGTCATCCGGGAGCCGTCCCTCTACTTCCTCGAACAGATTCAGGATATGGTCGCTTTTGAGGTAGGAGTTGATGCCGTCCAAATGTCGCAGAAATCGCAGCAGTTCTTCGGCCATCATGATATCGGTACATTTTTTAAACCGGCCGGCCAGGTATTCTTCATGCAGCGGCAGGCCGGGTGGAATGGCCAGACTGCGCAGTCGTATAAAATCCGGATTTATCTGATTAAGGGCGTCAGCCGTTTCCAGGGCGTGGGTTTCGGATAAATCCTGACCGCCCAGTCCCGGCATGACGTATTCGGATAATTCAAAGCCGGCCTGCCGGGATTTTATCCCGGCCTTGATGTGTTCTGCCTTGGTAACGCCTTTTTTAGCCAGCTCCAGAACCTGGTCAGACCCGGATTCCATGCCGACGTGAAGCCGGTTCAAACCCGCCCGGCGGATCTGCTCCAGTTTTTCCTGCTTGATACGGCAGATGGTGTGGGAGCGGGCGTAAGAGGTCACCCGCTCAATATCAGGAAAGCGGCGGTAAAGATGGTTCAGGATGTCGATCAGGTCATCCGGTTTGATAATCAGGCTGTTGGCATCCTGCAAAAAGACCGAGCGCCGGCCTTCGTTCCACCATCGCAGGGCGGCCTGGAAAGCCGGGGCGTCTGCCGGGGCCAGGCTTTCCATGATTTCGTAAAGATCAGACCGGGACAGGGTCTGAGCCCGGGTACTCGCGGAGCGTAGTTTTTCCAGGCAGCGATAAACGGCGTCAATATCCGCTTTGACATGTTCCGGCGGACGCAGGGAAAACCGGGAGCCCTTGTAAACCGGACAAAACCCGCAACGATTCCAGGGACAGTTGCGGCTTACCCGGATCAGGAGGCTGTCGGCCTCGCTGGGCGGGCGAATGGGCCCCTGTTCAAATCCTTGGTATTCTTCCTCTTTCTTTTCCATGTCATAATCGGCCGGACTGTTTTTATATAAAATATTGACGGCTTCGTAAAAAGTCCAATTGCCGCAAGGCGGCCGGCTTCGTTGCGCTGCATCTCTCGTCATGTCACGTACTGCTAAGTACGCTCCATTCCTCGAGATTTGCGACGCCCTGCTTGTCAGCTGATCTTGAACTTTTTACTTTGCCGTCCCAATTTGGACTTTTTACGAAAACATCA
>JBKHHL010000167.1:0-5346 GCA_046539175.1 Desulfosudaceae bacterium
TCGTTGCGCTGCATCTCTCGTCATGTCACGTACTGCTAAGTACGCTTCATTCCTCAAGATTTGCGACGTCTTGATTTTGAACTTTTTACTTTGCCGTCCCAATTTGGACTTTTTACGAGTACATCAAATCTGATGGCTTCGTAAAAAGTCTTTACATCGTCATTCCGGCGAAAGCCGGAATCCAGAACTATTTGATTTTACTGGACCCCGGCCTCCGCCGGGGTGACGAAATATGGTAAATCTGGACTTTTTACGAGTACATCAAATCTGATTATCGTTCAATTCAGGCATCCAGCCCCAGCTTTTTCCGGGTTCGGGGGGTCGGCCGGCCGTTTTTATCCCAGCCCCTGAGTTTATAGTATTTGGGCAGCATTTTGTCCAGGGGTACCCGCATTTTGGGATTTCCGGAGAGCGCCTGGTCGGTAAACCGTTTGGGCAGGTGATCGTCCTTTCGGGTCAGTCCTTCGCGCAGATTAAAGAGTCGTTCCAGGGTGTAGCCCCGTTGGCCCACTTCCATAAACCGGCCGAAGTCCATGGGCAGGCCGGTGGCCTGCCGCAGCGCTCTGGGATGGGGCAGCATGGGCAGGTTGATTTTCTGGAATCCGGCCGGCAGGCGGAGCAGGCCGTCAATGACGGGCCAGGTCCAGGTCAGCACAAAGCTGGTTATGGCCGAGGCCACCGGATGGTGCGGCAGTTTAAAAGCGGCCGGAGGCACAAAGGTCCAGGAGGTGAACAGGCAGTTGCCCCCGGCGCTGATGGCCGCCAGCAGGTTCTGATCCAGAACCACCCAGCCCGGTTTGGAGCGGACATGCAGCGGTTGCAGTTTCATGGGGCCGGAGACCTCGAAGTAGATCATGTAGCCGCCGTCCAGGTGGCAGGCGCCCCGGCTGGCCGTGGCATAACCCAGGCCGTGGCCCACAGCGGCCCGCGGTTCGTAGGCGGCCATTTCCAGTCCCTTGGCGTGAGCGGCGTAGTCTTCACCGCCGTATTTGGCGGCCAGGCGTTTGACACCTTCGGCCAGGTCGTCACCGATGCCGCGGCGGTGGGCAATGTCATCCAGCAGGGCGGAGATGTTGTCGGTTTTTCCGAATTCAATACCGTTATCCCAGAGACCGTTTTGATTCAGTTCAGCGGCAAAACCGAGAACGTTGCCGACACTGATGGTGTCTATGCCCAGGCAGTCCAGTTCGTAATTCCAGCGGATCAGCGATTCCATATCATGAATGCCCAGGTTGGCGCCCATCAGGCAGAGAATTTCATATTCCGGACCTTTGATGTTCCGGCCCTGGTATTCTACCACCCGGCCGCAGCGGATGGGGCAGGAAACACAACCGTAATTTTTGACCAGAAAATCTTCGGCCAGGCGTTCGCCGCTGATGTCATAGGCGTGTTCATAGGTGCCTTCGCTGAAGTTCCGGGTGGGCAGGGCGTTGTTCCGGGAAAGAATGTTCAGGAAAACCGAGGTGCCGTATCGCGGAACCATCTCGCCGGTGGCCGGATGATTCTGCAGCAGTTTGATCCATTTTTTGACGGTTGCCTTGAAAGCCTCGGGCGAGGCGGTTTTGATTTTAACCTGGCCGCGGGCGACCATGCCCTTCAGGTTTTTTGAGCCCATGACCGCGCCCATGCCGGTGCGTCCGTGGCTTCGTTCCTGGGAAACCACCGTGGCGAATTTAACCAGGTTTTCCCCGGCCGGGCCGATGGCCATGGCTCCGCCTTTGTTTCCGGCCAGCATGGTTTCCTGGGCGGTCTGGGTGTCGCTGCCCCATATTTCCGCGGCGTCCCGGATCTCCACCCGGCCGTTGTCGATGGCAAGATAGACCGGCCGGTCGGCCCGGCCGCGAACCACCAGGCCGTCGGCCCCGGCCCGTTTCAGGTGGATGCCGAAGTTGCCGCCGCTGTTGGAATGGCCGATGCCGCCGGAAGCGGGGCTTTTGGCGGAAATATCGTACCGGCTGGTCGAGGGCGCCCCGGTTCCGGTCAGGGGCGAGGTCATCACCACCAGCAGATTGTCCGGCGAGAGCGGGTCCGTGCCCGGGGGCAGGGCGTCCCATAAAATTTTGGTGGACAGATAGCGGCCGCCCAGAAATTTTTCCCGGTCTTCGTCCGAGAGGGGGTACTCCCCGATAGTGCCGTCGGAGAGATTGACATCCAGAATTTTACCGACATAACCGTGATACCTGGTTCCCATAATAGCCTGCCTGTTTATTTTATTGATTGTTTATTGCCGGCGGTTTGTCAGCCGGGGACGGTTTACTCTTCCAGTTTATAACGTTTCATTTTACGCCACAGGGAAACCCGGTCAATATCCATGATCCGGGCGGCATGGGTTTTGTTGCCGCCGCATTTTTCGAGCACCCACCGGATATAGCGTTTTTCCTGTTCCTCCAGGGTGGGAGGAGTGCCGTCAGCGTTGTGTCGATATGTCTCCATGGACAGCTGCCGGATGTCGTCGGGCAGATTGTCGGCCGTGATCCTTTCTCCGTTTTGAAAAGCCACCGCCCGTTCAATGACATTTTCCAGTTCCCGGACGTTGCCGGGCCAGCCGTATTGCGACAGCAGGCTCATGGCTTCGGGCTCGATGGATTGAATGTCCTTGTTCATCAGTTTGCTTTTTTCAGCCAGGAAATGGTGGGCCAGCAGCGGGATATCCCCGTGGCGACGGGCCAGTGAGGGCATTTGAATGGCGATGACGTTAAGACGATAGAAAAGGTCCTGGCGGAAGTGGCCTTGGGCCACGTCATGGCCCAGATCCCGGTGGGTGGCCGCTATGAAGCGCACATCAGTGGTGACCGGGTCCACCCCTCCCACCCGGTAAAAAATTTTTTCCTGGATGGTCCGCAGCAGCCGCACCTGCATGGACATCGGCATGTCGCCCACCTCGTCCAGAAAGAGGGTGCCGCCGTCGGCCGTTTCCAGCAGTCCGGCCTTTTTTTGTCCGGCGCCGGTAAAAGCGCCTTGTTCATGGCCGAACAGCTCGTTGGCCATGAGATCTTCGGTTAATGAGCCGCAGTTAAAAGCCACAAACCGCTTTTGCGCCCGTCCGCTTAAATGATGGATGGCCTTGGCCGCCAGTTCTTTGCCGGTCCCGCTTTCACCGAGAATCAGCACATTGGTGTCGGACGGCGCGATCTGCCGGATGGTTTTCTGAATTTCGAGCATGGCTTCGCTCTGGCCGAGAAGAAAGGGAACTTCTCCCGGGCTTTTCAGAGAATCCCTGAGTTTCCGGTTTTCCAGCAGGAGCTGTCGTTTGAGAAGCGCTTCACTGATGACTTTACGGACTTCATCAATTTTATATGGCTTGGCAATATAGTGGTAGGCGCCTTTTTTCAAAGCCTCCACCGCCGAGTTGACCGTGGCGTAGCCGGTAATCATGATGACTTCCGTGTCGGGCAGGAGTTCGCGGGTTTTTTCCAGCACCTCCATGCCGTCGACCTGTTTCATTTTCAGGTCTGTTACCACCAGGTCAACCGTGGTGGTCTTCATCAACTCGATCGCCCGCGCCCCGTTGTCAACGGCGATGGTCTGGTAGTCCTGCTTCTGCAGGATGTGCTCCAGGTTGTTGCGGGTGATTTTTTCGTCTTCTACGATTAAAATGACAGGTGTTTCCGTGGACCCCTTGCCACCGCTGTTCGGGTTGGGTTTGGTCATGGCTCCGGGCTCCCGGCGTCAGTTTCATCGGATTCCAGCTCTGCCCGCATCGGCAGGCAAATATAAAAAGTAGTTCCTTGGCCTTCCTGGCTTTCCATCTCGATGCTGCCCCCATGGCTTTTGATGATGCCGTGGGAAACCGACAGGCCCAGGCCGGTGCCCTGTCCCACTTCCTTGGTGGTAAAAAAAGGATCGAAGATCTTATCCCGGACACCGGCGGGAATGCCGGAGCCGGTATCCCGGACCTCAAGACAGATGGTATCACTGCTCGTGTCGCGGCCGGCCCTGATGGTCAGTTTGCCCCCCTCTTTCATGGCCTGCACCGCGTTCAGGATGAGGTTGATAAAAACCTGCTGCATGCGGCGAAAATCCATGACGGTTTTTATGTCTTCGGGGACATCAATGTCCAGTTCCACGGAACCGGGCAGTTCCCCCTTGATTAATTTGATGCTTTCTTCCACCAGGGTCTTAATGGGGGTGGTCTGAGGTTTGACATTGCTTTCCCGGGAAAATTCCAGCAGGGCCCGGACAATATCACGGGTACGCTCCACCTGGATTTCGGCGTCTTTTAAAAGTTCTTTGTTATAGGCCGTATCACCTTCTTCTATTTCTTCGATGGCTATCTGAAGAGAAGTGGAGATATTGTTCAGGGGATTGTTGAGCTCATGGGCTACACCCGAGGTCAGGGTTCCCAGGGAGGCCATCTTCCGGCTCTGGACGAGTTGCTCATTGCGCTTGTTGACCTCGCTGATCATGGTATTCAAGCTGGACACGAAGGCGTCAAATTCATCATTGGTATTTAAGGGAGGGATTTTTTCAAAATCACCGGCGGCAATTTTCTGGACCGCCCGGGCGATTTTTCGCAGGGGGCGATTGATTTTGAAGATAAAAAAGAAGGCCACCGAGATGGACAGCAGAAAGACGATCAGCATTCCGAGAAAAATATATAGGCGTGATTCTTTTACAATCCGGTTGACGCTTTCCCGCTCCTGCCGGACCATCTGTTCCAGGTCGGAAGTGATCGTCTGGCCGAGCATCCGGAGTTTTTCATGGCTTTTCCCGGAGGTGCCGGCGGGGTCATCCCCGGCTAAGCCTTTCTTCCCGGGAACCGCCAGGCGCTGTTTTTCTTGCAGGGAGACCAGGGCGTTGTGGTACTTATCCAGTTCCTCGCGGTAAGCGTAAAGATTCTGGCTGGAGGTATAGTCCTCATAGTTTTTGATTATTCCGGAAAGTTGCTCCCGGGCTTCTTCGGCATAGGAGATGGCTTCCTCAATATCCTTGTAATTATAATACAGAAAAAAATTTTTTTCATACCGCCGGGCTTCCAGAGTGGTGTTTAAGAGATGATTTTTTTCCGTAATGATATTGAATTTCAGGTTCAGGACATGGTTTCTATAGTCGTTGATAAGCCAGTTTATGGCTCCCAGCAGGATCAGGGTGATAAAGGCGATGGATATCTGCTTACGGACACTGATTTTCATTTTTACAAGTTCTTTATGGAGGATATTTTTTTCTGATTATCATATTTTATCGTCCGGGGTCAAATTCCATAGAAAAAATAGAGGACCGTCAGCTCGACCACCAGAAATAATACCGTCATGCCCAGGCCGGCTTTGGCGTAATCAATGGTGCGGTAACCGCCGGGACGCATGATCAGGGCGTTGACCTGGTGGGTCGGCAGGACAAAGGTGTTGG
>JBKHHL010000168.1:0-5322 GCA_046539175.1 Desulfosudaceae bacterium
GCCTCCGCCGGGGTGACGCAATAAGGGAAATCCCGACTTTTTACGAAGCCGTCATGCTTAAGTGAGTGAAATATCCGGATAAAGTGGTAAAGAGGAGATGTTGAGCAATGGACAATAAGAAGATACAGGGCCTTTCAACCCGCTCGGTTCACGCCGGCGAGGTCCGTTATAACGAGTACGGCGCGGTAACGACCCCGATTGTGCAGACCTCCACCTTTATTTTCAGAAACGTGGATGAAATCAAGCAGCTGGCCGAAGGCGCCATCGGCCGCTTTGAGTACGGCCGTTACGGTCATCCCACCGAACTGGCCGCGGAGAAAAAACTGGCCTCTCTGGAAGAGGCCGAGGATTCCATTCTGTTTTCTTCAGGGATGAGCGCCATCACCACCACCCTGTTCGCCCTGCTCAAGTCCGGAGATCATATCATTATCACCGATGACGCTTACCGGCGAACCCTGGAGTTCTGCCAGACCCGCCTGGGCCGCTTCAATATTGAGTGTACCGTCGTCAAGATGTGTGATTATGAGGCCATGGAAAAGGCCATCCAGCCCAACACCAGGGTTTTCTTTTCCGAATCACCCACCAACCCCTATCTGAATATCATGGATCTGGAACGGTTAACGGCCATTTTCAAGCCCCGGGGCATCATGATTATATCGGACAGCACCTTTGCCACGCCGTACAATCAGAGACCCCTGGATTTCGGAGTCGACCTGGTCATACACAGCGCCACTAAGTATCTCGGTGGTCACAACGACCTGTTGAGCGGGGTGGTCCTGGGCAGAAAAGAGCTGACCGATCCGATCCGTGAATTTTTGAAAATTTCCGGCGGCGTAATTGATCCCAACTCTTCCTACCTGCTGATCCGGGGCTTGAAAACTTTTGAAATCCGCATGCAGCGTCTGAACGAGAACGGTCAGGCCGTGGCCGGTTATCTGGAAAAGCATCCCAGCGTAAAGCGGGTCTACTATCCCGGCCTGCCCAGTCATCAGCACCATGACGTGGCCGCGCGCCAGATGAAGGGCTTTGGAGCGGTAGTTACCTTTGAAGTGATTGATGACAAGGCCTATGTGCTCGATTTTTTGAGCCGGCTGACCATTGCCAGCATCGGTCCCAGCCTGGGTGGAGTGGAATCCCTGATCACCCATCCGGCCACGGTCAGTTATTATGACAAGACCAAGGCCGAACGGGAAGCCCTGGGCATCAAGGATGGCTTGATCCGGTTCGCGGTGGGCATTGAGAACGCTCAGGACATTATGGACGATCTTGACCAGGCCCTGGAAGGGGCCAATAAGTCCAGGTCCGGCTGATTCGCTTTCATTTACGGGGGTACGGGGTCGCTGCCCGACCCGTCTCAGGCCAGTTCTTCGGCCCGGTGGCAGGCCACCAAATGCTCTTCGTTATTTGTTCCTTTAACGGGGCTTAATCGGGGCTCTTTCGTAGCGCAAAGTTCGATCTTGTGCGGGCAGCGGGTATGAAAACGGCAGCCCGGCGGGGGATCAGCCGGGGAGGGTACGTCGCCGGCGATATGCTTGTCCCGGCGGGGCGCGGTCGGATCAGGCACGGGGATGGCGGCAATCAAGGCCCGGGTGTAAGGATGTCGGGGTCTCAGATAGATGGTGTCGGCGTCGGTCAGTTCCACTATTTTTCCCAGGTACATTACCGCCACCATGTCGGAGATGTGTTTGACCACGGCCAGGTCATGGGCGATGAAGAGATAGGCAAACCCCATTTCTTCCTGCAACTCCAGCAGAAGATTGAGGATCTGGGATTGGATGGAGACATCCAGGGCCGAGACCGGTTCGTCGCACACGATCAGCCGGGGTGACAGGGCAATGGCCCGGGCGATGCCCACCCGCTGTCGCTGGCCGCCGCTGAATTCGTGGGGGAAACGGCCGGCCGCGTTTTTAGGCAACCCGACCCGGTCCAGAAGATGCAAAATCTGTCGTCGCCGTTCCGCCCGGTCGCCCAGACCATGAATCCGGAACGGTTCCTCCAGAATATATTCCACGGTGTGGCGCGGGTTTAACGATTCAAAGGGGTCCTGAAAAATGACCTGTATTTTTTTACGGATCCGGCGCAGCTCCCTCCGGTTGAGCCGGGCCAGATCCCGGCCGTCAAAGTGGATGGCACCGGCCGTGGGCGGATATAATCGCAGAATACATTGGCCCACCGTGGTTTTGCCGCAACCGGATTCTCCCACCAATCCCAGGGTGCGGCCGGCGGGAATGGTAAAGGAAACCCCATCGACCGCGTAGACCGAGCCCACCCGGCGCAGCAATATGCCACCATGGATGGGAAAGTGTTTTTTCAGGCCGTCCACTATCAGTAAAGGCTGGTCAGTACTCATCAGAGATCTCCCCGGTCGACGAAGTGGCAGGCGGCGGTATGATTTTCAGCGATACTGATCAAGGGCGGTTCCGCCCGCCGGCAGATATCACGGACCCGCCGGCAGCGGTTTTGAAAACGGCAGCCCTCCGGCAGTTCGTTCAGCGACGGCACCATGCCGGCAATGACGTTCAGGCGGCTCTTGCGCCGGTTTTCCAGGCGGGGCATGGAGTCCAGCAACCCCCGGGTATAGGGGTGGGCCGGGGCTTGAAAGAGAATTCTGACCGGGGCGGTTTCCACTATTTTTCCGGCGTACATGACGCTGACCCGGTCGCAGGTCTCGGCGATAACGCCCAGATCATGAGTGATCAGAATAACGGCCATGCCCAGATCTTGCTGCATGTTTTTGATCAGATCCAGGATCTGGGCCTGGATGGTGACGTCCAGGGCGGTGGTCGGCTCATCAGCAATGAGCAGGTCCGGGCTGCCGGCCAGGGCCATGGCTATCATGATCCGCTGACGGGTTCCCCCGGATATCTGGTGAGGAAATTCCTGCAGCCTCCGCCGGGGGTCAGGGATGCCGACTTTTCGCAAGAGGGCGATGGCCTTGTCGTCGGCTGTTTTTTGGTTGGTCTGCCCGGTCTGAATCCGGAACACTTCCCGGAGCTGCTTGCCTACCGAATGGACCGGGTTCAGGGCGGACATGGGTTCCTGGAAAATCATGGCCAGCCGGCGGCCGCGAAGATGACGCATGGCCGCGGCGGGCAGGCCGGTCAGGTCGGTACCGTCGAATAAAACGCGCCCGCTTTCGATGCGGCCGGCCGGTTTGGGCAGCAGGCGCATGAGCGACAGGGCGGTAACGCTTTTGCCGCAGCCGGATTCACCCACCAGCCCCAGCACTTCTCCCCGGTCAACCTGGAAGGCGATCTCGTCCACCGCTCTCAAGCGGCCTTCGTCGGTGGCAAAGGAAGCGGTCAGCCCTTCCACGGTTAGCAAAGATGGGTGGGTTGCTGTCATGATATTACAGGTCGGCTTCAAAATAGGTTTGGTCGATAATGGTGGTCGGTTCCAGGGGGATGTCCTGCCGCATGGCCTGCCGGGTTTGGTCATGTCTTTCCTGGTCAAACCAGAACAATCCGCCGGTGGTAGAGTCAAACGGCTCAAACAGGTCGGAGGTATGCCGGGTGCCGGGAGTTTCAGGCAGTCGCCACCAGCGCCAGCAGGCCTGGCGCACGTAAGGTACCAGGAAGGTGGGCACATAGCAGCCGATTTCGTGAATTCTGGCCTGAATCCGCCGGGACAGTCGGGCGCGTTTTTTTTCGTCCAGGCTGTCGCGATAGTCCGTGATCAGTTCGTCCATAACCGTATCGTCGGTATTGGTGATATTGTTGGTCTGGGGTTTATGGGCGTTGGTGGAGTGAAAGTGCTCCCAGTACTGAGGTCGCAGGGAGGTACTCCAGCCCATCCAGGCCACGTCGTGCTTTTTTTCCAGCATTTGTTTAAAAGCTGCTGAAGGGTCAAGTTTCCGGAGGTTCAGCTCAATGCCGGCCCGGCGGGCTTCTTCCTTCAAGACCACCAGCCGGTCGGTATGACCTTCAAAGCCATAGGTAACGTCGACCGAAAACCGCAGGCCGTCTTTTTCCCAAATACCGTCCGAACCGCGGTGAAAACCGGCCTCCCGCATGTAGTCGGCTACCTTGTCCAGGTCATAGCGCCGGGCGGAAATGTCGGGATGGGTGTAATCTCCGTAGCCCACGAAGCCGTGCTCCAGCCGGTAGTAATCTCCCCGCAGGACCTTGTCGATGACCCGGTCAATGTTCATGGCATGGGCAAAGGCGTACCGGACGCGCCGGTCGGCGAAAATCGGCTTATCCAGGTTGAGCCACAGTCCCTGGGCGGACCGCTGGGTGTTGTTGTAAAAACAAATTTTATTAACATAACCGTTTTCAACCACCGGAGTTTCGCTTTTGCTATGCCAGAATTTGGGCATGGTAATGTCAAACACGTCCACCCGGGATTTTTTGAAATGCTCCCAGTTCATGTCAAAATCCCGGATGACGGTATATTTAACCTGATCCACGTTGAACCGGTTTTTAAAATAGCGCAGATCCCGGGCCCACCAGTCCGGCTTCCGGGAAAACTCAATATATTTGCCCTTTTTAAAATCGGTGATCTGGTAAGGACCGGTGTTGGGGGCCAGTTTCCAGTTAAATTTCTGCACGAAAGATTCGTCCAATTCACCGTAAAAATGGCTGGGGATGGGCCGCAGCGACAGTTTAAGATGAAGATCCGGCTGGGGTTTGGTGGAAACCACCGCCAGGGTCTGGTGATCGTAGACAATGACCCGCTCAATTTCATTGGTGTAGTAGTCGTTGTACCAGGGCGCGATGATATGAGGCGAGCGCATGAACTCCAGGGTATAGGCGAAATCATGGGCGGTCACCGGGTGGCCGTCCGACCAGCGGGCTTCGGGGTTGAGTTTGAAATACATGGTCTGGTGATCGTCCCCGAAGGCCCAGTGGGTAGCGATTTCCGGGATAATGTTTTCAGTGTTGGGATGGATCGAGATCAGTTCCATCTGGTTGCCCAGGATGGCGCTGCGAAAACTGCCGTTGGAGTCCGGACCGACCACCCGGAAGGTCATGGGAAAGCTCATCAAAGAAAGGTTCAGCCGACCGCCTTGTTCGGCTCGCGGTGAGGCGAACAGGGGGTCGTTGTCATTGGTCAGCCATTCAAGGTCGGCCGGCGGCCCGGATTCGGCCAGGGGCGCCCGGTAGGGGGCGGAGGCCTCGGGCGTCGCTGATCCGTTTTCGGCGGTGGTTTTGTCCCGGTCGGTTTCAGGCGCGCATCCGGCAATGATCAAGCAGCCGATGATAATGGTGGTAATGATGGTCAGGCCCGCTTTTTTCATGGTCCTCTCCTTAATTCCATATTCATTCATGATGGCTTCGTAAAAAGTCCAATTGCCGCATGGCGGCCGGCTTCGTTGCAGCG
>JBKHHL010000037.1:0-18426 GCA_046539175.1 Desulfosudaceae bacterium
GGCCTACGGATTCGAAGTCCGGCGCTCTATCCAGCTGAGCTACGGGCGCGGAGAGAGGGGACCGGCGCGGCAGAAGGCGACCGCGCCAGGCAATATCGGATGGGGTGAGTGATGGGACTTGAACCCACGGCCCTCAGGGCCACAACCTGATGCTCTACCAACTGAGCTACACCCACCATAAAATATTTTTTATATCATGTTCCCGGTGAAAAGCACAAGAAAATTTCTGATAAGAGGGTAAAAAAAGAGACCGGGCCGGATTAAAAGTATTCTTCCATGTGATCCAGAAAGTATCTGGCCTTGACTTTGGCCATGGCAGTGAAGGCCCGGCCGCCTTCCAGGATATCCGGATCCGACTCCAGGACCCGCTCCAGGGTTTCGACGTAACCATGGCGGTCCTTAAGCTGGGACAGCAGGAAGCGGGCTTCGTAAACATCCACCAGCAGCAGCTTATCGTCGGTCACCGCCCGGGCTTCGGCGAACATTTTCCGGGATGCCTCGGGTCCGCCACCGGTCCCGAAGAATTCGGGAACCAGAGCGTAATAAGCCCCCAGGAAGGTTTTGCCCACCCCGTAAAAATAGTCTTCATCCAGTTCAACGGAGCGCTCGATCAGGGCCAGGGCGTCGGCCAGCCGCACCAGGGCGGCCGCGTCATCCATGTTCCGCAAAATCCACAATCCGGTACACATGCCGGTCCAGCACAGGGCTTGCGCGTATTTGTCGTCCAGCTCATCCACCAGCTCCCGCAGAGGGAGGCCCTGTTCCAGTCCCTTTTCGAATTTACCATTGGTCTTCAGGGCGGCCATACCGTAATCCTTGCCCAGGGCATACAACTCAGCCGCGAAATCCGGTTCTTCATTCTCCACCATCATGCCGTAGGAGCAATAAAGAAAAGCGCAGTCTTTCAGAAGGCGGCGGTTGGTCGGGGAAATCTTGGCCAGGGCGGTCATCATCATGATATTGGCCGACATGCCTTCCTTGATCACCCGCAGATTTTCGGCATCACTGGCCTTACTCACCATCTCCGAAACCATGGGCGCAATCACCAGGTCGGTCTGCAGTTTATTGATGGCAGAACAACCGGAAACAGTCAGGCAGGCCAGAAACAACAGGAGCATGCCCCTTGTCTCCCAAATGCCGCGTGATAAATTCATACCTCCCCCCGGCTGATTTAATAAGTTTATTTATAATACCATAAAATCAAAACCAGACAAACAATTTATGGCTACAATTTATGGCTTCAGGCATGATAAACGCCGCGTTCCGGGACGACTCCTCCTTGTATTATATCTGCAGAATCGGTGTCCGCTTGCCTGACAATTCCACCAGCCATAAGGAGATTTCCGGCACGTAACTGATCAGAAGAAGAGCCAGCACCAACAGCAGCAGAAACGGCAGCACCACCCCGTACAATTTCAGAATAGTGGTGTCAAACCTCAGGCTGGCAATAAAGAGATTAACTCCCACCGGCGGGGTCAGGTAGCCGATCTCCAGGTTGGCCAGAAAAATGATTCCGAGATGCACCGGATCAATACCGAACTGGACCGCGGCCGGCGCGATCAGCGGCACCACGATGACAATGGCGGAAAAGATATCCATCAAACAGCCCACAATCAGCAAAAACACGTTCAACAGGAGCAGAAAGACGATTTTACTGTGGATGTGCTCGGCGATGAAAGCCATCAGCGACTGGGGCACCCGCATATCCACCAGGAAATTGGTCAGCCCCAGGGCCACCGCGATCACGATCAGAATAGCGCTGACCATGATCATGCTGTTGATGGCGATGGTGATCAGCCGGGCCGGAGATATCTCCCGGTATATCAGGCATTCAGTCAGCAGGGCGTAGACCGCCGTCACCGAAGCGGCCTCTCCCACGGTGATCCAGCCGGTGTAAATGCCGCCGACCACGATGACCGGCAGGGGCATGATCCATTTGGTTTCCCAGAGACTGGTTCCCAAGCGCTTGAGGGAAAAAGGTGTCACCGTGGCCCGGTGCCGAACGCCGTAGATCACGCCGTATCCGGACAAAAGCAGCACGATCAGCAGACCGGGCACGATGCCGGCGATAAACAGCATGGTAATATCCACCCCGGCCACCATGCCGTAAATAAGGATGGGCAGGCTGGGCAGGAACAGAACTCCGGAACTGCCCGAGGCCGTGATCAGGCCCAGGGAAAAAGACTTGTCGTAACGGCTGGAAATCAGGGCCGGCAGAAGAATGCCGCCGCAGGCGATGATGGTGATGCCGCTGGCCCCGGTAACGGCCGTGAACACCGTGCAAACAACCACGGTAACTATGGTCAGGCCGCCGGGCAGCCAGCCGACCAGGGCGTCGGAAAAGCGTATCAGCCGCGTCGAGGCGTTACTCTCGGCAAAAAGATAGCCGGCGAAGATAAACAGGGGGATGGCCACGAAGCCCGGGGCGTTGGCCAGTCGCCACATCTCAATGACCGGCACCGCCAGGCCCTGGTCCGCGACCAGCCTGAACAACAGCACGGTGCCGCCGCCGATAATGGCGAACAGGGGAGCACCCAGCACGATGGCGGCCACAAAAATAAAAATCAGGCCGGTTGCGATCAGCACATCCATAGGCGATCGGCTATCCCGAATATTTTCTGAAATATTCGGGATATGGGGGTTAAGGGGTTTTCACAAGTCCATCGGAGCGCGGCTGCCAGGCGCGAAACGCCGCCCCGCCACAGCGAATGGCCATGGCGGCAAAAGAATAAGGGATGATCAGGCGGAGCCACCAATCCGGAAGAGCGAAAAAAGCCGAGGCCCCGGAATGGGGTTTTACCAGGCCGATATACTTGACGGCGGCCACGAACAGCAGCACGCTGACGGAGGCGGTAAACAGACTGGTCAAAAAAGTGACCGCGCGTTGAGCGGACTGGCTTTTAAGCAGCCGGGAAATGATATCAATCCGGATATGCCCGTTCTGCTCGGTGGCCAGGGCCGCCCCGATAAAGGCGATCCAGATGACTTCCGCCCGCAGGATCTCACCGGCCCAGATAAAACCGCAGGAAAACAGATTACGCATGATAACCTGGGAAAAGGACAACCCGATCATGGAAAACAAAAGCAGGCAGAGGGCGCCTTTTTCCAGGCGAATCAACAGGTGGTGGCCCCTGACCAGGCCGGCTCCGATCCGGCGCGTGACGTCATTCACTGCTTCTTCTCCCTGAACTCGGCCAGGTGATCAAGAACTTCCTCCAGCAAAGAATCCGGATACAATTGTCCGGTCTGATCATCCCAGACCACCTTGGCCTTTTTCTTCATCCGGGCGACATTTTCCGGCGGCAGTTCCACCTTTTCAATACCATAATCAACCAGGGCGTTAATGGCTTTCTTGTTATCCCGCCGGGTGGCAGCGGTAAAACGCCTGGTTACATCCGGAACCACTTCGGTCATGCCCCGCCGGCTTTCCTCGGAAAGAGCGTTCCAGGCCTCCAAGGTGCAGATCACCACCGCCGGCGAATAACGGATTCTAAGCGGCACCATGTACTCGACGGAGGGGTAAAGCTGGGTGGCGATCATCCATAAAGCCGGCGCGATCAAAGAATCAGCCACGCCCTGCCGCAGTGACGGGACCAGTTCCGGGATATCAACCGGAATGGGACTGCTCCCCAGGCTTTTCAGCAGATCCTCTTCCATAACGCCGTACCAGCTCATGAACCGGGCTTTTTCAAAATGCTCCATCTCCCGGAAACTGTATTTCCGTGAATAAATCTGATCAAAATCCTGATCCAGCCAGAGCAGTAACTTAAAACCACGCTTCCGCATCAGCCGGTCAAAAGTGGGCCACATTTTTTCCCGGATATAATCCACCTCAGCGTAACTATCAAACAAAAAAGGCAGCTCCACCACGGCAAATTCCGGGCAGGCGATAACAGCCCCCTGGCCGGTAATGCCGGCCGCCTGCAATTGACCGGCCCGCATCTTGGAGATAATATCACCGTCATCCCCCATGATGCCGCCCCAGTAAACCCGGACATCAAGGGTATCATCGGTGGCTTCATGAATGGCCGGCAGCATGATCTGTTCAAACTGCTTGGCCCAGCCCACCCCCTTGGGGGTAAGGGTACCGACCTTCCAGGTCTGCTTATCCTCCTGGGCGGCCGCGCCGGCGGCAAGCCCGGCCAGGATGGCCAGCAGGCAACAAAAAATAACTTTCGGCATGGTTAAAAGTCGCATTCCCCCTCCTTAACCCGAATATTTTCTAAAAAAACTCCGCGGTCTTCCGGCTGTTTGATCTTTTCTGATAATCAATAACGGGCATCGGCATATTCCACCCAGCCACCGGCGTCAATCAGGTCCCGATCAAAGGACGACAATGAAAAAGCGGCCTCCCGGCTGCTGTCGCCGGCGGCAAAAAGCAGGACCGACCGATCCCGGTCAACCTCAACCGTGGTATCCCGTCCGGCAAACTTCTCAAACAGCTCTGTGACCGTTTCCGGCTCCAGCCGCACCGCCAGCATACCGCAGTTGAACAGGTTCTGCCGGAAAATCCGGGAAAAACTTTCCGCCACCACCAGGTTGATGTCGTTCACCTCCAGGGCCCAGGCGGCGTGCTCCCGGGAAGAGCCGCAGCCGAAGTTTGCCCGGGTAACAATGGCCCTCCGACCGGCGATATCCAGGGCCGGATCAAAACCTTCCAGGGCCAGATCTTCCATCAGATGAGGCGCCAGGGCCTGCTTGGATACTTCCGTCAGGTATCGGGCCGGGATGATTTCATCGGTATTGATATCGTCCCGGTCCAGAAACAATACCCGGCCGCCGAATGTTTTCATGCTGCTTGTCCTTTTTGATAAATATTTGAATTTTCTATACTACCCGCCAGGGCGCTGGCAGCGGCAGTGGCCGGACTGGCCAGATGCACCAGGCCGCCTTTACCCATGCGGCCGTTAAAGTTCCGATTGGTGGTGGAAACGCACACCTCGCCTTCGGCCAGGACGCCATTGCTCATTCCCAGGCAAGCTCCGCAGGTGGGATTGGTAACGCAGAAGCCGGCCTCCATGAAAATCCGGATAAGGCCTTCTTGCAGGGCCTGCTTGTAAACATCGGGCGTGGCCGGGGAGACTATGCCCCGGACGGAATCGCTGATGGTATTCCCCTCCAGGACCCGGGCGGCTTCCCGCAGATCTTCCAGGCGGCCGTTGGTGCAGGAGCCGATATAAACCTGATCTATGGGCCGGCCGGCCATCTCGCTGACCGGCCGGACGCAGTCCGGCTTGTAATCATAAGTGATCCGGGGGGATAACCCGGACACATCCATCCGGCGCGTCTTGTCATAATCGGCGTCAACATCGGAGACCAGTTCCCGGAACTTTGCCAGGGCGGCTTTTCTGGAATCGTGTTCGTCCCTGATAAAGGGCCACAGGTATTCCACCGTGGTCATGTCCGGATAACAGATGCCGCAGGTGGCTCCGGCTTCGATGGCCATGTTGCAGAGGGTCATGCGGGAATCCATGGTCATGGCCGCCACGGTTTCTCCGGTGAATTCAATAACCCGGTTGGTGGCGCCGTTGACGCCCAGTTCGGCCACGACGGCCAGGATGACGTCCTTGGCGTAAACACCCGCCGGCAGATCCCCGGTCAATTCGTACCGAATGGTCCGGGGATACTCCAGGGCGCAAACGCCCTTGAGGATACCCACCTCCAGGTCGGTGGTGCCGACTCCGGCGGCAAAGGCCCCGAAGGCGCCGTGGGTGCAGGTATGGGAATCGCCCATGATAATGGTTTCCCCCGGCCGGACAAAACCCTGCTCCGGGAAAAGGGCATGACAGACGCCGTTGCGGCCGATGTCGAAGAAATCCCGGATCTGATGGCGCCGGGCCCAGTCCCGGAGAATCTTGCCCTGCCCGGCCGTCTTGGAATCCTTGGCCGGGGTGACGTGATCAATGACGGCCTTGATGCGGTCGGTATCAAAGACCCGGTCCTTGCCCCGGTCCATGAGGTCGCAGATGGCCACCGGCGTGGTGATTTCATGACAAAAAACCTTGTCCAGCCGGATCACCCGCACCTCGCCGGCCGGGCTGTCCACCAGGTGGGCGTCAAATATTTTCTGAGCGATTGTTTTTCCCATTTTTTTTTACACTCCCGGTTGCGCTGAGAAACTTTCAAACAAGGACCGGCAGACGTGACCCGCGGCTATTTTCACTACCGGGCCGGTCAGCCGGACGGAATAATCGTCCTTAACCATCATGTCCAGACGACCGCCCGGCATCATTACCGCGATTTTTGAATCGCATTTATCCAGCCGCCGGGCGGTGGCAGCGGCGACGCTGGCGGCGCTGCCGCAAGCCAGGGTATAACCGGCGCCCCGTTCCCATATCTCAATGGCCACGGTGGCCCGGTCGATAACCTTCATGAACTGCACGTTAGCCCGGTTGGGAAAGGCCGGGTCGATTTCCAGAATCGGACCCAGATCCTCGGCCAGCTCACGGGAAATGTCGTCACACAGCACCAGGCAATGGGGATTGCCCACCGTGGCGGCGCAGTACGTGATCCGGCGGCCGGCCACGATTTTTACCAGGTTTACCACCGGTCCGGTCAGCCCCGCCACCGGAATCCGGGCGGCCTCGAAATCAACCCGGCCCATGTCCACCTCTACCAGCCGCCCCTTATCCAACACCCGGGCGTTAACCTTTCCTCCCAGGGTATTCATCGTAAAAGGCGCTTCGTCAACCCGCCGGGTGTCCCAGAGATAGCGGGCGAATATCCGCAGGCCGTTACCGCTTTTTTCAGCCTCACTGCCGTCGGGATTGAAGATGCGAACACCGAAACCGTCCGCGGTCGGCCGCGGTCCCAGCAAAATGCCGTCCGATCCCAGACCGTAATGGCGATGGCAAAGGGCCCTGATCATTTCTTTGGTCAGGCCCCCGGCTGAATCCCCGGCCAGTTCCGCCGCCGGACCTTCACCCGTAACAGCCGTATCTATGTCAGCCGGATCTATATCAGCCGGATCTATGACCAGGTAGTCATTGCCCAGTCCGTGATACTTAAAAAAATTCACCTCATCCTCGACTGATCGGTACCGGCCGGGCTGTCCCGGAACGCCTATCTCCTTTGACAAGCTAACCCGGCCGGCTGATAATGTTATTGAAATTTGCCTGCGGAAACGGCTGCCTGCCCGCATTAAACGCCTACAGGCCACGGTCGGCGACCATTATCAATATAAGCATAGCCGACTTAAAATAACAATCATAAATTCATCATAAATCCGGAGAAAGGAAATACCCGGGGTAGGGAGAACTGGCGGCAGTCGTTTTCTTCTGAGATTGTGATTGTTAATACCTCTTAATCCGAGCATAACGACGTGTCGGCCGCCGCCCAGCCGGCCAGGGCCAAAGCAGCCAGACCGCACCACCCGGCCTGAAGCTTCCGGACCAATCATGATTTTTAATTTGCATTTCTCCACTTAATTCTATTATAGTTATTTTTTGTCAGTGTTTTTTCTTAATGATGGCTTCTTCAAATGCCTTTGGAAAACGGTCAACCGTTATTCCGTGGAAAAGGCCGCCAGCTGCCCGGCCTGTATTTTTAATGATAACCCTTCAAAGGAACAGGGCGTATGATCATCGGACTGGACGTCGGCGGTACCCATACCGATATTGTTCTGCTGGATAAAAACGGGCTGTTAAAAGAAACCAAGGTGGCCACGGATGAGTCCGATCTTTTTCATACCGTTTTGACCGGCATTGAAGAAATATCCCGGGGCATCAAACCGGAATCCATCGATCGGATCGTGTTAAGCACCACCCTCACCACCAACTTCATTGTTCAGGGCGGTACTCCTGACTTCGGCATGATAGTGCTGAGCGGCCCCGGTATCGACCCGGAACTGTTTCGGACCCATGAGCATTATTATACCCTGGGCGGCGCCCTGGATCATCGCGGCCGGGAAGTGGAACCGATCGATTATGACGGGCTGAAAAAGATCGTCAAGAAACTCAAAAAAGCCGGCCTTCGGCATGTCGGAGTGGCCGGCAAATTTTCCGCCCGCAACCCGGTTCATGAGCAGGCCGTGCGGGAAACACTTAAAAAAAAAGGTTTCCGCAAGGTTTTTCTGGGCCACTGGCTGTCGGGTAGCCTCAATTTCCCCCGGCGCATCGCCACCACCTATTTGAACGCCTCGGTTTACCCGATTCACAAAAAATTTTTCGAAGCCATTCAGCATATGCTGGAAAAGCACGGCTTACAGGTGCCGATACATATTTTGAAGGCTGACGGCGGCACCATGAGTTTTCCGGCTTCCATCCGCTATCCCGGCCAGACGATCCTGTCCGGACCGGCGGCCAGTGTCATGGGCGCCATTCCCTTTACCAACGCCGATGAAGAAGTGCTGGCCCTGGATATCGGAGGCACCACCACCGACATGGCCGTCATCCTCAACCGGGTGCCGGTGCTGGAACCGGTTGGAATCGACATAGCCGGTTACAAAACCCTGATCCGGGCGTTGAAAACCCGGTCCGTGGGACTGGGCGGTGACAGCGCCGTCACCATTGTTGACGGCCGGCTCAAGCTCGGTCCGGAACGACTCGGCAGTGCCATGGCTTTTGGCGGGCCGGTGCCCACGCCAACCGACGCCCTGCGGGTACTGGACATCTTGACCGAAGGCAGCCGGGAAAAAGCCGCTTCCGGCATCCAAACGCTGGCGGACGCCCTGGGTCGCTCTCTGGAAGACACCGCCCGCCTGATTTATGAACAATTCTGCCAGGCCGTGGTCGGCCATGCTCAAACCCTGGTTGACGACATTAACAGCAAGCCGGTTTACACGGTTCATGAGTACTGGGAAGGCGACCAGGTCAGACCGACCCGAATTCTGGTCCTGGGCGGACCGGCCGATAATTTCGCCAAGGGCATAGAACAGGCTTCCGGCCTTAAAACCGCCACCGTGCCCCGCTGGAGCGTGGCCAACGCCCTGGGCGCGGCTTTCGCCCGGACCACCTGCGATGTCTCCCTGTTCGCCGACACGCAGCAGGGCATTATGGCCGCCCCGGAAGAAGGCTATTCCAAAAAGATCAGCAGTTCCTTTACCCGGGCAGACGCTGAAGCAAAAGCCCTGGAACTGCTCAAACACAAGGCCCGGAAACGCGGAGCTTCGACTGATGATCTGGAGCTGGAAGTCCTGGAAAATCAGCAGTTCAACATGGTCCGCGGCTTTTCGGCGGCCGGCCGTTATATCCGCATCAAGGTTCAGGTTAAACCCGGACTGATTCACGGCTACCAGGTTATTTGCGACAAACTCAATGATGAAACATCCTGCTACCCGGAGGCAGAATAATGACTTTGCGGGCGAAACACAAAACCGGCCTGATTTTTTTTCCCGCCTTTGACTGGGCTATCGATCCGACCCACCCGGAACGCGAGGAGCGTTTGCTCTACACCCAGGACCAGGCCCTGGAAGAAGGACTGTTCGATATTGAAGGGCTGACCGAATTCAAATCCGAGCTGGTTAACGAAGAAGACGTCAAACGGACTCATTTCTGCGTTCCGGACGTGGCCTCGGTCATGACCGAATCCCATTTTATCAGCGCCGGCAGCGCCAAGCGCATCGGCACGGCGGTTATGGAAAAAGAGGTTAAGAACGGTTTCGCCCTGGTCCGCCCGCCCGGACACCATGCCAAGCGAGTTATTCACGGCGCCCGGGGCTTCTGCAACGTCAACATCGAAGCCATCATGATCGATTATCTGCGCCAGGCCTATAATGTCGGCCGGGTGGCCATTATCGATACCGACTGTCACCATGGTGACGGCACCCAGGATATTTACTGGCACGACCCGGACACCCTCTTTGTCTCCCTGCATCAGGACGGCCGGACGCTCTACCCCGGTTCCGGTTTTCCCGAAGAAATGGGCGGCCCCAACGCCGCCGGCCGCACCCTCAATATCCCCCTGCCACCCCGGACATCCGCGAAAGGTTTTCTCCATATCCTTGAAACCGTGGTTTTGCCGGTACTGGACGAATTCAAGCCGGACCTGGTCATCAACTCCGCCGGCCAGGACAATCATTATACCGATCCCCTGACGGACATGCTTTTTTCCGCCCAGGGCTACGCCCGGCTGACCGAGTTGCTGCAGCCGGACATTGCCGTTCTGGAGGGGGGCTACTCCATTGAAGGAGCCTTGCCCTATGTCAACATCGGGATAATTCTGGCCATGGCCGGCCTGGATTACAGCAAAATCACCGAGCCGGGCTACAGTCCGGAAAAAGTTCAACAGACCGAGGCCGTCACCAGGCAGGTCGAGAAAATCGGGGAAACCGCCCTGAAAATATGGCATCAGCGCCATGAATTAACCCGCCAGCGTCAGCAGAAGGCCGGTGAATTCGAGGAGAGAACCAACCGGATATTTTATGATACAGACGGCATTTATGAAACCCAGAAAGAAACCGTCCGGATCTGCGAAGAATGCGGCGGCGCCCTGCGGATTGACTCATCGTCCGACCGCGGCGGACGAGTGCTGGCCGTGCATATTCCCCTTCATGCCTGCGATCATTGCCGCCGGACCGGACAACAATGGTATGACGAGGCGGAAGCCGGCCGGTACTTAAAAACATTTCTGCAAAACCGTCCCCAGGATGAGTTTCTGGAAAAAAGCGTCTGACCGCCCGACCCACCCTTTACGAAGCCGTCAACCCTTGTCGAAAATTTTTATGAAATATTCGGGCTGATGCCACCATCACTTACCAATCTCCAGGTCAGAGCCCGCCTGACCGCCGCTGTCCGGGACTTTTTCAGCCGTCACCAATACCTGGAAATCGAGACCCCCTGCCGACTGCCGGCCCTGCTGCCGGAAGCTAATATTGAGCCCCGGTTATCCGAAGACTGGTACCTGCAGCCTTCTCCGGAAATATGCATGAAAAGACTGCTGTCAAAAGAATGGCCCCGTCTGTTCCAGATATGCAAGGCCTTTCGCCGGGCCGAACAAGGCCGCCGGCACCTGCCGGAGTTTACCCTGCTGGAATGGTACCGGGTCGGGAGCAATTATACCGATCTCATGCGGGAAACCGAAGCTTTGATCCGGTTCGCGGCCGGCCGGCTGAACAACTCCTTTGACCTGATCTACCAGGGCGAAACCATTGATTTGTCCCCGGACTGGCCCCGGCTCAGGGTAGCCGAAGCCTTTGACCGCTATGCTGAAATTTCCCTGGAAGAAGCCCTGCGCCGGAAAATTTTTGACGAGGTAATGGGGCTGACCATTGAACCGGCCCTGGCAGCCGGGCCGGGCCGGCCCCTGTTTCTATATGATTACCCCGCTGACCCCGGGGCCGCACTGGCCCGATTGAAACCCGGTCACCAGGATGTCGCGGAACGGTTTGAGCTTTATATCGCCGGCCTGGAACTGTCCAACGGCTTTTCCGAATTGACCGGATCCGAAGCTTACCGGGAACGCCTGCTGGGCGAACAGCGCCGGATGCGGCAAAACGGCCTGGAGGTCCCTGTCCTGCCGGATAATTTCCTGCTGGACGTCGCGGATATGCCGGCCGCGGCCGGTAACGCCCTGGGGATGGACCGGTTGGCCATGCTTTTTTGCGATGCCTCTGATATCAATGAGGTAGTGACCTTTTCACCGGAAAGCCTTTAACCCGGATATTTCATGAAATTTTTCGATATTTATAACTTTTCATATAAGATACATCATTTTGTAATGAATTTCGGACCTTTTTTGAGAATGCAAACTGTCATGTACGACATGAGGCCTTTTTTGCAAATTTTATGTCGAAAAATTTCACCCTTCGGGCGAGTCACCTTGGACGCAGCTGCTGTGTTGCGGGACATTCGCGGTAGATTGACTACAGCTTCATGTCCCGCGCCTTGCATCTGCGGCCAAATCAACTCGTGAAATATCCGGGTTAACCCGGATATTTCATGAATTTTTTCGACCATAGCTGTTTAACCAATAAACTTCAATCAGTTATTGATAAATTCAGGTTCTTTTTCAGAAAAAAAACCACCTGAAAAAAAAGATTGACTTTTTCTGGTTAAATATGGAAATTGAATAATTTTATGACTCGGAAAAGCCTGTTTGTTCGCTCCGTGATCATTACCGGCAGCCTGAAAGTCTCTGGCTGAATTTCTCGAAGCCGGGCTGACGTCCTCAATTATCGAAAAATTAAAGGCCGGGTAAAAAGTTCAAAATCAGGCGACAAGCTGAGCGCGCGAAATCTTGAGGATCGCGGTCAGGCCGATGGCGTGATAAAAATTCAAGAGATGAAGCGCGACCCGCACATGCTTAAGGGTTAGTGAACTTTTTGCGAAGCCGTCAAATTTGACGGAGATAAACATGTCATCTGTATTAGCCGCATTAGGCGGGAAAGGCACCTTTGCACGGGGTGTTCATCCCCCGGAGCAGAAGCTGTTTTCAGCGGGCAGCCCCATTGATGTCCTGCCCGCCCCGGAAACAGTTGTACTGCCGCTTTCACAGCACATCGGCGCGCCCTGCCAGGCAGCAGTCAAAACCAGGACTGAAGTTCAGGCGGGCGACCTGGTCGGCCAGGCCGGAGGCTTTGTTTCGGCACCTCTCCACGCCTCCCTGAATGGCAAGGTTAAAAAATCAATCAACGTGACCCTGCCGACCGGCCGCCGCGTTTCCGCCCTGCCCATTGACGCCGAAGGCGGGGACAATGATAAAAACAGCCGGGCTTTATTCACCGAATTAACATCGGATGACTGGGACACCGACGCCATAAACCGGATTGAGCCCCAGTCCATTATTAATGCCATCAGTGAAGCGGGTATTGTCGGTCTGGGCGGCGCGGCTTTTCCGGCCCACGTCAAACTGACCCCCAATAAAGAAAAGCCGGTGGATCTGCTGCTGGTTAACGGCTGTGAATGTGAGCCTTATCTGACCGCAGACTACCGGATCATGCTGGAAGCTTCCCGGGCACTGGTGGCCGGGGCCCTGGTCGCCGCCCGGGCCGCCGGGGCGACAAAAATAGTTATCGCCATTGAGGACAACAAACCTCAGGCGTTGGAAAGCGTCAGCCGGGCCGCCCAGGGTACCGACATCAAGGTGGTTTCATTAAATACCAAATATCCCCAGGGCAGTGAGAAACACTTGATCGTGGCGGTTACCGGCCGCAAGGTCCCCCCCGGCAAACTGCCTCTTGATGTGGGAGTGGTAGTCAGCAATGTCGGTACGGCCTGCGCCATGGCCAGCGCCGTGCTGAAAAACCGGCCCCTGACCCATCGGGTCATCTGTGTTACCGGCGCCGGAGTTCACCAGCCCAAAAATCTGTTCGTCCCCATTGGAACCCCTTATCGCCATCTGATCGATTATTGCGGCGGACTGACCAGTGACGCCGTCCGGATAATTTCCGGCGGCCCCATGATGGGATTTGCCTTTACCAACCTCGATCTCCCGGTCACCAAAGGCACCAGCGGCGTCACGGTGCTTGTCCGGAACGATGTCAAAAAAGCGGCTGAAACAGCCTGTATCCGGTGTGGCCGCTGCGTGGACGCCTGCCCCATGAACCTGGTTCCCACCAAGCTGGCTCTGGCAGCCAGGAACCAGGCCTCGGACGTGGCCGAAGCTTATCATATCATGGCCTGCATTGAATGTGGCTGTTGCGCTTTTACCTGTCCGGCCAGCCTGCCGCTGGTGCAACTGATCCGGCTGGGCAAAGCTCAGGCGACGGCCAGAAACGCTTAAATTTTAAAAGGCCGCCTTACAAGGCTGCCGGAGACATATAAGCAAGGTATTTTAAATTATGAATGAAACCCAGCAGGAAACCGGAACCACCCCGCCCGGCCAGACCGGGGAGCGGGTCTTTCAGGCGGTCAGTTCGCCGCACCTTTCAAACACGGCCTGCACTACCCGGCGGATGATGACCGATGTTTTGATCGCGCTGATTCCACTGGTGCTGGTTTCCATCATCGTGTTTGGGAAATACGCCCTGATTCAGCTGGCAATATGCCTGGTCAGTTGCCTGGCGGCCGAGGCCATCTTTACCGCCCTGCGCCGCAAACCAGTAACCATTTTTGACGGATCAGCCGCCATCACCGGCATTATCCTGGCCCTGTCTTTGCCCGGAACCGCCCCTTGGTACGTGGGAGTCATCGCCTCGGTGGTGGGCATCGGTATTGGCAAAGTAATTTTCGGCGGTCTGGGCATGAATATTTTCAATCCGGCCATGGTAGGACGGGCCTTTGTCATGATTTCCTTTGCCGGCAGCATGGCCGCCTCGGGTTATCTGGCCGACAGCAGCGGGGTGGATGTGATGACCATGGCCACCCCCCTGACAGCGTTCAAGCAGGCCGATCAGGTCACTTCTCTGTGGAACCTGATCGTTGGCACCACCAACGGTTCCCTGGGAGAAGTCAGCGCCATAGCCTGTATCCTGGGCGGAATTTACCTCTGCCTGCGCCGGACGGCTTCCTGGGAAATCCCGGCCGGCATCATCGGCGTTACTGTCATTCTGGGCCTGCTGGCTGACGTCACCGGGGCCGCCTCCGACTGGAGCGTCTGGCACCACCTATTCGGCGGCGCTCTGTTATTTGGTGCTTTTTATATCGCCACCGACCCGGTAACCAGTCCGCTGACAAGCCGCGGCAAACTGATCTTCGGCATTGGAGTCGGGGCGATTATCATGCTGTTGCGCCTATTCAGCGGCTATCCCGAGGGCGTCATGTTCGCGGTGCTGTTAATGAACGCCCTGACGCCGTTGATCAACAAATGGACCATCCCCAGACCATTCGGAGGCATGGGTAAACAGATATAAGGAAAGGCGGCGGACAATGGCAAAGGAAAAAGGCAACAACTTCTTCAAGCAGGCCTGGCTGGTGCTGGTGCTGGCCATGTTCTATGGCGCGGCCCTGGCCGGAGTCCACCTGAATTTTTCACCGATCATTGAAGAAAACAAAATTAATGAAACCCGCCAGCAGATTCCGGAACTGATTTTCGGCCCGGCCGGGGACAAGCAGGATTCAGCATCCAGGGAGTCCCTGCAGTCGGAAAGATTGCGCATCACGGTAGGCGGAAACGGTCGCCAGAAAGCCTACCGCGTCTTCCAGGCCACCCGGGATAACAAGGTATTAGGCTGGGTGGCCAAAGCCACCGGTCAGGGATACGCTGATGAGATACAACTGCTGATCGGTTTATCCCCCCGGGCCGGGAAAATCACCGGCTTATTCGTGCTGGACCAGAAGGAAACGCCCGGACTCGGAGCTAAAATCGTGGAACCGGACTGGCGGGCTCAGTTCGCCGGACAAACCACCGACAGCAAATTGAAAGTTGTTAAAGACGGCGCGGATGAGCGCCATGAAGTTGACGCCATTACCGGCGCCACCGTCTCTTCCCAGGTGGTTTGCAACATTGTCAATAAAACCGTGGCTGACCTTAAACCGGAACTGACGGAACAGGCTGGTCAAGGCGATAAAACTGAATAAACCACCAGAAAGGACAGGTTAGGAACCATGGCAGACTCACCTACCCCGATGGAAAGATTTATCCAGGGCATTATCCCGGAAAATCCCGTCTATCGTCAACTGCTGGGGCTTTGCCCGGTGCTGGCGGTAACCGGCAACATGAAGGCGGCCATGACCATGGCCGGGGCGGTCATGTTTGTGCTGTTCTGTGCCAACGTGGTCGTCAGCCTTATTCGCGGGCTGCTCAAACCGCACCTGCGGATCGTTATTTTCACTCTGACCATCGCCACTTTCGTGACTATTGTGGACCGTTTTCTGGCGGCCTATATGTATTCCATGAGCAAAACCCTGGGGCCGTATATTCCGCTGATTATTGTCAACTGTCTTATTATCTGCCGTTGTGAAGTGTGCGGCTCCAAGCAGAAGGTTGTAACCGCCGGGGCCGATGCCATCGGACAGTCCATTGGATTTGCCCTGGCCCTGGCCTCTATTGCCGCCGTCCGGGAAATCCTGGGATCAGGTACCTTTTTCGACCTGGCCGTCCTGCCGGAGGCCTGGCCGGGCTGGCTTATCATGGCACTGCCACCGGGGGCCTTTTTTACCCTGGGGCTGTTGCTGGGGCTGGTCAACCAGATTAACGCTTACAAGACTAAAAAAGACAACCAATCATAGCAGGTGACAGGGGTAACGGTCATGAATTATCTTGTTGATATCTTTCTGATTGCCGTCAGCGCCGCGCTGATCAACAACTTTGTGCTTTATTATTTCGTCGGCATCTGTCCCTTTGTGGGAGTCTCACGCAACGTGGAAATGGCTTTCGGCATGGGTTGCGCGGTGACTTTTGTTATTACCATCGCGGCCTTCATCAGCTGGGCGATGACCACCTTCGTGCTGATTCCCGGGGCTCCCCTGACAGCCTGGGCGGGAGGATTTTTCATGGCGGCCGACCAGGCGGCCCACATTGACCTGACGGTTCTTTCCTATGTGGTCTATATTTTCGCCATTTCCTCTTCAGTTCAGTTTGTGGAAATGTATGTCCGTAAATTTTTTCCGGAACTGTATAAATCATTCGGGGTTTACCTGCCGCTGATTACCACCAACTGCGCCATCCTGTTCGCCTGCCTGACCATTATGAGCCACGTGGCGGTGGATAACCCGGCCGACGCCTGGGATCTGGGACGGGCCCTGACCCTGGCCGTTTTCGGCGGCATCGGTTTTACCATCGCCATTGTTATCATGGCGGGTATCCGGGAAGATCTCGATTTCTGTGATGTGCCGGAACCTTTGCGTGGCGCCGCCATTACCATGATTGTGGCCGGCGTTCTGGCCATGGCTTTCATGGGCTTTACCGGTGTTGACACAGGGCTGAAAAAGTCGCTCCAGTCGGCTCCCGTGGAGACGGCCGGGCTGGACCCGAACGATTATCAGCTGAAAACCGCGGCCCTGCGAAACGACTTGATTCATAAGCGATAAACATACCATCGGAAAAAAGTGGAACTTTATTATGTCTCTGATCACAACTTGTCTGGCAGGTGGTGTCCTGCTGTTACTGGCGCTGATATTCTCTTATATTCTATGCTGGGCGAACAAAGCTTTTCATGTTGAAATCGATCCCCGGATTGAAGCCATCATGGAAATTCTGCCCGGCGCCAATTGTGGTGGGTGCGGCTACGTGGGCTGCGGTGAATACGCTGAAGCGATTGTTTACCAGGACGCGCCGGTTAACGCCTGCGCTCCGGGCGGCACCGATACCGCCGGTAGCATTGCCGAAATCATGGGCGTGGAAATTGACGAGACCGCGCCTAAGCGGGCCGTAGTCCACTGCGGGGCCACGGCGGAAAACCGTTACGGCCGGGGCGAATATCTGGGTGAGAAAAAATGCGCCGCCGCTTCGGGCATTGCCGGGGTGCAGGCCTGCGCCTACGGCTGCCTGGGGCTGGGGGATTGCGTGGAAGCTTGCGATTATGAGGCCATCCGGATT
The DNA here is from genome assembly GCA_046539175.1 of Desulfosudaceae bacterium. Taxonomy (GTDB): domain Bacteria; phylum Desulfobacterota; class Desulfobacteria; order Desulfobacterales; family Desulfosudaceae; genus CAYTQK01. The sequence goes on from JBKHHL010000037.1 coordinate 17,356, forward strand.
GACCATGGGCTGGCCGCTGTTAATTATGAAAATTGTGTCGGTTGTGGCGCTTGCGTCCGGGCCTGCCCCCGTGGCATAATCACTATGAAGCCTTTCCCGGCTGAACGGATCTATGTGGTTAACTGTTCCAACCGGGATAACGGCAAAGAAGTTAAAGAAGTCTGCCCTGTCGGCTGTATCGCCTGCAAGGCCTGCACCAAAAAAAGCGAATTGTTCACCATGGACGGCAATCTGGCGGTACTGGACTATGACCGGTACGATCCCAATGATACCGAGGCACTGGAAGCAGCCGCTGAAAAGTGCCCTTCTGACTGCATCACGCTGACGGGCTGACCAAAAACAACCTCACCCCTGCACAGGAGGAGAGCATGAATCAAACACAAGATATTGATTTCACAGTAGATGAGAACAACCTTTACCGCGAGGAATCCCTAACCGACATCAAGGTTGCCGCCATCCGGAAAATGATTCCCATCAAACCGGACGGTACGGACGATGACAGCCGCTCCATAATTTTTGTGGGCCACACCCAGTTAATGTCGCCTGAAGGCCCTCTGCCTCTTCAGGCCAAACTTGAGGCAACCACCCTGGAAGCGGCTATCGCCGAATTCCCCCGGGCCATGCAGGCCGCCCTGGCGGAAATGGCCGAACGCATTCAAAAAATGCAGCAGCAACAACAGCAGCAACAGGACAATGATTCGCGGATTATTACGCCCAGTCGAACCTTCTGATTCCCAGGCAGTGTTAAGTTTAAGTTTTAAGTGATTAAGTGTTAAGTAAAATCAAAAGGTTGTTTTTTATTATTTAGTTTCCATCCATAAATGGCCTTTTTCCGCAATCTCTACGTCAAACTGCGGGGTTGCTTGTGCGGCGTACGTCCAGTACGCCTCCGCGCAACCCCTTGTTTTCCTTGACCTTGCGAAAAAATTCACATTTCTGGATTGGAAACACCAGATGGTGCCATCCATGTGAAATGGATGGACACTATTTAGCGATTCTAGCAGTCAGGCAGAGATATTCGAAAAAAAACAGGGAAGATTCCGGGCGGAAGTGACCAGTGCCGATTAACCC
>JBKHHL010000038.1:0-18420 GCA_046539175.1 Desulfosudaceae bacterium
CTGAAAATACAATTCCGTCGGCCTGGTATAACGTTCTGCCTTACAAACAGGAAGCGGCTTTAAGAAAATCTTTTTTTCTGGCGCGGGGCTGTTTTTTAAGAAAGTATTCCAGTTGGAAAGCTTTGCTTTTGGTCAGGCGTTGACTGTGGGCGACAAGCTTGACGGGCCGGCGCGACCGGGTATACCTGGCCCCCTCCCCGGCCTGATGTTGCTGCAAACGGTTGGCCAGATCGGTGGTAACACCGCAATAGAGGGTATGGTCGGCGCATTCCAGCAGGTAAACATACCAGGTCGCTTTCACCGGATACTCCCTTGCTCTTTAACCAGGGCCAATCTCTGATCAATGGATTCGGCTACCTGCGTGGCCAGGGCCATAATGGTAATCTGGGGATTGACTCCCAGGGAAGTCGGCACCAGGCTGCCGTCGGCCACGAACAGGTTCCGGACATCATAGGTTTCCCCGTCGGGGCTGACGGCGCCGAGCGTCGGATGCGCGGCCATGCGGCAGGAACCCAGGGGATGAAAGGCCAGCATTTCCACCTGGATCGGTTTCAGGCGCAGCCGGCGCAATTTTTCCACCTCTTCCATCGATTCCAGCACCGGCATCTTCGAGATGCCGGTAAAAACCCGGACAGCCCCGGCCGCGAAAAAAATAGCGGCGGTATGGGCCACCCCGGTCTTCAGTTTTTCAATATCACCGGGAGTGAGGGAATAGGTGTTGAGCGGCCGGTTGGAGCGGCGTCGACCCGGAATATTATAAACCCGGCCGGAGCTTTCATCGTGAGCCATGACCCCGAAAGCCGCCAGGCGATTGTAGTTTTGGGCCATTTGCTTGTGTTCGTGCCCTACCCCGGGCAGGGCCGGCAGCAGCAGCGAAGGGTGAACGAAAATTCCTTCCAGCATGATCCCCTGCCCGGAAAAATCATCCACGTAAGCCCCCTGGGAGACGCCCTTCCAGCCCTCGACTATCTCGTCCATCAGGGCCACCACCCGGGTGCCGGGATGAATCTGGAGGTTACGGCCGATATGCCGGTTTTTAAGTCCCTGGCGCCGGAGAAAAGCCGGGGTCAGCATGGCCCCGCCGGCCACCACCACCAGCCGGGCCGTGATGACCACCCGGTAAGCCGGCCGGCCGGTCCGCGGATCCAGCGCGGCGGCTATGACGCCGTGGACCCGGCCGTGATTGATGATCAGCTTCTCCGCCCGGCAGTCGGCGAAGATTTCGGCCCCGTGCTGTTCCGCCCGGGGAATATAAGTAACGTCGGCACTCTGCTTGGCCCCTTCCTGGCAACCGAACTGGCAGGGACCGCACCCCCGGCAGTCCCGGACATTGTGTTTCAGGGGGCGGCAGTCAAGACCCAGCTTGTCACAACCGCGTTTGACGACGCGGGCGTTTTTCCCCAGCACCTCCCAGGGCAGTTCGGTCACGTTCAGGATCGACTCCACCCGTTCAAAAACAGGCTCCAGCGCCGCCGGCGTCAGGTGAGCCAGACCCAGGTCCCGCCGCCAGTTGGCCAGGATCGGCTCCGGGGTCCGGAAACAGGTGGCGGAATTAATGGTGCTGGATCCGCCGATACACCGGCCCAGGGTGACCGATATACCGGCGTTGCCGACGGTACCGGTGGAGCCGCCATCGCGGTACAGGTTCATCAGGCCCGGCAGGGGCAGACCGTTCCAGTCCGCCCGGGTAAAATGGCCGCCTTCTTCCAGGAGCACCACCTCATGGCCTTTTTCAGCCAGTTCCTTGGCTACCACCGCCCCGCCGGGGCCGCTGCCGATGACGCAAACCTGGCAGGTCTTTTGAAAATCACCCTTGTAGTCGGCAAAAGTATGAATCATGCCGGCTCACCACTTTCCGGGGCAGCCAGATGACAACCGTGCTCATAACCGATGGCCACGGCCGCCGGCTGCCGCTCATAAAAAGCCATCATGGTCAGCAACTTGAATATCAGAAGGATGTAACGGTTTAACAACAGACGGCTGTTCTCCAGGCCGCGCAGGAGTCGGGTGGCCCTTTCCCGGGAAAGACCCGTCAGGGGGCGACCGGTGCGGATCAGGCTGTTAAATTCAATCCAGAGCAGGGCCGCCGGCAAACCAAGGCGCGCCGCCGGATCAAGCTTGTCTATCAACTGGTTGATCCGGGGAATCAGATCAAAATCCTCGGCTCCGGCCGCGAAGGCCCCGCCCCGGGGAATCAGGGCCGCCATCATGGCCCGCAGCACTTTTACCCGGCGACCGGATATAAACGGTTTAGCGGATGAGGAGGAGTGGTCCGGACGGAACCGGGCCGGACCGGCAATGGTCTCCTTGTCACCGGACCGGCCCCGGTCAGCGCCGGATTCCGTGACAGGCCCGGAGGCAAATTCAGGGCCGGACTTTTCAACCGTGAAATAAAAAGAGTTAAACCGGATCCCGAACAATTGGAGGACACCCCGGCCGAGAAAAAGATCCGGTCCGACCTTTTTCAGTTCATCCGTCAGGGGACGCAGCCAGAAGGGATTGCCCGGCCGGTTGTAAATTATCTGCAAGACAACCTGGCCGTCTCCCAGAACCGAGGCCGCCGGGACGATCTTGAAACGACCCACCCGGAAACGGCCCAAAAATTCGTTGAATCCGCCGGAGTCCGGTTCCGGAGCTTCCACCTCCACCGGGAAAAATTTGCGGTGACCGAAAAAGCGGATGGGCGGCAACCACCCGGTCGCCAGCCGCACCTGGTAATAACCCCGCAATTCAGCCGGATCCGGAGTTTCTCCCCGGCGAAACGTTTCTTTAAGAGGCCTCTTCGGCTTCCAGGTCATGCGATTATGTCTCCTATCCTGCCGGCGTTGTTGATTCGCGGAATAGACCTACCCGCTTTTGATCATTTTTTTTATAATATACCAATTCAATCAGAGCTGTAAACAAGGTCTTTCCGGAAATAAAATATCAGATGAAAGCTTGGGGCTGAACAGTACTTTAAGCCCTGGTAACAAATCAGCTTTATTGCAAAAAAGATTGACATACCCAGCGGGAATTATTATTTATAATAATAGTTAAGGCTTCGTAAAGTCGGGATTTTCCTTGTGGCGTCACCCCGGCGGAGGCCGGGGGCCAGTAAAATCAAACGGTTCTGGATTACGGCCTGCGCCGGAATGACGAGGTAGGGACTTTTTACGAAAACCATCAATATTTATCTGATAAATTTTTCTCTTCAAGACCCAGAAACATAAGTGCCATGAGGAATTATTATGACAAAACCTGAAAAAGATGACCCGGTTCGGTTTGACAAGGAAGACCTGGCTTTTCTCCAGGAAGAAAAACCGGAACGCCCTGGAGAAATTATTTATTCCGGACGGAACAAGTGTTCTTTCGTGGTCTTTGTAAGTGGTCCGGACCAGGGTGAGGCTGTACCCATAAACAAGGAAAAAACAATTATTGGCCGCGACCCTGCTTGTGACGTCTACATCAATAAAAATTACGTCTCCAAAAAACATGCTGAAATCATCACCCGTGACAATGAGGCCATAATAGTTGATTATGGCAGCACCAATGGCACCCTGGTAAACGAGAGGCCCATTAACAAGGCCAAACTCAAAGATAAAGATGAAATTAAAATAGGTAAGGTGATTATTAAATATTTTCTAATTGATTTAAGCCAACAGGACCAGACCCCGCCTTCGCAGTCTGATGATGAGGAAGAGGAAACCCCCTTCTACCGGCAATTAGTTAAAGTAATCAAGCCTTACTACGGTCAGATGACCACCCCCTATTTAAGCCGGTTGATTTCAGTTCATATCGGCAAAACTCCTCAAACCATCATGTTTGCGGATAAAAAAGCCCTGACCAAATGGATTAAAATTTCCACCACCCTGCTCCTGGACGAAAATTCCGCTGAAAAGCTGGCTGACCGGATTATGTCGCTATAATCACCCGGCCCCGGCTTCTTCTAACAATCTTCTGGTATTAATAAATTTTTTCACAAGTCATCATAACGGCCCCGGTCGGGGACGATAACCCGAATATTTCATGAAATATTCTATTCAGGCGGGAGGTACCATGACGAAAAAAATCATAATTACGGCGGCATTGGCCGGAGCGGCCACTTTCAAGGACAATAACCCGGCCGTGCCTTACACCCCCGAAGAGTTTGCCGAGGAGGCGGCCCGGGCCCATGAGGCCGGTGCCGCCATGGTCCATGTCCACGCCAGGCGTGATGACGGCTGGGCTACTTATGATATAGACCGCATCCGGCAAACTTACCAGGCCATCAAGGAAAAAGTCCCGGAGGTGATAATCAACCTGAGCTCGGCCGTTGGTATGGGTGCCACCGCCGAGCAACGGCTGGCCCAGATCACCGCCATCAAGCCGGAAATGGCTTCACTTAACACCAACACCATGAATTTCAGCATGATAGACCGTAAAAACGGCCAAATCCTGATGGATTACGTCTTTGAAAACACTTTTACCATGCTGCAGGATTTTGGACGCGCCATGGAGGAAAACCAGGTTAAACCGGAAATCGAAATTTATGATATCGGAGGTTTTGACAATATGACCCTGATCTCAAAACAGGGGTTTTTCACCGACCCCTTGAATTTCAATTTCGTCTGGGGCGTGGCCGGCGGTCAGCGATTCCGTCCGGACGCCTTTGTCACCCTGACGCACGCCGTGCGCGACCTGAACCGGCCGGCCAACTTCACAACCTGCGGCGTCGGCCAGGACGAATTCCCGGCCATTATGCAGTCGGCCCTGATGGGCGGTCATATGAGGGTAGGACTGGAAGACAACACCCGGCTGGCCTCCGGAGAACTGGCCAGGGGCAATTACGAACTGGTGGAAGAGGCGGTCAAAATCGCCTCCGTTCTGGGCAAAAGCCCGGCGTCACCGGATGATGCCCGGAAAATAATGGGTTTGCGCGGTGCCTGATCCCGGACGGCGACCAGGAAGATTATTTTTTTTTGACAAAGCCCTTAAATCAGGATAAAGTTGTATAATATTTTAAACTCAAAAACAGCGTTTAAAGAAACAACCATTGACCCAATTTACCCCCAATATACTGGTCGCCGATGACAGCGCCGCCATTCGCCACCGGCTGATCAAGTTGCTGGAACCTTTGAACGCCAACTTTATAGAAGCGGAAAATGGTCGTCAGGCCTGGGATCTGGTCAACCAGCAAAGTCCGGACATCATCCTCACTGATATCGACATGCCGGAAATGAATGGTATCGAGCTCTGCCGGCGTTTAAAAAAGCAGGAGAAGACCCGTAATATCCCGGTGGTGGTGGTCAGCTCCCTGGATTCCGAAGAGGACGTGGAAAAAGGCTTTGAAGTCGGGGCGACTTATTATATCGCCAAAAGCGACGTCTATACCGACCTGTTTAACGTGGTGGAAGGAATCCTGTCCCGCTCCAACCGCAACAGCAATCAACTGATCATGATCGTGGATGATTCTCTGACCATAAGATCCATCGTTGAACGCGGGCTGGTGGCGGCAGGCTTTAAAACCATCTGCGCCGAAAACGGTAAAAAAGCGCTGGAACTCCTGAAAAACCATACCCCGGATCTCATCCTGAGCGACATTGACATGCCGGAAATGAACGGCTTTGAGTTCTGTGAAACCATTCACAGTGATCCCACCTACTCCGGCATTCCCTTTATTGTCATGAGCGCCCGGAATGATCGCGGTCACATGAACCGCATGGTACAGCACGGGGCGGCCTCTTACGTCTGTAAACCATTTAATATCGACGCTCTGGTCATCCAGATTGAAGAAGTTCTTTCCAACCATTTTCTGCTTTTATTAAAAGAACGGGAACGTCTTGAATCTGAACGCAACCTGGTTATCGGTAGTATCTCCAGCCTGATTTCTGCCCTGGAAGCCCGGGATCCCTATACCAAGGGGCACTCTGAAGTGGTCGGCAAAATTGTTTCCGGCATGCTTTCTCTGACCGGGGCCAGCAAAAAAGAGCTGGACCATGCCAGAATCGGCGGGCGTCTTCATGACATTGGTAAAATCGGGGTCCGGGACAGCGTCCTTTTGAAAAGCGGCCCGCTGACCGATATTGAGCTGGCCCACATCATGGAGCATCCCATAAAAGGTGCCGAAATCATAAGAAATATACCCAGCCTGTCGGAAATTATTTCCATTGTGCAATATCACCATGAACGGCTGGACGGCAATGGTTATCCCGAGGGGCTCAAGGGGGATGCCATTCCCTTGCTGGCCAGAATCACCGCCGTGGCCGACACCTACCATGCCTTGAGCAGTGACCGTCCCTACCGATCCGCTACCAGCCATGACCGGGCCTTGCAGATCATTTACGACGCCCGGGGCAGTCAGCTATGTCCGGATTGCGTGGAACTTTTTCTGCAATGGTGCGAAAAAAGCAACCCCCAGCACGACCTGGTCACGCCGATGGCAGGCGTCGCCACCGCCGGGATGCCCACCTCCTCCATCGGTGCAAAGTAAAACCACCTCCAGGGGATCGGTCTCTTGCGACAGCGGTAAACCAATAAGGATCAGGAAATCATCAGATTTTTAATGCCGCCGACGGTAAAATCGGTGGCATCACGAGCGGCGGTGTTGATATCATCGGAGCGGTCATGCCAGAGCAGGTAATAGCCGGCCACCCGCTCGTAAATCCCCAGAATGCAAACCGCGATCAACTCCTCGGAGATATCAGACCGGTAGGTCACCCCGGCCTCACGGCGAACCCGGACCAGGGCGTTTTTCAAATCATCAATCAGCTTGTCGTAAAATTCTTTCCGGGCCGCTTCCACCCGGGCGCCCTGCCCGCCCGCTTCCCGGAAAAAAATGGATATTTTATCCGGATGCCGCAGGCAGAAATCCCGGAAAAAAGAAAGACCGGCCTCGACAATGCCTTCCATGGTGCCTTGTTTGCGCAAAAAAGCGTCGCCCAGAACCTTTCTGAGTTCATAACCCACCTCCCGCATCATAGTAATGAGCAGATCCTCCTTGTTTTTAAAATAGAAATAAACCGTGCCCACGGACACTTCAGCGGCGTCGGCAATGGCTTCCAGGCTGGTCTGATGATATCCCTGCCGGGCGAACAGTGGTTCAGCCACCCGCAGAATTGTGGCGTAACGCTGTTCTTTTTCCCGCTGCCGCCGCAAGGCCGCCCGGGACAGTTTGGGCTCCCGCATCTTCTTTCTTTCTCCCACGTCACGGTCCTATCAGGACAATAAACTCCGGGGAACATCAATCATCCTGGCCCTGAGATATTCACCCAGGGTTTTGGCCTGAGGATCACTGCGCCAGGAGGCGGCCGCTCCTTCGCCCAGAATTCCCCGGATATAAAAATTTACGGCCAGAAGATTGGGCAGTTCATGGCGTTCCACTTCAAACTCTCTTATGTCGGGCAGTAGTTCCCGCAACCGTTCCACCGTAAGAAATTCCCTCAAAAAAACAAACTCCTCCGGAGTTCGGGACCAGACACCGAGATTGGCGTTGCCACCCTTGTCACCGGCCCGGGTGGCAAATAACCTGCCCAGTGGTATCTGCCGCAAAGTTCCGTCGGGAGATGGGGGCAGCTTGATCTCCGGCGCTGAAACCGGTTGAGCCGGCCAATCACCGGCAACCGGCTCAACTTCCAGGATCTGATCGTTGATATGGACCGCCTGGGTCAGGTGGGCTTTATTGATCAGGGCGGGCCAGTGGACAACCGCGGGCATTTCCCGTCCAGGCGGGCTGGTCAGGGTGTACCCGGGAATATTGGCCAGGGCCAGTTCCACTACGGCCGCGGAAAAAGACCGGCCCACCACGGCCGGGTCAGGATCCATCACAAAAATCCGCAGATAGGCGAAAGCCTCCTCGTTAATGGTGGCGTTGGCCTTGTCCGACCGGATCAACTGGGTTTTAACCATATTAAACCGATCGCGGCCACCCAGGTTTTCCCACAGGGCTTCTTCCACCAGCCGGGCCTTATTGTCGATATCCAGGCCGGTCAATACCACCGTCATGGTGTTTCTATACCCGGCCATGGTGTTGATACAGACCTTGGCGGTATTGGTGGCCGGTTCTCCCCGGACTCCGCTCACCCGCACCCGGTTTTCACCATCAGCGGTCAGTTGCAGAGTATCAAACCGCACCGAAACATCCGGGGTCAAATAAGTGGGCGTTTCAATCTCATACATCAACTGGGCGGTAACGGTGCCCGTCGAAACCAGGCCGCCGGTGTTCTCGTGCTTGGTGATAAGGAAAGATCCGTCCGGATACATAACCGCCAGCGGATACCCGATATTGATATAAGAAGGCACCTCGTCCATAAAAGAATAATTGCCGCCGGTGGCCTGGGCGCCGCATTCGATAATATGACCGGCCGTATAAGCGCCCGCCAGGCAATCCCAGTCGTCCCGGGACCAGCCGAAATGCCAGGCGCTGGGACCGGATACCAGGGCGGCGTCGGCCACCCGGCCGCAGACGACGATATCGGCGCCCTGTTCCAAAGCCTTGGTAATGCCCCAGCCGCCCAGGTAGGCATTGGCCGAAACCGGACTGCCGCCCGATTCCGCCAGGGGAATTTTTTTATCCAGATGGACCAGGGGCTCCCCGGCCGCCCGCAGTTCATCCAGGCGCGGCAGCAGATCATCGCCTTCGATCCAGGCGATATTCGGAGAAACGCCCAGTTCCTCAGCCAGCCCGGCCAGAGCCGCGGCCAGTCCGCCGGGGTTTAAACCACCGGCGTTGCTGACCACCTTGATATTATTATCCAGGCAATAACCCATGATCTGTTTCATCTGCTTCAGGAAGGTGCCGACGTAACCGGTTTCGGGCCGCTTCAGCTTCTGCTGAAACAGAATGGCCATGGTCAATTCGGCCAGATAATCACCGGTCAGGACGTCAATTTCTCCGCCGGTCACCATTTCTTCGGCGGCCGCGAAGCGATCCCCGAAAAATCCGCTGCAGTTGGCGATAATCAGTTTATCTTTATGCAAGGAAGCCTCCTTATGTAAATATTTCATAACGTGGCGGCAGACACTTAAAAACAAATGGCCTCCGACGGCCACTACCTACCTGCCCTTGAACTGCGGAGCCCGTTTTTCGATAAAAGCGGTGATCCCTTCCCGGGCGTCTTCAGTGGCAGCCACCTCTTTCAGCTTATCAGCCAGAAAATCAACCGCTTCCTCCAGAGGCATGGTTTCTGCCGCCGCGAAAGCCTCTTTTCCGATCTTCAGACCGACCGGGCTTTTGGCGGCCAGACTGTCCACCACCGCCGTCACTGTCGCCTCGAACTCTTCCTCCGGCACAGCCCGGGTAATCAGCCCCATCTCGGCCGCCTGAAAGGCGCTCAGCTTTTCTCCCAGCAGCACCATTTCCATGGCTTTCTTCCGCAAAACATTGCGAAAAATCAAAGCCCCGATCATCATGGGGAACAAGCCGACATTCACCTCGGGAGTGCCGAATTTGACAGTATCCCGGGCGATGACGATATCGCAGCCCAACATGAAGCCGGTGCCGCCGGCCAGGCAATAGCCGTTGACGCGGGCCACGGTCGGTTTGGGAAAATGGTACAGACGCTTGAGCAGGCCGGCATAACGGGCAAAGACGTCACCGTCCTCGCCGGCCATGCCTCCGGCCAGATCAGCCCCGGAACAGAAGGCCTTGTCCCCGGCCCCGGTGACAACCACTACCCGCACCGACTCGTCGGCCTCGGCCTCATCCAGGGCCCGGCCAAAAAGCTCCACGGCCGCGGGGCTGATGGAATTGCGTTGCTCCGGCCGGTTGATGGTCAACCAGGCGGCGCTGCCCTTAACCTCGTAAAGCAGATGATCTTCCGGCATAATTAATCTCCCTGACTTCCGGGATAGAGTCATGACCAGTTGACAGGCTTGCCCCATCAGCCGGAATCGTCATTTTTTTCGATATCCACCAGGATCACTCCCGGCATGACTTTTTCCCCCGGACTGACGTTAACCCCGGTTACGACCCCGTCAAAGGGAGCGTAAAGCGTGGTCTCCATTTTCATGGCCGAAACTACCGCCACCGGCTGGCCTTCGGTCACGGTCTCTCCCGGCTCAACCGCTATACTGATGACCTCCGCCGGCATGGGGGCGGTGACTTCGGTCAAGGCCTTTTTGCGGGATCGCCGGGCCGGACCGGCCTGCTCCAGCAGATCCTCGTCAACCACGTTATACTGCTGGCCGTGGAGCACGATCTGTTTTCCCTCGGCGGTCTTGACGATGCCGGCCCTGACCTGGCGCCCGTTCACGGTCAGCAGCAGGCTATGGGCGGTCAGGCGGGTTATTTCCACCTCATGGGTAGAGTCTTTAATAACGGCGGTAAAAGAGGTATCCCCGGTTTTTTCAACTGTTACCGGGCAGGTTTCGTTTTCAACGCTTAATTTATAATCCACGGCTCCCACCTGTTGGTTGTTAGATTCCGTTTATAGACGCCAGCCGCCCAGGGTCTGCCAGGGCGTCGGCAGCCCGGTCGAAGGGACCGCGTCCGCATCGGCCCGTCCTTCATCCGGCAGAATGGCATCGGCGATAAAGGCCAGCGCCGCCAGCTCCCGGTCCTGAAAAGACGGCTGCCAGTCGGGAAAATGAGTCTCGATAAAATCGGTAAAGGTTTCACCCCGCCGGAAGGGTTCGGAGTCAATCACTTCGGACAGAAAGGGAATGGGCGTTTTGACCCCGGCCACCATGTAATCACCCAGGGCTTTTTTCATGCGGGCGATGGCGCTGTCCCGGTTTTCGGCGTGGACCACCAGCTTGGACAAAATAGGATCATATTCCATCGGTACCACAAAACCGCTGTAAACCCCGCAGTCATTTCTGATTCCCGGACCGACCGGTTCCCGCAGCCACCCGATGGTTCCCGGGGAGGGGAAAAAACCGCTGGCCGGGTCTTCGGCGTAAATACGGCATTCAATGGCATGGCCCCGGGCGGTGATATTCTCCTGCTCCAGGTCCAGGGGCAGGCCGGCCGCTATTTCAATCTGGCGCCGCACGATGTCCAGGCCGGTAATCATTTCGGTAATGGGATGTTCCACCTGAAGACGGGTATTGGTTTCCAGGAAATAAAAGCGGCCGTTTTCTTCATCCAGGATAAACTCCACCGTGCCGGCATTGACGTATCCGGCGGCGGCCGCCGCCCGCAGCGCCGTTTCCCCCATTTCCCGGCGCAATTCCGGGGTCAGGGCCACCGAAGGCGTCTCCTCGATGATTTTCTGATGCCGGCGCTGGATGGAACACTCCCTTTCCAGCAGGTGCACCATCCGGCCGTGTTTGTCAGCCAGGATCTGAATTTCCACGTGACGCGGCTTAACGATGAATTTTTCCAGGTAAACCGAGCCGTCGCCAAAGGAGGCGGCAGCCTCGCTGGAGGACGCGGTCATGGCCGCGGCCAGTTCGGCGGCGTTTTCAACCAGGCGCATGCCCTTGCCGCCGCCGCCGGCGGCGGCTTTGACCAGCACCGGGTATCCGATTTCATCGGCCTGGGCCGCCACGACCCCGGGATCGGTTTCCGGACTGGTCATGCCGGGAACCACCGGCACGCCGCCGTCAATCATCATCTGCCGGGCTACCATTTTATTGCCGAAATTCTGAATCACCTCCGGCGGAGGACCGATGAATTCAATGCCATTGTCGGCGCATTTCCTCGCGAAATCGGCGTTTTCAGACAGGAAACCGTAGCCGGGATGAATCGCTCCGGCCCCGGACGCCACGGCCGCCGCCACAATCCGATCGGCGTTTAAATAGCTCTGAGACGGTTCGCTGTCTCCCAGGCAGACCGCTTCATCGGCCCACAGCACGTGCAGGGCCAGGCGGTCGACCTCGGAATAAACAGCCACCGTGGCGATACCCATCTCCCGGCAGGTATCAATAACCCGCACGGCGATCTCCCCCCGGTTGGCAATCAGCACTTTATCGAACATTCCGGCTCCTTTAAATAATCGTTAGGGATGACGCGGTTTTACATCCGGAATACGCCATAACCATAGAGGTCGTCCCTGATCGGCGCGTTCAAAGACGCGGAAATAGCCATTCCCAGCACGTCCCTGGTTTTGGCCGGATCGAGAATGCCGTCATCCCACAAATTGGCGGTGCTGTAGTAGGCGTTCCCCTCGGCTCTGGCGCGGTCAATGATGGGCTGCTTCAAGGCTTCTTCCTCTTCAGGCGTCAGCGGGGGCTTACCCAGGCGCGCGTTCTGATCGTTGGTAATGGTCACCATCACTCCGGCGGCCTGCTCACCGCCCATGACGCCGATTTCGGCGTTGGGCCACATCCACAGAAAGCGCGGCGAATAAGCCCGGCCGCACATGGCGTAATTACCGGCTCCGAAGGATGCTCCTGCTAGCAGGGTAAACTTGGGCACCGTGGCCGTGGACACGGCGTTGACCATCTTGTGGCCGTCCTTGGTGACGCCCCCGGCTTCATAGCTTTTGCCTACTATAAAACCGCTGATATTCTGCACGAACACCAGGGGAATCTGGCGATTGTCACAGATCTGAATAAACTGGGTGGCTTTCTGGGCGCTTTCCGGAAAAAGCACCCCGTTGTTGGCCAGAATGCCGACCGGGTAGCCGTGAACGTAGGCCCAGCCGCAAATCAGGGTCGAGCCGTACATCTCCTTGAATTCCAGGAAATCGCTGCCGTCGATCATGCGGGCCAGGGCTTCCCGGATATCATAAGGGGTAGAAACGTTCCGCGGTATAATACCGTAGAGTTCTTTGGGATCATAAGCCGGCGGGCTCGGGGCCTGCCGGGACAGGGCCGCTTTTTCCCGAACCGGCAGCTTCCCGATAATCTCCCGCAGAATGGCAATGGCGTGGGCGTCATCCTCGGCGTAGTAATCGGACACTCCGGATTCGGCGCAGTGCAGATCCGGTCCGCCCAGTTCCTCCGGGGTGACTTCTTCGCCGGTGGCCGCCCGCACCAGGGGAGGCCCGCCCAGAAAGATGGCGCCGTGCCCCTTGACGTGAACGATCTCATCGGACATGGCCACCCCGTATGCGCCGCCGGCCGTGCACAGGCCCATGACGGCCGTAATCTGGGGAATATTCATCTTGGACATCATGGCCTGGTTGTAAAAAATCCGGCCCCCGTCATTGGCGTCCGGAAAAATTTCCGACTGCAGCGGCAGGTAGGCGCCGGCCGAATCCATCAGGGTCACCGAAGGCAGGCGGTTTTCCATGCAGATGGTCTGCAGCCGCAGGCTTTTTTTAACGCCCATGGGGTAAACCGAGCCGCCCTTGATGGTGGCGTCGCTGACGCTGACCAGGACTTCCACGCCCTTGACGATGCCGATACCGGCCCGGACCCCGGCGCCGTGTATCTTCCCGTCATACATGTCTTTGGCCGCCAGGGGCGCTATTTCCAGAAAAGGCGTGTTCTTATCCAGCAGCAGGTCGAGTTTTTTATCAACCGGCAGCTTGCCCACCTCGGTCAGGCGATCCAGGGCTTTTTGCGACCGCTCGTGATGAGCGCGGTCGATTTCCCGGCGCAAGTCCGCGACCCGCTCTTCCATTTTTTCATAATTGGCCTGATATTCTTCCGAACCGGTGTCGATTTGAGACTCGATGACAGTCATCCCCGATCTCCTTTGCTGGTTAGCCCGAATATAGACGTGGCATTAAATTTGTTGGAAAAAAATTGGAACGTTTTTTTATTACAAGCCATCATTTTTGACGGCTTCGTAAAAAGTCCTTACTTCGTCATTCCGGCGAAGGCCGGAATCCAGAACTATGCGATTTTACTGGACCCCGGCCTTCGCCGGGGTGACGAAATATGATAAATCTCGACTTTTTACGAGATCATCATTTTTATTTTCCGGGTTATTTCAAGGCCGCCTGGCCGACCTCCACCCGGGCGATTTCGGTGGAAGTACCGGCGACCTGTAAAAATTTGGCCCACTGACAGGCGGCCGCCACCGGACTGCCGGGGACAAAGCCCTCCGCCGACAGAATACCCAGAGCGCCGCTGGAGACGGATTCGGCGGCATCGGTACAGAATACCTTGGCGCAGCGGGTAAACGACGGCAACTCCCGATCACGGATACTTTCCAGCCAGGCCGCTTTATAGGCCATCAGCTGGGAAGTCTGAACCAGGGTATACAATTCCGCCAGCTTAAAGCCTACGGCCTGGTAGGCGATAACCGGTTTGCCGCCGCTTTTATGCGTTTTGGCGTAAGAGGTGGCGTTGAACAAAGCACTGCCCATGACCCCCACCGCCGCGGCCATCATGACCTGATCTTCCCAGGTCCTGATATCAGCCAGCAATTGCCGCTCTTCCACCGGACCGATGACCGCTTCCGGAGAAATCTCGCAGTTATCCAGGGTCACTCGACCAGCCGCCGGCGGCCCGTAACCATGACCGGCGGGATAATCGTCCATGATCAGGCCGTCAGCGGTTTTGTCAATCAGGAACACGCCCAGACCATCGTCCAGCCGGCCTATCACCGCCACCATATCGGCCACGGCTCCGCCGATAACCAGACCTTTGCGACCGGACACCCGGATCATCCCGTCTTGCCGAACACCGATGGTGGACAAAGGGTCATTAACCACGTTCAGGGATTCTTCGCTCAGCCCGACCGCGCCGATCTTTTCCCCGGACAGCAAGGGTTCTAAAAAGGATTGCCGCTGCTCCTCGCTGCCATACCGGGCAATCAACCTGCCCATTATCCGGAAACTCATTTCAAAGGTAAGAAATATCTCCGGAGCAGCCCCGGCAAAGGCCTCCATGGACGCCATGGCGGCGGAGTCCAGAGGTTTTTCCCGGGAAAGTCCGGCCAAGTTGTAACCGGTTGGTGACAGGTCAGCCACCAGCTCTTTTATAAGAGATCGAACCGTGGCCGGCGTCATGGGACCGCCCGGTTTAACAGCGTCCACGGCTGCTCTGACCGCCCGGTCGACCTCGGCAATATTCTGCTGCTCTTGTTCGGAAAAATCGTAATTCATGATAAGCCCCTGTTGTTTTATGCCGTTCCGCTCTCCGCCGTCTCTTCCGGCGAATCACATCATTTTTGAAATAATCATTTTCTGAATGTCGGAAGTACCGCCGCCCAGGGGGGCCAGCCGGTTGTCGCGAAAAGCGCCTTCCATGATATATTCGTGGCAATAACCATAACCGCCGTGGATCAGGATGGCGTCATTGAAAGGTCCCAGGCTCCAGTCACCAACGAACAGCTTGGTCACGGCGGCGGACAGATGGTTTAACGGTTTCTCCTGTCCTTTCTGCCAGGCGATCCGGTAAACCAGCAGTTTGGCCGCTTCATGGAATATGCGGATATTGGCCAGCTTCTGCCGGGTGGCCTGAAAGGTCCCGATAGAGCGTCCGAACTGGTGACGCTTTTTGGCGTAATCAGCGGACTTGTCCAGAATAAACCGGGCTCCTCCCACCATCGGCGCCAGCAGAGCGCTGCGGTCCCATTCCACCGTCTGCATGGCCATGAGAAAGCCCTGTCCTTCCGGGCCGACCAGGTTGGCGGCCGGAATCCGGCAATCCTGGAAAAACAGCTCCGAGGTCTGGGAGGTGCGGCAGCCCATCTTTTTCAGGGGAGGTCCCACCGAAAAACCGGGGGTT
Organism: Desulfosudaceae bacterium; assembly: GCA_046539175.1. Classification (GTDB taxonomy): domain Bacteria; phylum Desulfobacterota; class Desulfobacteria; order Desulfobacterales; family Desulfosudaceae; genus CAYTQK01. The sequence continues at coordinate 15,526 of JBKHHL010000038.1, forward strand.
CCTTTTTCCACGATAAAAGCGGAAATGCCCTCGTGCATTTTTTCCGGATCGGTTTTAGCGTAGACCAGAGCGACATCCGCAATGGGGCCATTGGTGATAAATATCTTGCTGCCGTTGAGAACATAAGTGTCGCCTTGTTTTTCAGCGGTTGTGGTCATGGAGGCCACGTCAGATCCGGCATCCGGTTCGGTCAATCCCATGCATCCGATATACTCGCCGGAAGCCAGCCTGGGAATGTATTTCTGCCGCTGCTCTTCGGTACCGTGAGAAAAAATAGTATCCGCGCACAAAAAGGTGTGAGCCCCGTAAGAAAGGGTCAGCCCCCCGTCCACACCGGCTTCGCCGAGAGCCTCGCCGACCATGACGGTGGTCACCACATCGGCCCCCTGCCCGCCGTAATCTTCGGGGAAGTGCATCCCCAGAATGCCGAAATCGCCCATTTTTTTAAAGGCTTCAAAATCAAAGGTGCCGGCCAGTTCATGCTCCTCTACCCGGGGCACGATCTCTTTTCTGGCGAATTTGATAACCTCTTTTTTAAACATCACCTGTTCTTTGGAAAATTCAAAATCCATGACAATCTCTCCTGTTTGCAAAGCCGGAGACAAATCCGGAACAAAGGAATGAAGAATCGGTTCAACAAATTTTTTAGAATTATTGAAATAAGGTTCACTCAATGAATTTGATTCAATTTTAAAATCATGTTTTAATGGTGTCAAGAATTAAATACCACTATCCTGTTAAATCGGCATATGTATTTACCTTCTGGCAAGATATGATATTATAAATATAATTCAGAAAGACCACCGCAACATTGCCCTGAATTTCTCTGAACACCCCGGATTTAAGGGGGCTTATTACTGGAGTTGCCCATGATTATCGTCGGCCTGACCGGCGGGATTGCTACCGGCAAATCACTGGTAGCCGATATGCTGGCCCGGAAAGACGCCATTATTGTCGATGCTGACCGGATATCCCATCAGGTTGTAAAAAAAGACACGCCGGCCTGGCAGGAAATCGTCAAAACATTTGGGCGGGAGATTCTCCGGGAAGACGGTGAGCTTGACCGCAAAGCCCTGGGAAAAATCATCTTTTCGGATGAAACCCAACGCAACCGATTGAATCATATCGTCCACCCCCGGGTATTTGAAGAGATCAGCCGCAACATTGCCATGATCCTGGAATCCCGCGAAGCGCCCAATCCAGTCATCATTCTGGATGTGCCCTTATTGTTTGAGACCCGCATGAACCGGGAATTATCCGATATTGTCCTGGTATACGCGCCGGAAGAAATCCAATTGAAACGCCTGCTGATAAGGGACGATACCGATGAAGAAGACGCCCTGGCCCGCGTCCGGTCCCAGATTCCCATCGAAGAAAAAAAACATCAGGCGGATTACATCATTGACAACAGCGGCTCCGTTGAAAAAACCAGGCAGCAGGTCGACAGCCTGTTCACCGAGTTAAAGAAAAAGGCGGAAAACACCTTTTGATAAGGTATTTAATTATGAAAATTCAGTCAAAGCCCCGTGGCCGCCTATCCATCATCGCCATGCCCGTTTTGTTTTTTTTTCTGCTGCTGGGCGGCGCCACCGCAGACGTGGTCACCTCCCCCCAGTCCTCTGCCTCTGACAACAGCGGTAACGAGGTTGATGAGGTCTTGCGTCAGTTTGAACAGTACCAGTTGGACATTGACCAGGACTATCAAAAAGAAAAAAACGATATTGAAACCACCTATCAGGAATACCAGCGCGTTATTGAAGAAGAATACCGGGACCATGAACGCCGCATCCTGGCGGTTTGGCTTGAGGCGGAAATCAGCACCCGAAAAAAATGGGTCGAGTATTCCCACGATCTTCAAACCAAAAAAGTGGTCGATTTTGCAAGCGGTGAAATCCGGATAGAAATGATCCTGCCGGAAGAGGACAGCACCCCCGAAGCCGAAGCCATGTTCCGGGAAAAACTGCGGGAACTTATCCAGGAAGATCAGCAGACCGCCTATTCAAGAGACGAGCTGACCCGGCGCATCGAAGAAAGAATCAGGGATATGGAAGAATATGTCAAAACCGCTCCCGTGAAGAAAACACCCATTCTGGCCCGGGTGGTTACCGGAAATCCCCGGCCATCCGAGGCCAGCATCAGTCAGGCGGCCGCTGACTTGCAGCGACGCGGCCAGATTTCAACCCGGCCGTCCCGCCGGGACGATGCCCGGGTAGTCACCTTCAAATCCAGCCTGCCGGCCACCAGCCTGCAACGCAAGGCCTTGGATTACAAGGATGACATAAACAGGTTTGCCGGCCAGCGTGCTCTTCCGGAAGAGCTGGTCTTCGCTGTTATCCATACCGAAAGCGCCTTTAATCCCATGGCCCGGTCTCACGTGCCGGCCTACGGTTTAATGCAGATCGTGCCCCGCTCCGCCGGTCGGGACGCCTCCCGAATAATTTACGGCCAAGAGAAGCTGCTGTCCCCCTCATATCTTTACAATGAAACCAACAATATCAACACCGGTACCACTTACCTCTACCTTCTTTATAATCGGTACCTGAATAAAATCAGCGACCCCACCAGCCGGCTCTACTGCACCATAGCCGCCTATAATACCGGCTCCGGCAACGTGGCCCGGTCCTTCACCGGATCGACCAACGTCAGCCGGGCCGCCACGATCATCAACCGCATGTCGCCCGGACAGGTCTATCGGCACCTGACGGCCAACCTGCCTTATCATGAAACCAGGGACTATCTGGAGCGGGTAGTACAACGCATGGAACTTTACCGCTCGATGTAAGCGAGGCCGGCCTAGTCTGTTTTCCGCCCGGCCGCCCCGGCGATACTTCGCCCCTTACCTAGTTTCCATCCATAAATGGCCTTTTTCCGCAATCTCTACGTCAAACTGCGGGG
>JBKHHL010000039.1:0-18393 GCA_046539175.1 Desulfosudaceae bacterium
CGGTCCTGAATCGGGCGAGCCTGTCGCAGGAGCCGTCCAGGACGGTTGGTCCAGGCGGCTATAGTAGTGGTAACTCAGAGAGGGGGACTGGGATGAAATTCTCGGCCAGGAAAAAAAAACAGTCACCGGAACAGTTTCATTCCTACAAGCAGTGCCCAGAATGCAATGAAAAGCTGCCCTTGCATATGAAAAAGTGCACCCAGTGCGGCCTGCGGGTCGGCCGGTTAATGCCCGATGGTAAAGCCCGGCGACCCGTCGACTGGAAGGGGTACGCGCTCAGCCTTTTATTGTTCATCGCGCTGGTGCTGTATCTGAGGTGGGCTTTTGTCCTGAAGTGATTTTTGCAAAGCCGTCAATTTTGATGGCTTCGTAAAAAGTCCTTACATCGTCATTCCGGCGAAGGCCGGAATCCAGAACTATTTGATTTTACTGGACCCCGGCCTCCGCCGGGGTGACGCAATAAGGAAAATCTCGACTTTTTGCAAAGCCGTCAATTTTGACGTGTCCGTGGTCGTATCCGGCCGCGAAAAGACAGTAACCGGACGCCGCCGTTTAAACACAAGCGCGGACTTTTCCCAAAGTGGTCGGATCGGGATGATGGTGGGATGTTTTTGGTCGGGGCGGCAGGATTTGAACCTGCGACTCCTTGCACCCCATGCAAGTGCGCTTCCAGACTGCGCCACGCCCCGAGTTAAAACGGCAAGTTAATATGATATGCCAAAATTAAAGCATCGATACCACTTCCCAGCCGGTCGTGTCAAGACAATAATTTAAAGGCCGGCCGGCCTGTTCCGGGGCCGTCTTTTCAAATAAGCCGGATTGAGCGCTGACTGACAGTCTGATCACCCGGATAAGATCATAGGTTTTTTCTTGACACTTAAACCCGGCTTGGCTATACAGATCGTTTAAACTAACCATAATGTTCAAAAAGCAATGCAAAGGGCGGTTATGGGTTTGCCAGAAAGCATCGGCCGGCATAAAAAAGCCATCGTCAGAAAATGGACGGAACGCGTTATTCGAACCTATGCCGCGGAAACCGCCGAGATATTTTTAAGCCAGAAAGACCAATTCGCCAATCCGGTGGCCGGCTCTCTTTCGCAGAGCCTGGAAAAGGTGGTGGACGGTCTTATCAACAATGCCTCTGGCAAAGAGCTGGCCGAATATATTGATCCCGCCATCCGGGTTCGGGCCGTTCAGAATTTTTCCGGTTCAGAAGCCGTCGGCTTCATCTTTTTCCTCAAAGAAATCATTCCTGATATTGTAGGTTCCAAAAATATGGATGCCGGATCGTGGCAGTGGCTGGATGAAAACGTCCAGGCGCTGGCCCTGATCGGTTTTGACAAGTACGTGGAGTGCCGGGAGAAGATTTTTGAACTGCGGGCTTTTGAAGTTCGCAACAGAACCTTCCGGGCCTTTGAGCGAGCCGGTCTGGTGGCGGATCCGCCACCGGCTTCTGAACCATAACAACCAGGTAGAATGTGATTGTGACGGCATAATATATATTTTTAAGAGAGGTCAAGATGAATGTAAGTTATCTGTTTTCGTTTGCGGCAGTAATTATTCTGATTCTGCTGACCTGGATAGGCGTGGATGCCTGGGGATTGACCGGTTTTTTCGGAGTATTTATTCCCTACCTGGCTGTTTTGATTTTTGTGGTCGGGGTGGCGCGAAAAATACTGGATTGGGCCAACTCCTACGTCCCCTTTCGAATTCCCACCACCTGCGGTCAGCAGAAAAGTTTTTCCTGGATCAAACAGAACAAGATAGATAACCCTGATACCACCATCGGGGTCATTATTCGGATGCTGTTTGAAGTCCTTCTGTTCCGGTCCCTATTTCGGAACACTAAAACCAAATTCAAGAATGACAACCGACTGTCTCATCGTTGGGAGATTGTTCTCTGGGTGACCGCGCTGGCTTTTCATTACGCTTTTGCCGTGGTCGTTCTGCGGCATATGAGGTTTTTCTTTGAGCCGGTTCCGGCCGTGATTCAGGTGCTGGAAAACCTGGACGGATTTTTCCGGATTGAATTTTTCTCTCCTTTTTTTGCCATCGGCCTGCCCGGGGTATCCCTGTCCGGTCTGGTCCTGGTCGCCGCCCTCCTGGTTCTTCTGGCCCGGCGGGTTTTTCTGGGACAGATCAAATATCTTTCCCTGGCTTCGGATTATTTCCCGCTTTTTCTGATAATCGGTATCGGCGCTTCGGGTATTCTCATGCGGTATTTTATCAAGGTTGACGTGATGGCCATCAAGGCCTTTACCATGGGCCTGGTTACTTTCCAGCCGGCGCTTCCCGAAGGAGTCGGGGCTCTGTTTTACGTGCATCTGTTTCTGGTCAGTCTGCTGCTGGCCTATTTCCCTTTCAGCAAACTCATGCATGCCGGTGGAATCTTTCTTTCGCCCACCCGTAATCTGGCCAACACCACCCGCGTCAAACGGCACCTAAATCCGTGGGATTATTCTGTAGAAACACATACCTATGATGAGTATGAAGACGAATTCAGAGAGAAGATGAAAGAAGCTGGCATACCAGTGGAAAAGGAGTAATAGATGGGTAACGACATAAAACCGGAAGAGTTGTTGGAGAGGATTGATCTCGGAACTCCGAAAACAGACTGGATGGATACTCCCATTGATATCCGGGAAGGCATGTACTGTTATTCCGCCAAGCCGTCCAGCCTGGAATATGTGGGACTTCCCCATGCCAGGGAGTGGGATCCTCGGGCTGAAGACTGGAAGCTGCCGGAAAACTGGCAGCAGATTCTGCACGAGGGGTTTAAGGTCAGGCTGGAAAGATTCCGGACGTTCAAGGTGTTCATGGATATCTGTGTCCGGTGCGGCGCCTGCGCTGACAAATGCCATTTCTTTCTCGGCACCGGTGATCCTAAAAACATGCCGGTGCTGCGGGCCGAGCTTTTGCGATCGGTTTATCGCAATGATTTTACCACGGCCGGCCGGATTATTAAAAAAGTCTTCGGCCAGAAGATATCCGGCGCCCGGGACATGACGGTGGACGTCCTCAAGGAATGGTGGTACTACTTTTTTCAGTGCACGGAATGCCGTCGCTGTTCCGTGTTCTGCCCCTACGGTATTGACACCGCCGAAATTACCATCATGGGCCGGGAATTGCTCAATCTGCTCGGCCTGAACATTGACTGGATCGCCTCGCCGGTAGCCAACTGCTACCGGACCGGCAATCATTTGGGCATTCAGCCCCATGCCTTCAAGGACATGCTGGATTTTTTCACCGAGGATATCGAGGATTTTACCGGCATTAAAATTGAGCCGCCCCAGTTGAACAAAAAAGGGGCTGACATTCTTTTTATAACCCCCTCGGGCGATGTCTTTGCCGATCCCGGCACCTATACCTGCATGGGATACATGCTGCTGTTTGAATATTTGAGAAGGGAATACGGCCTGGATATCACCTGGAGCACATACGCCTCCGAAGGGGGCAATTTCGGGTTTTTCACCTCGCACGAGACCATGAAACGTCTGAACGCCAAGATGTACGCCGAAGCCAAACGTCTCGGAGTTAAATGGATCCTGGGCGGAGAGTGCGGGCACATGTGGCGGGTTATTCATCAGTATATGTCAACTATGAACGGACCGGCTGATTTTCTGGAGGAGCCGGTTTCCCCGATCACCGGCACCAGGTTCGAAAATGCCGCCGAAACCAAAATGGTTCATATTGCCGAGTTCACGGCCGACCTCATCAAGCATGGTAAGTTAAACCTTGATCCTGCCCGTAATGATCATATCAAGCTGACTTATCACGACTCCTGCAATCCTTCGCGGGGCATGGGACTGCTGGATGAGCCCCGCTATGTTATTAACAAAGTCTGTAATAATTTTTACGAGATGCCCGCCAATACGATTCGGGAACAGACTTTCTGCTGTGGCAGCGGAGCCGGTCTCAACGCCGGAGAAGATATGGAATTGCGGATGTCCGGTGGTTTGCCCCGGGCCAACGCGGTCAAATACGTCCATGAAAAGTTCGGTGTCAACATGCTGGGCTGCATCTGCGCCATCGATCGGGCCGTGTTTCCCGCTTTGATGGAATACTGGGTGCCGGAAGTGGATGTGACCGGTCTCCACGAACTGGTGGCCAATGCCCTGGTCTTCCCGGGAGAGGGCCAACGAGAAATGGACCTGCGCGGAGAACCTCTAGGAACCGAGGAGGAAGAAGCAGATGAAGAATAAAGGCGTAATTATTATTGTTTTAATCCTCTTTTTCGTGATCGTGACGGTGCCCCTGTGGTGGAACATCGGCTCCGAAGCCGAGGCTCCTGAACCGGAACTGACCGAAAAAGCTAAAAAGGCGGAGAAATGCGTGGAAGCGACCGAGTTCATGACCACCGAGCACATGAATTTGCTGGACCAGTGGCGAGAGCGGGTGGTTCGAGACGCTGAACGTGTTTATGTCAACAGCGAGGGCGAGTCATTTGATATGAGCCTCACCAATACCTGCCTGGATTGCCATTCCAACTATAGCGATTTCTGTAACAAGTGTCATACTTATGCTTCGGTAAGGCCTTATTGCTGGGACTGCCATAACACGAAGGAGACAGAGTAATGGAAAACAGCCGCAGACAGTTTCTCAAGGTGGCGGCGGTTACGGGCGCCGGCCTGGCAGCCGCTCCCGCATTGACGACCTTTGCCGCTTCCTCTGAGACCAAACCAAAGACAACGGTCAATCCCAAGGCCCTGACCGCTGAACACTGGGGCATGGTGATTGATACCAGGAAATTCAAGCATGCCTCTGATCTGGATCCGATCATTCGGGCCTGTGATAAAATACACAACATTCCCTCTTTTGAAAATGAGCGGCATGAAATCAAATGGATCTGGCAGGACGGTTTCCTGAACGTCTTTCCGTCAAAAGAAAATCATTTTCTGTCGGACAGACTGGAAAAGCTGCCTTTTCTGGCCCTGTGCAATCATTGCAGCAATCCGCCCTGTGTCCGGGCCTGTCCGACCAAGGCGACTTTCCAGCGTGAAGACGGTGTCATCATGATGGATTATCATCGCTGTATCGGTTGTCGTTTCTGCATGGCCGCCTGCCCCTACGGCTCCCGGAGCTTCAACTTCCGCGATCCCCGTCAGGGGCTGGAAGACGAAAAGATTAACCAGGAATTTCCCACCCGCATGAAAGGGGTCGTGGAAAAATGCAATTTCTGCGCGGAAAGACTGGCCGTGGGCAAGAGGCCGGCCTGCGTGGAAGCCTCCAACGGGGCTATTTTGTTCGGAGATCTGGAAGATCCCCAATCGGAAGTCCGAAAGGCGCTGCGCGACAATTACGTCATCCGGCGGAAGCCCGAACTGGGAACCGAGCCCTCTGTTTATTATATAATATAAGAACTTTATAAGAGGTCGTTATGCTTGATACAGCCATAAGAGGAAATAAAAAATACTGGGCGCTGGTAACTGTGCTGCTGGCCATTACCGGAGTGGGGTTTCTGGTTTACCTGAAACAGTTCTTTTTCGGTTTGGGTATTACCGGCATGAGCCGGGACGTAAGCTGGGGCTTTTACATCGCTCAGTTTACCTTTCTGGTCGGAGTCGCCGCCGGGGGCGTCATGCTGGTGCTGCCCTACTACCTGCATAATTATAAAGTCTTTTCCAAAATAACCATTCTGGGTGAGTTTCTGGCCATTGCCGCCGTGTCCATGTGCCTGATGTTCATAATTGTGGATTTAGGCCAGCCTCAGCGGGCTTTTAACGTGCTGTTGCATCCCACCCCCTATTCCATGCTGTTCTGGGATATGGTGGTGTTAAATGGTTACCTGCTGCTGAATGTTGTTATCGGCTGGGCTGTTCTGGAAGCCGACCGGAACGCGGTGGCTCCGCCCAAATGGATCAAACCCCTGATTTACGTCTCTATCCCCTGGGCTTTCGGGATTCACACCGTCACGGCTTTCCTGTACTGCGGACTGCCGGGCCGTCATTTCTGGCTGACCGCGGTGCTGGCTCCCCGGTTTCTGGCCTCGGCCTTCGCGGCCGGTCCCGCTTTGATTATTATTCTGGCCTTGATCATGAGAAAGTTCACCTCATTTGACGCCGGCAAAGAAGCCATTCAGGGAATTGCCCGCATCGTGGTCTACGCCCTTATCGCCAACGTGTTCTTCTTCAGTTGCGAGGTCTTTGTAGCCTTGTACAGCAATATCCCGGGCCATATACACTCTCTGCAATATCTGTTTTTCGGGTTGCACGGACATGACGCTCTGGTTATCTGGATGTGGGCTTCGCTGTTTTTGATGCTGCTGGCCATTGTCCTGTTGCTGATTCCCTCCCTGCGCAGAAATGAGGCTTTCCTCTTTTTTTCATGCGTCATTCTTTTTATCGGGATCTGGATTGATAAAGGCCTGGGGATGATCTCCGGTGGTTTTATTCCCACCCCGATGCATCATGTGGTTGACTATATTCCCACCCTCCCGGAAATCGTTATTTCCATCGGCGTTTACGGGGCCGGATTTCTGATTCTGACCATCCTGTACAAGATCGCCATTACCGTTAAAAGTGAGATATATGAGTAAGCAGCTGGCAGGCTTCGCCGCTTAGTCCGGATATTTAATGGGCTATGCGGCCTATCCGGGTTCATAATAAAAAGGCGCCGATCCCGCTCCGGGATCGGCGCCTTTTTTGTTTATTCCGGCTTACTCCCCTTTCCGGGGCCACAACATATAACGGAGCCAGTGTAAAAGGGTGTTGTCCTGTAATAAATGCCGCTCAATGCTTTTCAGCCCGGCATTCAGTCGATCCGGATCAGCGTACCAGTCGGATCGGGTGTAAACTGATTTGTCCGGGTCCAGCTCTCTGATGATTTTAGCCGGATGGCCGCCCACGATGACGTTTTCCGGAATATCGTGCAGGACCACTGATCTGGCGCCGATAATGCTGTTGTCGCCGATGGTAATGCCTTTACCGATAATGGCATTGTCCCCGATCCAGACGTTTTCCCCCAGGCTGACCGGTGCGGCTGAGCCGGTTTCAACCCGGTTGTACAAGTCGTGCCAGTCGGAATCCGTGATATAAGCGCCGCTGGCCAGCATGGTGCTTTTCCCGATGGTGATTCTTTTAGCCGCGCTTATTCTGACTCCCGGGCTTATCAGGCAGGCATCACCGACAAATATGCCCTCCACGTCGGGGTGATCGGACCAGACTGAAAAGCGGACCTTGTTGTCTGAGGCCGCCATGATGTTGACGTGATCGCCCACATGGATATGGGGGCCGAATACTTCCACGTTCCAGGGCTGCATGAAGTTAAAATTGGTTCCCAGCGATTCAAACTGCGGCCGAAGAAAGTGGTTGACGTACAGTCGCTGTAAGCCGACGTAAAAACGTTTCAGGTAAAATGGACGATGGTCCCGGCGCAATGGTATTCCTGATGATAATATATATGATGGTTAACGGTTCAGCCGGTGAAGATGTGTGAAAAATCCGTGGCCCAGTAACGGTGATCGAAAAGACGTCCCGCCGGTGTCAGGTTATAGAGGGCGTCGGCGGCCATCAGCACTACCCCGTTGGTCCAGGTTATTTTTTCTTCCGGCCAGACAATGATGTCCGGAAAGGTAAAGCCGCACCAGTAGGAGCCGTCCTCAAAACACTTGTCCTGAATCCAGTTGAAAATGACCTTGGCAATAGTGCCGTTGCCCATAGCCGACAAGGCCAGAACCAGTTCGCAGGATTCGGCGATGGTTATCCAGGGTTCATCAGAAACACAGCGCACCCCCAGGCCTTTAACCACGAATTTTTTCCAGTACTTGTCAATTCGCTGCTGGGCTTTTTCGCCGGTCAGGGCGCCGGAAAGAACGGGATAAAACCAGTCCATGGAAAATCGTGATTTGGCCACGTTGAAAAGATGCGGCTGTTCCGCGATAACGTGTCCCAGTCTGGTCAGGGCGTCCCGCCATTCCGGCATGTCTTCCCGCAAAAGATCAGCCACTGCCAGGGCGCATTTTAAACTCATGTAGACCGAACTGGAGCCGGTCAAAAGGGCCATGGGGTCGGTTTTTCCAGCCGGATCCCGGGCCCAGTAAATTTCTCCCCGGGGGGTCTGCAGGGCCAGGGCAAAGTCAATAGCCGCCCGGACGGTTGGCCACATCGTCCGCAAAAACGACTCATCACCGGTTATCAGGTAATGATGCCAGACGCCGACGGCGATGTAAGTACTCATATTGGTATCAAAGGTACGGTCTTCCGGTACCCCGTTAAGATAAGAAGCATGCCAGCTGCCGTCGGAATGCTGCTGGTCTTTAAGCCAGTTCAGGGCCGCTCGCGATTCATCAAGAAAGCCACCCACCGCCAGGCCCATGGCGGCTTCCACCAGATCCCAGGGATCAGTTTTATCGTTTTCCGACCAGGGAATGTCACCGTCGGTTTTCTGCGTTTTTGCGATCCGAGAGGCAACGGCGTCAATATCCAGCGTAAGCGCGTATTTTACGCCAGGCATTTTAAAATTCATATAAATTCCTTATTCATATCTGTCCCGATTGCAAAAACGGATTGCCGCCGGTTATCAGCTCCCCGGCCGGAGTTCGTACCCTAACCATGTTTGTTTTCAAAATCTTTCATAAAGTCAACCAGAACTTCCACCGCTTTTAAGGGGACGGCGTTGTAAATTGAAGCCCGGCATCCTCCCACGAAACGATGACCTTTTAAACCGCCCAGGTCCTGGCTGGCCGCCTCCTCGATAAATTTTTTCTCCAGCTCCTCGCTGGGCAGACGGAAGGTCACGTTCATCAGCGAGCGGCTGCCCGGTTCGGCGGTTGCCGAGTAGAAGTTGCCGGCATCCATCAGGTCATAAAGCAGCGAGGCTTTTTTGAGATTGATTTCCTCCATCGCGGCCAGACCGCCGATGGTCTCTTCCAGCCATTGCAGAACCAGCTGAATAGTATAAATGGTAAAGCAGGGCGGGGTGTTGTACAGGGAGTTTTTTTCGGCATAAGTGGTATATTTCAGCATGGTTGGTAAATCTTCCTCGACCAGGTCCAGCATGTCTTTGCGGATGATAACCATGCAGACGCCGGCCGGGCCGATGTTTTTTTGAGCGCCGGCGTAGATCAATCCAAAACGATCAATCTCAAGAGGGCGGCACATGATGTCCGACGACATATCACAGACCAGGGGCACTCCGGAAGTATCGGGAAAGGCAGCCCACTGGGTACCCTTGATGGTGTTGTTGGAGGTCAGGTGGACGTAGGTGGCTTTGTCGTCAAAATTGATGTTTTCCGGAATATAGGAAAAATTTTTGTCTTCGGAAGAGGCCGGGACCCGATAGGGTTTTCGGAGTATTTCCGCTTCCTTGATGGCTTTGGAAGACCAGGTGCCGGTGTTGACGTAATCGGCGGAGCGGCCACTGGTTAAGAAATTCAGGGGGATCATGGCAAACTGCAGGCTGGCGCCTCCCTGGACAAAGAGCACTTCATAATTATCTCCAAGTCCCAGCAGTCGCTTGGTTCTGGTGATGGCGTCATTAATAACCTCGTCAAAGGCAGGTGATCGGTGGCTGATTTCCGTGATTGACATGCCGGTACCCTTGAAATCGAGAAAGGACTGCTGGACCTCTTCTAAAACAGGCAGAGGCAAGGCCGCCGGCCCGGGATTGAAATTGTAGATTCTCTTGCTCATAAAACCTCCGTTTACTCTATCTGTTTTTTGGGATATAATAAAAAAATTGACTTAACCAGATTTGCCGCGATATGTCAACGGGAAATAATAAACCTGACCGCCGCAAAGCCGGATTGAAAAATAAGGAGAGCCATGAAAATTTATCGCTACGCCTCGACGGCGGCCCGGAAAAAACTGGACCGCATTATTAATCGCGGAACGGACTATACCCGCAAAAACTACCAGTCCGTGGAGGCCATTATCAGGGACGTGCGCGCCAATCAGGACGCCGCCCTGGAAAAATATACCCGCCGGTTTGACGCCCCCTCTCTGACCGCCGATCGGTTTAAGGTAACCCGGGACGAGATGGCAGCTGCCAGGGGCCAGGTGGATAAGTCCTTCAGTCGGGCTCTGAACCGGGCCGCCCGGCAGATAACCGCGTTTCACCAGGAACAAAAATCCGCTTCCTGGTTCAATACCCCGCGGCCGGGAGTGCTGGTGGGACAGCGGGTGACGCCGGTGGAGTCTGCCGGAATCTATGTCCCCGGGGCCAGGGGCGGTGAAACACCGCTGGTTTCAACCGTTCTCATGGGTGCCATCCCGGCCAAGACCGCGGGCGTTCCCCGGGTGGCCATGGTAACTCCGCCCCGGTCGGACGGTTCAGTCAGCCCGCATCTGCTGGTGGCCGCCCGCAAAGTCGGGGTGGATGAAATATACAAAGTCGGCAGCGCCTGGGCCATTGCCGCTCTGGCCTGTGGTACCGCCACCATACCCCGGGTAGACATGATCGCCGGGCCGGGTAATCTGTATGTGGCCCTGGCCAAAAAGATACTGGCGGGGACAGTGGGTATAGATATTCTGGCCGGCCCCAGTGAAATATTGATTATCGCCGATGCTGGTGCCGACCCGGCCCACCTGGCCGCCGATCTTTTATCGCAGGCGGAGCATGATGAGTTGTCGGCGGCGGTGCTGATAACACCGGCCGAAGCCGTGGCTGAAAAAACAGCCGTGGAAATAGAGCGGCAGCTGGACCGGTTGAACCGTAAGACCACGGCGGCAAAAGCCCTGGCCGGATACGGGGGATTATTCGTGGTGGATGGTCTTAAAACGGCCTTTGAGCTGGCCAACCGGTTCGCGCCCGAACATCTGGAGCTGCAGATAGAAAAGCCCTTTGACTGGCTGGAAGCGGTACGAAGCGCCGGGGCGGTATTTCTGGGCGGTTACACCCCGGAACCGGTGGGCGATTATGTGGCCGGCCCCAACCATACCCTGCCGACAGCCGGCAGCGCCCGTTTTTCTTCGGCCCTGTCCACCTCTGATTTCATGAAAAAAACCAGCATTGTCCGATATACCGCCGCGGCCCTCCGCCGGGAAGCAGCCGACGTCATCTGCCTGGCGGAAACCGAGGGGCTGGACGCTCATGCTCATGCCGTCCGGGTGCGGTTGGACAAAAAGTAAGCTCGGTTATAAGGAGTATAAAAGATAAGCGCCGAGTTTATCATAGTGGTTAGAGGTGACGAAGCTGACCCCGACCGAGTCGCCATGCTGGCTGCGAACAATAACTTTACGCTGGACCTGGGATTGTTCCCGGTCATCCAGCTCAAATTCCAGCAGTAACTCCTCATCGACTTCAAACTGGCGCGGCAGGTGGGTTTTAAACCGCAGGCCGGAGCGGGACAAGTCTTTAACAGTTATGCGCCCCACCACGTCGACCCCTTTTTCAATGGCGGTGTAAGTACCGATAAAAGCGACTTCTTTACGGATTTCCTTGCGCCGTTCCAGAATGATACTGTATTGATGACCACAAGGGCATTTTACCTTGACCTTGATGCTGGCTTTATTGACGCTTTTAAACCGGGAGACATCCATCAGCCGGGATTTGTTGCATTTAGGACAGGTAAAGGCGGCTTTGTCGTCCTTGGTCATGTAAGTTCGGGGTAGGTTGTCATTCATGTCGCAAAACCCTGGCGCCGGTTTAATGGTTTCTCTTGATTGTCATGCGTTATGTTTAAGTATTTATCAAGAAATTCAACAGTTGTCAACTTTAAAGGAAAAGCGGGATAAATATTGAAAAAAGGGCTGTATTTTAGTAGTAAAGTAATGCCGGTTCAGGAAACTGATCGGGTGGACGAAGAGGGCAGGTCAAGATCAGGATTCTGAAATTACCGGTATATGCGATAAAGGAGTGTGGTCATGGGAGCAAAGGAAGACCAGGTATTGCGAACCGCCAAAGAGGTCATAGTCAAATTTATTGAAATCGGAAGAATTTCGCCGGCCAATTTTCCAGAACATTTTCAGCAGATATATGAAGCCGTGGACCGCGCGGCTCATAAATCAGACAGCACCGCCACGGAGGCCGAAGAAGAATCGTGAAATACCAAGCCGTCCGGACCTGGCCGGGGATTTTCAAAAAAACCGGGTTGGCCTGGTTTTTTCTGGTATTAACTATCGCCACCGCCGGATTTGCCCAGGACAGCGATTTATTATCCCAGGTGGAGACGAAAGGCCGCTGGCATATTGAAGCCGATTCCCTGGAGTACAATAAAGAACGGGATACCTACATCGCCCGGGGCGGGGTGGTAGTGACCAGTCAGGACACTGAAATCAGGGCCGGTGAGATCCATTTTGATCAGCGCTGTCAGACCATGACGGCCAGCGGTAACGTTACCATGACGACCGGCCAGGACGTGCTCAGTGGTGAGCACCTGTCTTTGAACTTGGCCGAGGAAACAGGCCTCATTCGCCATGGCCGGGTCTTTTTCGATGCCCGCCATTTTTATATCACCGGTGATAATATTCAAAAAACCGGGAAGCGGTCCTATCAGGCCGAGCGCGTCAGCGTCACCAGTTGTGATCCCGATAATCCGGACTGGCACATAACCGGCCGCGATCTGCAAATAACGGTGGAGGGATATGGCTCCTTGAACCGGGCCGCTTTCTGGGCCAAAAATATTCCCATGGCTTATACCCCCTATCTTTTTTTTCCGGTAAAGAGAAAGCGACAGTCCGGCTTTCTGGTTCCGGAAATGGAATATTCAGACCGGAAGTGGGAGTCGGTCGAGCTGCCCTTTTTCTGGGCCATTAATGACAGTTCTGACATGACGCTGACCGCGCATCACATGGGCCGCCGGGGAGAAAAGCTGGGCCTGGAATATCGTCGCGTATTTGATTCGGAATCGAAAATGACGGTCATGTATGATTTTTTTGAAGACCAGAAAACCAACGATGAGCCGGGCGATGACTTCGGCTTCAGCGGAGACAACTTTTTGCGACCGAATCGGGATCGGTACTGGTTGCGGATGAAACAGGATCATGACCTGGGCGGGGCGGGTACCGCCAAGATCGATCTTGATTTTGTCAGTGATCAGGATTATCTGCGGGAGTTCAGGGACGGCCTGACCGGTTTTGAGAAGGCTGATGACTATTTTGAATCTCATTTCGGCCGGGATCTGGATGATTATAACAGTCAGACCAGGACCAACCAGGCCAGTTTTCACAAGGGCTGGGGGCTGTCCAGTTTTAACGCCAGCCTGAAATGGTTTGATAATGTTGTCAAACGCCGCTGGTCGGACAAGGATGACACCCTCCAGCGTCTGCCCGAGTTGCAGTTCGATGTGCTTAAACAACAACTCGGCTCTTCGCCGCTGTACTATAACCTGGACAGTGAATATCTGTATGGTTACCGTCAGGACGGAACCCGGGGGCATCGGGTTGATCTCTATCCCCGGTTTTTTTTGCCCCTGCGGATCGGTGAGCTTTTTTCCCTGGAGCCTTCCCTGGGATTCAGGGAAACCGCCTGGCGGATCGATACCTATGACGGCACCAATCCCGGGGCCGCCCGGGACCGATCCCGTTCGGTGTATGACACCCGGCTGGAGCTTGCTTCGGAATTATACCGGGTTTTTTCTCCGGGCGAAACATCGCGCCTGAAACATGCCATTCTGCCGGAAGTTGTTCACGAATACGTACCGCGGGTGGATCAGGAAGGATACCCGGTTTTTGATGACAGGCTGGACGTGATTCAAGAAAAAAATGTGGTGACCTACAGCCTGACCAATACCTTTACCCTGAAGAACCTCGCCGGGGGGCAAACGTCTTCCGAGGCCACATCCGCCTATCGTTACCGCCGGATTGGTCTGTTTAAAATTGAACAGAGTTATGATATTAATGAGGCTCGGGAGGATGATTCCGCTTTGTGGGAGAACCCGGAAGAGCGGCAGCCGTTTTCTCCCCTCCGGATGGAACTGATCGCCAGGCCCGCCTCAGAGCTGTGGCTGGACGCGGACGCCGCCTGGGATATTTATGACGAGGTCTGGGATTCGGGTAATGCCAAACTGAGCTGGCAGGACCAGCGGACTGAAGATGACAGCGGCAACCGGCTGGGCCTGGAATACCGTTACCGGCGGGACAGATCTGAATCGATAGTGCTGGATACGAATGTGCGGTTGACTTCGTCTCTGTCCGCTTATTTGAATTATGAGCGGAATCTGCGTGATCATATTGATATTGAAACCGGTTTCGGGATGTTGTATAAAGCGGGATGCTGGTCTCTGGATCTTGGCTACGTGGACACGGATAATGACCGCCGGTATACTTTTAGGGTCTCTTTGCTGGGACTGGGGGGTTTTGGCAGCGAGATTGCCGGCTCGGATCTGGAAAATCCCCGCTGAGCCGATGACTTTTAAGCAAGCCGGGTTAAACGACTCCCAACTTTTTAAAATGGTATGATTTCTTGCTGGTTTTGGCTCAAGGCGGAAAAGCCGGGCCGGGCCAAAACCGGAAAAAGCGGGTAAGCATGACGATAGATCAGCAAACAGCGGCCTGGTATGTTTTGCATACAAAAAGCAAATTTGAAAAAATTGTTCAAGAAGGACTGACCCGAAAAGGCCGGGAAGTTTTTTTGCCCACCGTAACCATCAGGAGCAGGCGCCGGGACCGCAAGATTTTTTTGCAACAGCCGCTTTTCCCCGGCTACCTGTTTGTGCGAACCGGAAACAGCCCCGAACAGCGGCTGGAAATCCTGAAAACGGCGGGGGTGGTCGATTTGATCAGCAACCGGGGGCAGCCGTTGCCGGTGGACAACGTGGTGATTGACTCCCTGAAAATCATTGTTGATACTAACCGGCAGGTGCGTGCCATGGGGTCTTTCCGACGAGGCGAACCGGTTCAGGTGGTGTGCGGCCCTTTTGCCGGGGTGTTCGGGGTGTTTGTCCGTTACCAGAGCGGCGATCGGGTACTGGTGAATATTGAAGTCATGGGGCAGGCCGCCGCCGTGAACGTGGCGGCGGATGAAGTTGAACCCCTTGAAAGTAAAAATCAGGTGCTCCGCCGATGAGTTCTTGACTTTTTGTAATAAGATATGGTTTAACATCACTGTTTTGCCGGATGCTGCCGGTAACCCGGGGCGATCGTCAGAGATGGTGACCTGACGGTTTACATTGCCCGGGATTATCGGCGCCGGCGGTCCGGCCAGGCAGCTTAAATATGCATGATAATGAGGCACTATTAACCAGCGCCCATCTGCAAATTAAAATTTTTGTCCGGATTCACAGCAGGTTTGATTTTTAGCGGCAGGGACACGCCCGGCCGGCTGAAATTTAAGCCGGAGGCCAGGAATCCCGATAAAAAGGAAATCAGGGATGGTCACTAATTCTTTCCTTCCAGGCGATGGGATGACAGCAGATCATAAGGAGGTTTAATGAATAAACTGGAACTGATCACCGCATTAAAAGACGGTTCGGGCATTTCCAAGGCCGAGGCCGCCAAGGTTGTCAAAATTTTCTTCGACTCCATGGGTGACACTCTGGCCAAGGGCGAACGCGTGGAGATTCGCGGTCTGTGCAGCTTTTTTGTGAAAGAGTACAAAAGTTACGTGGGCCGTAATCCCAAAACCGGTGAACAGGTGACCATAGCGCCGAAAAAGCTTCCGTTTTTCAAATGCGGTAAAGAGCTTAAAGAACGCGTGAACAGCTGAGCTTTGTGTCCCGATTCAACCAATTGATTGGCCAGGATCGGCCGCGGCGAATATTGACCGGTATTCTGGCGTCGGCTAACATTCCCAACGCCTTCCTTTTCACGGGTATCGACGGGGTAGGCAAGCGAACCGCCGCGCTCTGGTTCGCCAGGGCGGTCAATTGCACTGGCCGGCCGTGGCCGGGAGAACTTGCCGGCGAAAATTCCGCGGCAGTTCCGGCGGATCATCCGGAACCTTGTGGCGCCTGTTCCGCCTGCCGCAGAATTCTGGCGGGCCGTCATCCGGATGTAATGGTTGTCGCTCCCGCCGGGGACGTGATCAAGATAGCCCGGATTCGCGAAATTATCCAGAAAATCGCCTTTAAACCTCATCAGGCCAGGTTGCGGGTAATCATCATTACCGGGGCGCAGGCCATGAACCGGGAGGCCTCCAACGCGCTTTTAAAGGTGCTGGAAGAACCGCCGCCGCAAACTGTTTTCTGCCTTACCGCCGGTCAGGCAGACGATCTTCTGCCCACCGTGGTCTCACGCTGTCAAGGCCTTCGGTTTAATCCCGTGTCCGCTGAAAATATTGCCGCTCTTCTGGTGGATCAACATGGTATTGAGTCCTCCGTGGCCGGGGTGGCCGCCATCGTGGCCAACGGCAGCGTCGCCCGGGCCCTTTCGCTGGTAGACCAGTCCCGGACGGCCCGTTTGCTGGCTCGCCGCCGGCAATGGCTGCTCGATGAAGTCAGCCGCCTGCCGTCCCGGCCTCTTTCCCTGGTGCTGGCCTTCGCGGAACGACTGGCCCGGGACAAGCAACATCTGACCGCTTCCCTGGAGATTATCGGCAGTTATTTGCGCGATCTGCTCATCAGCCCTTACTGCCCGGAAAAAATTCTCAACCGGGATATGGCCGATAAAATCATTCTTCTGGCCAAAGAAACCGCCACTGCCGACCTTATCACCAGGCTGGAGGCCGTCGCCGAAGCGGAAACAGCCCTGGCCCGGAATGCCAATCAGCGGCTCACCCTGGAAATTATGGCTATCAAACTGGCGGATATGAACTTATGAAAAAAATTGTGGAAATACGATTCAAGCCCGAGGGCAAAACCTATATTTTCGACAGTGGCGCCTTTGTGCTGGATGTGGGCGATCACGTTATCGTGGAAACCGAACAGGGTTTCGGGATGGGAGTGGTTTTTGCCTCTCCGGCCCCGCTTAAGTCCGAAATCATGAAAAGAACCTTGAAAAAAGTACATCGCAAGGCGGTCGAAAGCGATTTTGAACAACTGGAAGAAAACCGCCGGCTGGAAGAAAAGGGCTTTGATTTCTGTCAGGAACAGATCAAAGAACTGGGCCTGGAGATGAATCTTTTTTCGGTGAATTGTTCCTTTGATTCCCGCAAGCTGACTTTTTTGTATACCGCCGACGGCCGGGTGGATTTCCGGGAGCTGGTCAAGCGTCTGGTTAAAAATTTCAGGATTAAAATTGAAATGCGCCAGGTGGGAATTCGCAACCAGGCCAAGATCACCGGGGGCATCGGCCGCTGCGGCCGGGAAATCTGCTGCGCCGCTTTTATGCGTAAATTCGATCCCATTTCCATCCGTATGGCCAAGAATCAGGGGCTGTCCCTGAATCCCACCAAAATTTCCGGTGTTTGCGGGCGCCTGATGTGCTGCCTGGCCTTTGAAAATGAGACCTATCATAAATTAAAAAAAGCCCTGCCCGGGCTGGGAAAATATATCCAGACCGCCTCCGGCAAAGGTAAGGTGGTGGGGCATCACCCTGTCGGAGGACGGGTTACTATTCAAAAAGAAGACGACGTCCGGGTGGAAGTTCCTCTTTCCGAAATAAAATCCGCGGCGCCGGAGGATGCCTGAGATGAGCCCCAAAGACCGTTTTTACCTGACTACCCCGATTTATTACGTCAATGCCCAGCCACACCTGGGGCACGCCTATACCACTATTATGGCGGACGTGGCCTGCCGGTTTCAGGCCATGCTGGGCCGGGAAGTATTTTTTCTGACCGGCACGGATGAGCATGGTGATAAAATCATGAAAGCCGCCCTGGCCGAAAATATTTCTCCCAAGGAATACGCCGATAAGATCAGCGCTCAATTCCAGGCCTTGTGGCCGCAGTTGAACATCAATTATGATTATTTCGTCCGGACCACCGACAAGGCCCATAAACAGGTGGTCAGGGACATCCTGATGACTATATACGAGGCCGGTGATATCTATTTCAGCGAGTATGAGGGCCTTTATTGTTACGGATGCGAGCGGTTTTATGGCGAAAGGGAGCTGGTTGACGGCAAATGTCCGGACCATGAAACCGTTCCGGAAGCCATCCGGGAGTCCAACTATTTTTTTCGCATGAGTCAGTATCAGCAATGGCTGGTGGATTACATCAACGATAATCCGGACTTTATCCGGCCGGAACAGTATCGCAAAGAGATCCTGGCCTTTCTCAAGGAGCCGCTGGAGGATCTCTGTATATCCCGGCCCAAGAGCCGGCTGGACTGGGGGGTGACCCTGCCCTTTGACGACCGGTACGTCACTTACGTCTGGTTTGACGCCCTGACCAACTATCTCTCCGCCCTGGGCTATCCGGACGGGGATAATTACCGCAAGTTCTGGCCGGTGGCCCAGCATATCGTGGCCAAGGATATCATCAAGCCCCACGGCATTTACTGGCCGATCATGCTCAAGGCGGCCGGTATTCCGCTTTACCGGCACTTGAATGTTCACGGTTTCTGGAGAGTCGACCAAAGCAAAATGTCCAAGAGCCTGGGCAACGTGGTCAGCCCCCTGGCCATGAAGGATGTCTACG
>JBKHHL010000169.1:0-5206 GCA_046539175.1 Desulfosudaceae bacterium
ATCAGCTTCGGCGGTTTTATAATTGGGGGGGGAGGTAACAAAGAAGCGATACTTTAAATCCAGGAATAACCAGTCAAGAATCTGACAGGCTACGCCCGCTCCCACCTGGGAAGCAAACACGACATCATCATTTTCTACCTTAACCGGATAATCGTAATCGCTCGCTACCTGGGCCACCCCGATGCCGCCGGTAAGAAAGGGGGTAATTATGGTACTGTTATTAAAATCATAATAAACATTGCCCATGGCGGCCTTCATGGTGGTGTCCCCGCGTGAATCCGTGCTGGCTCCGCTCAAACTGACCTTGTCAAAATTGTTTCTCTGGTACAAAAACTCCGTCTCAGCCCGCCAGTTCTTGCTTAAGAGGCCTCCGATGGACACTGAATATGCCATCATCCCACCCTCATGTTCAATTTCATACTCATCACCGGAAAAAGCATCAAATTCCACGTCTGAGTCGCTGAGCAGGGAATATCCCCCGTTAATACTGATAAACGATTGACCGGCCTGACCAACGGAAACAAACCCCGTCAGAAAAACAGTGACCGCCGCCAGCAATAAAAATCTTGTCTTCATAACCCCCTCCGTCTGCTTGAAGTTAGAATTTTCATGTTCAATTTTTTCCTGTTTATCAGGAACTATACCATATACCTGGCGAAATACTCAATTGTTTTGTTGCCGGGTGGATATTTCCGGTGCCACAAACGGCCGGAGAGGCGGCCATTGACCGCCCCGGCTGTTACTCCGGGAACCCGGCGGACAGAAATTCAATAAAGGCTCCGCGGGCCCCAAAAACACAACAATCTCTTGTTTTTGTTGTTAGACATTGATAACACTGTCAACGGAATTTGACCACCTTTTTAATAAAACACAGGTTCAAGGAGGCGTCATGAGATGCTGCTTGCCGAAACTTCTGCTATGTTCTCTTGTTCTCTTTGGCTTTACCGCCCTGCCCGCTTTAGCGGAGGAAGGCGCCTGGAAGCTCCGCTTTCCCCGGCCCGACTACGATCCTTTATGGAAAGAGGTCTTTATTTTATGGGAAGACCACTGGGACGGTAACAACATCCAGGAAATAATCAAGGTGCTGCAACAACTGGAAGACTCCTATCCGGACAGAACCGGCGTTGATTTGTGGCTTTCCCGGGCGTATTACCTGAAATCGCGCTACGAGAAGAAGAACCGGGTGGACTCCCTGAAGCAGTCGGAAACCCATGCCGCCAGGGTACTTTCCCGGGACCCCGACAACAGGACCGCTCAGAAACTTCTGCTCATTTCGACCACCTCGTACGCCGACCTGGATTATATCAGCGACACTTACGGAGAAATGCTGCTGGAGCAGCTTCCGGTCGAGGTGGGCCGGGCCCTGCCCGACCTGGACTCCATACCGGCCTTTAAAGAAGCTCTGATATACTGGGACCAGCGCGAAGATATTGAAAAAGGCAAACAGGCCGTGGAGATACTGCGGCAGATCGCCGACGATCATCCGGACAACCCGCTGGCTCAGACCTGGGTGGCCCGGGGAAATTATTACCTGGGATATTACTACCTCTCCCGGGGAGACCATGACACCGCCCGGCCCTATTTCGAGGAAGGTGAGGAATACGGCCAAAAGGCCCTGGAAATCGCCCCCCACAGCGTGCCGGCCCACTACTGGCGTCAGCTGAACCTGTCCCGCTCCATTCAGCACGCCAGTATGTTCACCAAGGCCCGCTACCTGCATACCATCATGGACCACCTGGTCTTTACCGCCAACGAAAACACCACCTATTTTTATTGCGGCCCGCTGATTTCCACCGCCACCATCATCGAAAAGGGCGGCTGGCTGGCGGAAAAGGGACTCGGCCTGGCCGGCTACACCATGGACACGGTCACCATGGGCCTGGAGCTGGCAGTCATCGCCTATCCCACCTATTTTTACACCCATTTCGCCAAAGCCGAGGTTCACTATCATCTGGACGAGAAAGATCAGGCCCGGCACCTGCTGGAAAAAATTCTGAAGATGGATCCCCACGCCAACCCGTACCACGCGCCGGAAAACATCTGTGTCCAGCGACTGGCCCGGAAATTTCTGGAGGAACATTTCGCGGAGGAGGAGGAGGGGTAGCTTCTCCCGCTTGCAAAGGATGCCCATGAAACCGGAGCGACTGCAGCAGCAGATCGACTTTATCCTGGAGATCGATCGCCTCAAGACCATCGGCCGCCGGACCTACCTGACCGATACCAGCCGGTTTGAGAACTCGGCCGAGCACTCCTGGCACATCGCCGTCATGGCCCTGGTCCTGGCCGAACACGCCAACAAAGACGACCTGGACCTGTTCCGGGTCATCCGCATGATGCTGCTCCATGACCTGGTGGAGATAGACGCCGGCGACACCTTTGCCTATGACGACCAGGCCCGGCAAAACAAGGCGGATCGGGAAGAGGCCGCGGCCGACCGGATTTTTCAACTGCTGCCGGCCGACCAGGCCGAAGAGTTCCGGGCCCTGTGGGAGGAGTTCGAGGCCCGTCAGACGGCCGAAGCCCGTTTTGCCGCCGCCCTGGACCGCCTGCAGCCGCTGTTGCACAACCTGTTTACCCGGGGCAAATCCTGGCGGGAACACGGGGTGAAAAAAGACCAGGTCACCGGCCTGAACCGGCACATGGCCGAAGGAGCGGCCGCCCTGTGGGATTATGCCGCCGCCGCCATAGACCGGGCCGTGGCCCGGGGGCACCTGCCGGAATAAGCGGCCGACCAAACGCTGCGCCGGCGACCATCCCGGTCGCTGCCGGATCAGCGGCCAAAAGGCAAAGAAGAGCCACCCGACGAAGATCCCATCTTGAGCACGTCCTGCCCGATGTTCAGCCGCCGGGTCAGCTCTTTTTCGATGCCGCCCAGGTCGTTCACCTGAGCCCGGAGATCGGCCAGGGGCCCGTCGGTTTTCTTGGCAATGGCCGCCTGTAGTTGGCTTTCAAATTTGCGGGCCTGGTCGGCCACCACCCCGGAAACTACCTTTTTCATGACATTATCCAGGTCGGAAGAGACCGAGACCTGGTAGTCGTCCAGAGGCCCGTTCACCTCCGCCTGGACCGAAAAGCGGGCAATGTCCGCCAATGCCGCGGCCACGGCCTGTTCCAGCGCGTTGGGCGACTCTTTTTTGTCCAGGGAGAAAGCCGCGCCGGACACGGTAAAATCCGCTCGCGAAGACAGGAGGCGCTTTTCAATAGCGGCCTCCAGGCGGCTGTCCACCCGTCCCTGCTCCAGGATGACGGGAAAGGATTGGTCGCGGCTGACAGTCAGATCGGTGATCCGCCAACCCCGGGCCCGCACGTTGAGGGTGTCTTCGGGCTGGTCCGGATCGACATGATTGAATTGACCGTCGATGTCCAGGTTGTCCAGCCGTTCCAGCTGCTTTCCGGTAAAACTATAGGTCAAAGGCCGGCCCAGTAAGGGCTGCTGGGTGGTAATATTTTCAATGGTCCCGGCAATGTTACCGACCCGGGTTTGGGCCGACACCTCGGTACGCGCAATCCAGAAATCCGGGGCGGCGGTTTTGTCGGCAAACTTGACCTTGACCCCCTTGCCCCGGACGGGCTTGACTTCCGGCTCCCCGTCCCCGCGTTGGACGGCCGCGGCCAGCACCGGCTGCAGCTTGTCATACCAGGCCAGGCCGGTTTCCAGCCAGTGCTGGTACCTGGGCCCGAAGAGCAGGCCGGTCAGATTGCCCAGCCCTTGCGGAGACAGGGAATACTTTTCTGTCAGCCGCCGCACATCCTGCCGCGGGCTGCGGGCCACGTCCCGCGCCTGCTTCTCCAGGGAGTCTATGGAAGCCGCCACCTCCTGCCGGGCCTGGCGGAGGCGGTCCAGGTCGGCCCGGACCTCTTTTTTGATATCAGCGGCCTTCTTGATACCGCCGGCAATGCCGGCCAGCCCCTCGCGATCCCGGAGTGATTTGATCCGCGATTCATACTGGCGCAGCTTGTCCTTGTCCGGCAGTTCCTCGAGCCGTTTTTGAAAAGCGGCTTTTTCTTCGGCGGTGGTCTGCTTCGATTTTTCAATCTCTTCCAGGCTCTGCAGGGATTCTCTGGCCAGGATATTGTCAACGTCGAGCTGATCAAAATCGGGCAACTGAAACCGGGAAGCTTTTTCCGATCCGTCTTCCGCCGGCTTTTTACCCTTTTCTTTTTTCTTTTTGGAAACAGCACCGGAATATTTTCGCTCGGTGTTAAAACGCATCCCGGCCACCGTCATTTCCGGGATATGAACCTTTTTTTCCAGCAGGGGCAGGGGCTGGATGGAAACGGCCAGCCGGGCGATCTCGGCGGCGTTGGTCATGGGCGCGTCGGGATTGGTGACCTGCAGATCATGAAGGGTAAAACCCGCCGGGAAAAAGGAGAGATTGACGTCGGCCAGTTCCACTTTGGCACCAACCACACGGGTGCCGGCTGTCTCTATGCCCTTTTCAACCAGGTCGTCGGCAAAAAAAACCAGGCCGGCCAGCAGCCCGCCGAAAATGATGATAAAAGCGATCAACCCTTTCCAGCGAAATATATTTTTCATGACCAGCTCCTTTCAGAAATGGCTTTATAGGCCGAAAAGATCCGGGTTGATTGTAAAATCCGGGCCAGCCTGGTTTCGCGGATCCAGGCCAGGAGGTGCTCCCGGTATTTGCGGATAATAAAATTGGCCAGCAGGAACAAAGGGAAAAACAAGACCAGGGAAACCAGCAGGCTGCCCATGACAAGAGAGTTGTTGAAACCGGTCAACCGGAGCAAGGGCAGGTTATAAAGGGAGGTCCAGAGAGCCTCCAGCGCAGTCGCCGTCAGGCAGGCATAGCCGATGGCGTGAAAGATCGGGTCCAGCAGGTAGGCGATTCCGGAAAAAAGCAGCCAGCCCAGGATAAAGGCCGAGAGGTTGACCCGCAGCACCAGCACCAGCAGCAGCACCAGGGCGTTGTGCGGCGCAAAAAGAGGGGTCAGGCCGAAAATCATGGCCAGGCTCAGGCCGGCGCTGATCTGATGGGGCTCGGTTTCGGAATTAAGAATTTTAAGGAGCTTGGCTATTCTTCCTATCATGACAGTCCTCCGGCCGGAATTACCTTGGTTTTTTCCCCTCGCGGCCGGACTCTGGCAGCCTGGCCAGACTTTTTCTTTAATACCAATATCCCCTTAACATGTCAATTTTTTAAAAATAAGAGCCCGACCAGACCGGCGGGCGGACGGATGACGG
>JBKHHL010000170.1:0-5206 GCA_046539175.1 Desulfosudaceae bacterium
TCAAGGTTGACTTTTTTTATATTAAATCGTCTTTTTTCCGCAAATCCCCAATGATAATTCAAAATTTGAGAAGCAGGGCGAAAGATATTACAAAATTTTGAAATACCGAAATAAAACAGCCTGTGTAAAAAAATCATGAAATGTTCCAGCCATGTCAACATCTGAATAAATATGAGATTTTCAACGGTAAGTCAATTTTTTTCTGTGGCCATAATGGATGTCCGGGTTAACCCGAAAATTCCAGAGGCTATTGCTTTTTTGGGGGGCTTATGGCAGAAATCAATAAAGACGGCTCCTTAAAAAAGCCAGTATTTCTTTTATTGTATCCGGTGTATATTATCCGGTGTATTGTATTCGGGTGGCGGCGCGATGCCCGGAATTTCATCACGCCCGGGGCGTGACCGAATTCCCCGACCCACGCGCGCCTGGCAGGGGAGCTTTTCAAAAGGCGTCGGGATTGAAAAATTCCATAAATTTTCTGGTTTGGTGGAGGTGCAGCTGACATGTTTATCGTCACCGGCGGAGCCGGATTCATCGGCAGTGCCGTAATATGGGAAATGAATCAGGCCGGCATTGATGACATCCTGGTGGTGGACAACCTGGGTAAATCCGATAAGTGGAAGAATCTTGTCAACCGGCTTTATCTTGATTATATTCATAAAACCGAATTTCTGGAAAAACTGCTCCAGGGCGATTTTGACGATATTGAAGCCATTGTTCACCTGGGCGCCTGTTCCTCCACCACTGAACCGGACGCCGACTATTTAATGGAGAACAATTTTCATTATTCCAAAAGCCTGGCGCAGTACGCTCTGCTTCGTGATATCCGGTTTGTCAACGCTTCCAGTGCCGCCACCTATGGCGACGGCACGGCCGGATTCTCTGATGACACGGTCCGCCTGTCTCAGCTGGTACCGCTTAATATGTATGGTTATTCCAAGCATCTTTTTGACCTCTGGGCGCTGCGGACCGGCGCGCTGGAACAGTTGATCAGCCTGAAGTTTTTTAACGTGTTCGGTCCCAATGAATATCACAAAGAGGATATGTGCAGCGTCATTTATAAAGCTTTTTTTCAGATCCGGCAAACCGGTCGTCTGCGGTTGTTTAAATCCTACCGCCGGGAATACGAGGACGGTGGTCAGAAGCGTGATTTCGTGTATGTCAAGGATTGCGCCCGGATCATCGCCTGGCTGCTGGACAACCCGGCCGTAAACGGGCTGTTCAACGTCGGCACCGGCCGGGCCAGAACCTGGAATGACCTGGCCGCGGCGGTATTCTCAGCCATGGACAAACCCGTTGATATTGAATATATCGAAATGCCGGAAAAATTGCGTGACCGTTATCAGTACTTTACGGAAGCAAGCCGGGGCAAGCTGCAGGCCACCGGCTGCCCGGTGGAAATGACGACGCTGGAGGAGGCTGCCGATGATTATATCAACAATTATCTCCGGCAGGATGATCCCTATCTGTAATCCGGCTTTACTTTTTTTTATCAAAAAAATTTCATGAAATGTTCGGGTTAGGAAGGAATAAGCTTAATGACATCATTTGACGCCATGATCGATGATCATCTGGCCTGTATCCGGGAGTTGGCCGCGGCCAGGGAAGTTATTTCGGCGGCGGCGGCGGCCTTGTCCCGGGTGATACAAAACAAGGGCCGGATTTTTATCTGCGGCAACGGTGGTTCGGCCGCCGACGCCCAGCATTTCGCCGCCGAGCTGGTGGGGCGTTTTGAGCGGGAGCGGCGGGCTCTGCCGGCCCTGGCTCTGACCACGGACACTTCCATTCTGACCGCCGTGGCCAATGATTACGGCTATGAGTCGGTCTTTGCCCGGCAGCTGGCCGGCCTGGCAGCCGGCGGAGACGCCCTGATCGGTTTGTCCACCTCGGGCAATTCCGAAAACGTGCTGTGGGCCTTGCGCCTGGCCGCCGAAGCCGGACTCACCCGGGTGGTTCTGACCGGAGGAGACGGCGGCTGTTTAAAGGACGAGGCCGACTACGCCATTGTGGTGCCGTCGGCCAATACCGCCCGGGTTCAGGAGGCCCATATTCTGATCCTGCATTATTGGGCGCAGGTAATAGAAACCGGTAACAGCGGCGGTGATTATGACCTTGTATTGTCCTGATTTTTCAACTGCCCGGGTGATCGTGGCCGGTGATATCATGCTGGACGTGTATTACTGGGGGCAGGTCGGCCGGATTTCTCCGGAAGCCCCGGTGCCGGTGGTTGGTGTCGACAAAAAGACCCGGACCCTCGGCGGGGCCGGCAACGTGGCCCTTAACCTGTCCGGCCTTGGCTGCCGGGTTTCCCTGGTAGGTGTGCGCGGTGATGACGCGGCCGGCCGGGATGCCGCCCGGCTTCTGGCCGAAAATAATATCGCCGATCACCTGGCGGTTGACCCGGATCATGTTACTACCACCAAAACCCGGGTCATCGGGCAGGGACAGCAACTGCTCCGGCTTGATGAAGAGCGCTCCTGGCGGGCCGACTTACGGCGGCAGGAGCTTCTCCGGGAAGTTTTTGAAAAACTGGCGGGTGAGGCGGATGTCGTCATTTTGTCCGATTACGGCAAGGGTTTTTTTGCCGGCGGCCTGGACGCGGGTCTGATCGCGGTCTGCCGGAAGGCCGCCCTTCCGGTGTTCGTCGATCCCAAGGGCAGTGACTGGTCTTCTTACACCGGGGCCACCTGTGTTACTCCCAATACCAGGGAGCTGGCCCGGGTGCGTCCCCCCACGGACGAAGGCGAGGATGACCTGGACGCCCGGGCGGCGGCGGTCATTGGTGACTATCGCCTGGATTACCTGCTGGTGACGCGCGGAGCGCAGGGCATGTCCCTGTTTGGTGAAAAAACGGAGCCGGTACATATCCCCACGGCGGCCCGCGACGTGTTTGACGTGTCCGGAGCCGGTGATACCGTGGTCAGCGTGGCGGCGGCGGCCTTTGGCGGCGGCCTGCCCATGACCGACGCCGCCGCCCTGGCCAATTGCGCGGCCGGGATCGTGGTGGAGAAGGTCGGCACCAGCCCTATTACCATGGTAGAGCTGGAGGCGGCCGTGCGCGGTCAGCGCCAGGCGGCCGGCGGCAAACTGTTTTCATTAAACGACGCCCAAAAGATGATCGCGGTCTGGCGGCGTGATGGTTGCCGCATCGTGTTTACCAACGGCTGTTTCGATCTGTTGCACGCCGGTCATATCAAGCTGCTGCACGCCGCGGCCAGGGAAGGAGACCGGCTGGTAGTGGGGGTGAACTCGGATGCTTCCGTCCGGAGATTAAAAGGCGAGCATCGTCCGGTTCTGCCGGAAACGGAGCGGGCTTCTTTGCTGGCGGCCATCGGCTGCGTGGATATGGTGGTTTTGTTCGCCGGGGAGACGCCTCTTGACCTGATCGCGGCTTTTCAGCCGGATGTGCTGGTCAAGGGCGGTGATTACACCCCGGAAACTGTGGTCGGCCGGGAAATAGTCGAATCTCGCGGCGGCAAGGTCTGCCTGGTGCCTTTGAAGGAGGGCGTCAGTACCACTGAAATTTTAAAATCAGTTAAAAAATCAGATAACCGGTAAAAAGCTCGGAAAGGACGTTTGATAATGACGGAGCGGTACCCTTTTAAAACAATCGAGAGCAAGTGGCAGTCTTTCTGGGAAGACAACCGGATGTTTCAGGTGTCTGAAGATCCGGAGCGGGAAAAGTATTACCTTTTTGAAATGTTTCCCTATCCTTCCGGAAAGATTCACATGGGCCACGTCCGAAATTATACCATCGGCGACGTCATCGCGCGGTACAAAAAAACGCGGGGCTACAACGTGCTGCATCCCATGGGCTGGGACGCCTTCGGCATGCCGGCCGAAAACGCGGCCATTGCCAACCGGACCCATCCCGCCGAATGGACCAGAAGTAATATCGACTACATGCGCTCCCAGTTGAAGCGCATGGGACTAAGCTATGACTGGGACAGGGAGATCGCCACCTGCGACCCGGATTATTATCGCTGGGAACAGTGGCTGTTTGTCAAGATGTATGAGCATAACATGGTTTACCGGAAAGATTCCTACGTCAACTGGTGCGACACCTGCGCCACGGTCCTGGCCAATGAACAGGTGGAAGGCGGCGCCTGCTGGCGCTGTGGCAGTCTCGTTCGCCAGAAGAAGCTGCCCCAGTGGTTTTTCCGGATCACCGATTATGCCGAAGACCTGCTGGTATATTGCGATCAGCTGCCGGGTTGGCCGGAAAAAGTGACCACCATGCAGAAAAACTGGATCGGCAAAAGCATCGGGGCGGAGATTCGTTTTCCGGTGGAAGGACGGGACCTGGACATCCCGGTTTTTACCACCCGGCAGGACACGGTTTGCGGCGCCACTTTCATGTGCCTGGCGCCGGAACATCCGCTGGTCACGGAACTTGCCGCCGGAACCGGCCGGGAAGAGGCGGTGCGGGAATTCGTCGAGCGCGTGGCCTCCAGTGACAGGACCAGCCAGGCGGTGGAAGCCTATGAAAAAGAGGGCGTCTTTACCGGGGCCTGGTGTCTTAATCCCGTCAACGGCCGGCGCATGCCGGTTTATACCGCCAATTTCGCTCTCATGGAATACGGTACCGGCGCGGTCATGTCCGTACCGGCCCATGATCAGCGGGATTTTGAATTCGCCCGTAAATACGGGCTGGAAATTATCGTGGTGGTCAGCCCTCCGGACGACCCCCTGGAATCGGCCGACCTGGTTGAGGCCTATACCGGCGACGGGGTCCTGGTCAATTCCGGTGATTTTAACGGCCTCGATAACCGCCGCGCCCTGGCGGACATTGCTGACTGGCTGGAAGCCAACAAGCTGGGTCAAAGAGCGGTCAGTTACCGGCTGCGGGACTGGGGTATCTCCCGGCAGCGTTACTGGGGAGCTCCCATTCCGATGGTTCATTGCGACGATTGCGGCATCGTGCCGGTGCAGGAAGAGTCCCTGCCGGTGGTGCTGCCGGAAGACGCCGATCTGCTGGAAGACGGCCGGTCTCCTCTGCCGGTGCTGGAAGAATTCGTACGCACCACCTGTCCCGTCTGCGGCCGGGATGCCCGCCGGGAAACCGACACCATGGATACTTTCGTGGATTCTTCCTGGTATTACCTGCGGTATTGCAGCCCCTCCTGCGAGGAGGCTATATTTGATCCGGCGGCGGTGGCCTACTGGATGCCGGCGGATCAGTACATCGGCGGGGTGGAGCACGCCG
>JBKHHL010000040.1:0-18331 GCA_046539175.1 Desulfosudaceae bacterium
AACCGCCCCGGCCAGGTCGTCGCCCCGAATGTCCGCTTCCACGGTGATCTGCTTGACCTGATTTTCCCGGATAATTTCCACCGGCCCCGAGGCCGGGACAACCGCTGCGATGTCCCTTAGTCGGAGGGTCTCGCCCCGGCTGCTGGTCAAAATCAGGTTCTCTACCTGTTGACGGTCGGTCAGGCGTTTTTCCGGAACCACTACCCGTATGTCATAGTAGTTGGCGCCGACGCGGTAACGCGTGGCCACGGCCCCGGTGATAAGGGACCGCAGGGAGGTGGCCACTTCCGCGACTGAAACACCCAGGTCGGCGGCCTTGGTTCGATCCACCAGGATCTGGTATTCAGGTTTGGTCCGGTCCATGGAAATGGACACGTTCTGAAACCGCTCCTGGCCGGACATGGTCCGGGCTGTTTTTGCGGTCAGATCTTCCAGGATGTCCATGTCCTGGCCCCGGACCTGGACAACAATATCCGCGGCTCGCATGCCGGCGATCCCTTTGATGGGCATCTGCCTGTCAGATAGTGTCCGACCCGGATATGCCATGAATTATCCGGGCTGATACGTTTAACAAAAAGCCATCAGTTTTTCAGCATAACCAGGTCATTGGCCTTAAAACCGTCGCCGGAACGTATTGTGGCCACGGAACCGTCTTTACCGAAGAAACCGGTCACCATCAGTTCGCCTTTGACGTTGCCCGGTGCCCGGCCAATGGCCTCCCTGGTCTGGGGATCATGGACCATTTCGCCCAGTTCCTGAGCCTTCAGGACGTCGCCCACCTTCAACCCGGTCTTTTTACCGGCGTTGACATAGACGGTATCGCCCTTGATCTGGGCGATGCGGCCGCGCCATTCAGTGGATTCCAGCTGGTCCATCATGTTGACCATGGCTTTTTGCAGGGCATCCCGCAGGGCGCCCTGTTTAAGGTCGGAGTCGTAGGAAGACTTGGAGCCCAGGCCCAGGAAGCCACCGGTGGATTTGTCATATACGCCGCGGCCGGAATCGGCCAGCAGCTGCACCCCGGTGGTGGTATCCACCACGCGGTAGTCAACCGTTACCCGGGCCACCTGTTTCTTGGATTTGTGGATCAGCAGATCCTGGCCTTCTTCCACTTCCGAATATTCGGTGATGGCGCCGGTGACAATGGCGTTCAGGCCCATCACCTTGCCCATCTTGGCGGCGGTGGAGGGATCGATGGCGCCGGAAGTGCCCAGGGATTGCTGGTCCAGGATGGATTTCATGTCCTGCTGGGGAATGATGATAAACTGACCTGTTTTATGCAGGATGGTGCCCAGGATGTCGGCGGCGGCTTCACCAAAGCCGACATTTTTGGAAGAGGTCTTGTTTTGAAAATTGACCACCCCGACCCGCAGCTTGGGACCGGTGTATTCGCCCTGCCTTTTGCCCAGATCATCGCCGACTCCGGTCAGGGAGGAATCATCCTTGACCGCGCCGGTCATCTTGGGGGAACAGCCGGTGACGGCAATCAGGGCTGCCACAAGAATAAGTGCCGTTAGTACTGTTGCTTGTTTCATTGATTCGTCTCCTTTTGTTATTTAAATTATTGTTTAACTCATTATTGTTTTATAATCAGGCCGGTCGTCCTGGAGTCTGCCTGCGTAAAATCAGCCGGAATTTCAAACAGGGATGCCGGCGGCGACCCCAGCTTGATATTGGTCAGCAGCATGGTAGATTCGGCTCCGTCGTATTCCAGGTAGGTCTTGATGGTCATGTTATCAAGATCGGTGGCGTTCCAGAGGTAGCCGCTACTGCTGGTGCCGTCCTCCAGGCGCATTTCCAGGGAATACTTGATGGTAGGATGCCCCTCGATGGTTTCGGTGCCGACCCGGGTCAGTTTAACCTCCGGTTCTGAAAAGACATGATCATCCGACTCCTCGAATTCCACATATTCCTTGCGGTCAGGATATAAGGAACAAGCTGTCTGCTGGTCTCCCCGGTAGAGCATGATCGTTTTTTCAAATTCGACATCCCCGGCTTCGTCACCCATCATCTGGTTGTAATCCATCTCCAGCCGGAGTGCTTGAGATCTCTTGGCCAGGGGCGTTTTCCAGGATCGGCTTTCCTGCTGCTTTTCGTCTTTCCAGGTGTGGATCATGACAGCGGAAAAATCCCGGTCACCCAGATCCAGGTGCCCGATGGTGGGCATCATCATGCCCGGATTAATGGCGGGCAGGTCCGGAACGGTAAAAGAAACGGAAGCACCCGGTCCGGCCGGAAAATCTTCCAGCACCCGTCTGATCATTTCATTGGTTTCCCGGGCCAGTTGCGTGTTGGTGGCCTTGGAAATCAATTTCGCCGCCAGGGCCACGCCCAGGGTGGTACCAAAATCCTGATTGCTGCTCTGGCTGTCTATGGTTATCCAGGGCACCTCCTCATTTTTGTCCGACAGGTCGGCCGCTATATCGGCAATGGCGCCGGCATCGCCGCCCATGGTCATTTCCGATTTGACGCCGATGCCGTTTTCCCAGACGGTGGACTGGTTCAAGGCGTTGACCAGCTTGAATTTGCCCCGGACTTTTTTAACGTTATAGATGCCGGTGGTGGTCTCCTTGAAATCCATAAGGGTGCCGTAAATCAAGCCATCCACTTCCAGCACGTTTCTAAGTTGTTCGAGGCTCGCTTCCGGAAGCTGACCGCCCAGGGTAATTCCCAGATTGTCCCGCAGCCGCTGATCAACCTGTTCAATGGGCATGACGGCGTAATGGCGATTATCAACTGCTTCAATCATTTTTTTCCGGACTATCTGGGGAGCTTCCACGTCGTTGGTTTCGTTGGCCAGCGGCAGCACCGCCACTGTTTTAATGGGATTGGAGGGGTTGGGCGGGATGGTCGGCATCATGCTGCAGGCTGATAACATAAAAACAGCCGCCAGCAGGAGAGGGCCCCAAAAGAAATGCTTCATGGTTTTTCCTTTCTTTAATTTACTTGATCAATTTATCAAAGAAATTTTGTCTCTTTACTTAAAAACCATTGATTCTGACTTTAACCCGGTTCTGGGACACCCCGGTTATGGTGGTAGTCAGGCCGTCAATCCCGGTTCCGGCGATACCGTCGGCCAGGTTTTGAGCCGGTCCGGTGTATTCCACTTCCAGGCTGGCTTTGGTTTCATTGAAATCCCGCTGGTAGATCTGCTCGACCCCCCGGATGGAGTTGCGCATGCTGTCTTTCAGCCGTAACAGGTTGTCATAGGTGACATTGCCGGTCACCGTTACCTGGACGAGTCCGCCTCCGGCGACTTCACCGCTCCAGCGGTTCATAATCTGTTCCAGCAGGTTGTCCGCGATCTGTTCAGTGGCCTGGGTCAGGGCCCTGGTTCCGGCGGTGGCCTTATCCGGATGAACGGCGGCGGCGCTGGCGGTGTCCGAGGCAATGACCTGGCCGTTGTCCGTGCGCACCGCCCGTAACGATACATTGGCCATGGATGATTGCATGGAAGAGCCCATGACCGAACCGCGCATCTTGGCCGCGCCTTTACCATAAATGACTACTTCGGCGCCATACATGTTGCCGATTTCCTTAACGGCGCTGTTGCTCAATGATTCAACTTTGTAAGCCCGGGGAACACTGAGCTGACCTGACATAACGGAACGATCCACCAGGTTGAAGCCTTTATTGCCCAGTTCCCGCATGAGAACATTTTCAATAACGGTCAGGTCCGTGCCGTCGGCCATGATATCGTGGCCGCCGCCGCCTTGCCACCAGTAGACATAATATTGTTGGCCGATGTTCTGTTCGGCCACCATGAGCATAACGCGGGGCATGTTTTTCTGTGACATAAGAAGGCCCAGGGCTGACAGGTCGTCTTTGATCTCGGCCCGGGCCACTTCCGCCCGCACGGTTACCTCATAAAGCTGTTCCCCGGGTTGCTCCGAGACGACTTCGTAGTTTTTGACGTAACCGTCGGTTTTGGAGTAAACCCGGTCGCTCAGGATGGAGTAATTTTCCGAGACTGTTCGCGATGAGATTATGGTGCCGACGGCCTGTTCCACGGCTTTGCGCAGGGCGTCATTAACGGCGCTGTCCCTGGCACCGGCCTGGTTGCCGTCGCGGATGGCGGCCATGCCTTCGGCCGTGGTAACGGTGGTATCGTCGTTGGCCAGGGCCAGGTTCAGGCAGAGGCAGAGGCAGACGAAGCTGATTATAATGATTCCGGATAGTTTTATTGACCTCACGGCAACCTCCTTAGTTAGATAGTCTTTACCGCCTTCGACTGGAGTGGCCCCATAGGCGTAACCGGTATTTATCTTTTATGAAAAATGATGTTTCGCAGAAGGGAGATTCTGCATCTGTTTCTATAACAGAGAACAGATTCTCATGTCAATTAAATCTTAACCCGACTTCGTTTTCAATAAAACGCCACCTTCCCGGTCAACCGGCGTCTGTCGCGGTTTTTAAAAATTGTCTCCCCTTATCCGTTGGGTCAGGTTGTCGAACAGCAGATAGAGGGTGGGGACCACCACCAGGGTCAGGAAAGTGGCGATCAGCAGGCCGAAAATAACGACAATAGCCATGGATTGCCAGTACTGGGACGATTCGCTGACCAGAGAAAGACTGAGTTTCCGGAAATTGAATGAAATTCCGGTAACCATCGGCAGCAGCCCCAGGATGGTGGTAATGGCCGTCAGAATCACCGGCCGCAGGCGGGTCGCCCCGCCGGCAATGACCGCTTCCCGGCTGGACAGGCCTGATTTCCGCAGCTTGTTGACATAGTCGATCAGCACAATGGCGTTGTTGACCACCACCCCGGCCAGGGAGATGATGCCTACCCCGGTCATGATGATGGAAAAAGGGGAATTGATGATGGTCAATCCGATAAAAGCTCCGCCCATGGACAACAGGACCGAGGTCATGATGATGAAGGGCTGGGCAACGGAGTTAAACAGGGTGACCAGGATCAGGAAAATCAAAAAAACCGCGATAAAAAAGGCTTTGGACAGAAACTCCCGGGCTTCTTCCTGTTCTTCGCTTTCGCCGGTAAAGACAATGCCGTAGCCGGCCGGCAGGTCGAAATCGGCCAGCAGTTTTTCCGCCTGCATGCGCAGAACGCTGCCGGGTATCCTGGTTTCGTCCACGTTGGCCATGACGGTGATGACCCGTTTGAAGTCAATCCGGTTGATATCGCCGATGCTGCTGCTGTAGGTGATTTTGGCCAGGGTGGTCAGGGGCACCATTTGGCCGCTGGAAGAAGGTATCATGAGTTTGCGAAGCACCTCGGTGTTCAGGCGCCTGTTTTCGGGCAGGCGGACGCTGATATCATAATCCTCGTTGTTTTCCCGGTAAGTGGAAACATTCACCCCGTTATAAGCCGTTTTTAAAGCATAGCCGATGTCGCCGGTAGTCAGGCCGAAGCGGGAGGCTTTCTGGCGGTCGACTTTAATTCTCAGGGAGGGGATTGATTCAACGTAGTCGTCCCGGACATCCTCGATATAAGGTAAACGGGAGATGATCTCCCGGACCTGCCGGGCCAGTTCTCCCAGGACGCGATAATCATCCCCGGAGATTTCAATATTGACCGCGGCGCCGGTGGGCGGCCCCTGGTCTTCTTCTTTGACGGTCAGGCGGGCGCCGGGAATGTTGGAAATCCGCCGCCTGATTTCTTTAATATCGTCAAAGGTGGGACGGAAGCGGTCTTCGAGATCTATAAACTGGATGCCCAGGTGGCTGGCGCTGGTGTTGGAAAAGAGGCTGGTTTTGGCGACGCGGCCGCTGACGGCGTAAATATGCTCGACATTATCCAGGTCGGACGGTCCGGTAAAAGACCGGCCGGAGGCGGTCCGGTGTTTTTTGGGGGTCAGAGCTCCGTCGTAGCGGTCCACCGGCACGGTTTCCAGATACTCCGGGTGCCGGCCCAGGACCCCGCTGATGGCGATCTCCACCTTGCGGGTAACCCGGTCGATATAATCCAGGTCGGCCCCTTCGGGCGGGTCGATGTTGATATAAATATTGTTCGGCTGAATAGTGGGAAACAGCTCCACCGGTTTTTCCAGACCGACCGTCAGCAGCCAGACCAGGAAAAAAATCACCATCAGGGTAAATGACAGAAACAGCGTCTTGAAGGGATTATCCAGAATCACTTCCATTATCTGCCGGTAGACCG
This sequence comes from Desulfosudaceae bacterium, assembly GCA_046539175.1. Taxonomy (GTDB): domain Bacteria; phylum Desulfobacterota; class Desulfobacteria; order Desulfobacterales; family Desulfosudaceae; genus CAYTQK01. The sequence continues at coordinate 6,119 of JBKHHL010000040.1, forward strand.
TCAGGATCCGTCCCTTGATTTCCACCGGCTGTTCGCCTTCGGCGGTGATCTCGGCGACGGTTTTGCCGGTCGCGGGCGGGATTTTTCTTTTTTGCAGCTTCATGAAATAGGTGCTCAGGGCGGGATTGATCACCAGCGCCACAAACAGGCTGGCCGACAGGGTCACCACCAGGGTAATGGGCAGGTACTTCATGAATTCGCCCATTATGCCCGGCCAGAAGATCATGGGAAAAAAGGCCGCTACCGTGGTCAGGGTGGAACCGATCACCGCGTAAGCCACCTCCGAAGTGGCCGCCCGGGCCGCTTCCAGCCGCGGCACGCCCTGTTCCATAAAGCGATGGATGTTTTCTATAATGACGATGGCGTTATCCACCAGCATGCCCAGGGCCAGGGTAAGTGAAAAGAGCACTACCATGTTAAGGGTAATGCCCAGGGCGTGCAGCACGGTAAAAGATATCAGCATGGAAAAGGGGATGGCCAGACCTACCAGCAGGGCGTTGCGCAGCCCCAGGGAAAAGAGCAGGACCACCACCACCAGGCAGAGCCCGGTCAGAATATTGTTTTCCAGGTCAGCCACCATTTTGTGGATGTTTTCGGCCTGGTCCATCAACTTGGTGATGGTGGTTCCCCGGGGCCAGCGGGCCTGTTTTTCGGCCAGCAGGCGGTCAATCTCTTCGGCAATGGTGATGATGTTTTCGCCGGTTCGTTTTTTTATGGAGATATTGACCGCCCGGCGGCCGTTTAACCGGGATCGGCTGGTCTCTTCTTTGAATCCGTCGACAATTTCGGCTACGTCCTTCAGATAAACCGGCCGGCCGTTGTGGGTGCTGACCACCAGGCCGTATATCTCTTCCGGGGTATCGAATTCGCCGGGAACGCGAATCTGAAAACGGCCATCCCCCAGGGTCACCGCTCCGCCGGTGGTGTCCTGGTTTTCCCCGGGGACCACTGTCTGGAAGGCGGTGATGGGAACGCGATAGTAGGCCAGCTTGTCCGGGTCGACTTCAATACGGATTTCCCGGTCCTGAACGCCGGAGACGTCCACCTCCAGCACGCCCGGGATGGCTTCGATATCGTCTTCCAGCTCGTCGGCGATTTCTTTTAGAATCCGTATGTCGCGGTTCCCGGACAGGGAATAGACCACGATGGGCATGTCCGAAAAGTTGACCTCGTTGACCGAGGGCTCGTTTTCCAGATCCGAGGGCAGGTCGCTTTCGGCCTCGTCCACCTTGTTTTTGACTTTATGGAGCACATCGTCGATTTCGGTGCCGGACAAAAATTCGATGTTTATATAGGACATACCCTCGGCGCTGACCGAGTGGATCTCCTTGACGTCGTCCAGGTTTTTAAGCTTGTTTTCGATGGGAATGGTAATGGCGGATTCTATATCAGCCGAAGCCACCCCCCGGTAGCTGGTGGTGACAAACACGTAGGGAATGGTGATGTCCGGCGAGCTTTCCCGGGGCAGGGCCAGGTAGGAGTAAATGCCGGTCACCATAATGATCATCGCCAGGACGATCACGCTGATACGTTTGGTTATGGCGGTGTCGGATATAATCATTGTCCGGCCTGAGCGGGGTCGTCGACGGTTCTTACCACGTTGACCTTCTGGCCGTGGCCGATTCGTTTCTGGCCGACTATGACCACGTGTTCACCCGGGGAGAGACCGCTGGTGATCTGGACGTTAAGGCCTTCCCGGATCCCCAGAGTGACTTCCCGGGACTGGACGAGACCGGTTTGATCCGGGGGCGTCAGCAGGCCGAGTGGTTTGCCGCCGGCATCGCCGCCCAGGGGAATGACTCCGTTTTTCTCCACGTAGACGATGTATTTGTCGTCCGAGGTGGCCGTGACGGCGTAAAGCGGTACTACCAGGGCTTCGGGTACCGTCTGCTTGACAATATCCACGCGGGCGAACATATCCGGTAGAATTTCTCCGTCCGGGTTGTCGACCCGTATTTCCAGGTCGTACAGGCGGGCCGTTTCCGCGGCGGTGCTGGACAGAAAGTGCCTGGTGCCGGTAAAGGTCCGGCCGTCCAGGGCGTCGACAATAACGGTAAACGTGTTCAGGCGGCGGACGGCGCTGACATCTGATTCGGGGATGCCCGCCGTTACCTTGACGGGGTCCAGCTGCAGAATCTGGGCCACTCGTTGACCGGCCTCCACCACCTGGCCGGGGTCGACATAAATCCGGTTGACGGTGCCGTCAACCGGGGCCTTGATTTGACAACGCTCCAGGTCCAGGGCGGCCGTTTCCAGGGCGGCCCGTTCCTTCTCGACAGTGGCCGTGATGGAGTCCAGGTCGGATTGGCTGGCCAGGTTCCGCTGACGCAGCCGGCTGATCCGGGAAAGGGTGGCTTTCGAGGAACGCAGGGAGGCCCGCGCGGACTCAAAGGCGTTTTCATATTTTCTCGAATCAACAACCGCCAGGGTCTGCCCCTTTTTGACGGTTTCTCCCTCGCTGACCTTCTGTTCCAGGATAATATCCGACACCTGGGCCAGGACATCCAGGTCCGACCAGGGCGCTACCAGGGCGGGCAGGTTGATCCGGTCGCGGATAGGGGTGGGCTGGATCCGGCAGGTGATAACGTTGACCAGGTCCTCCCGCTCAACCATTGCCCGGGAACGGGTCGAGGTCAGACTGTCTTTTCTGGCGCTGATGGCAAGTCCCAGAAACAGAATAATTACCAGCGGCACGGCCGCTACCAGGGGCCAGCTGACAACCAGCTTCCGGCGGCTGTCGCTGTTGTTGGTCTTGAAAAAAAGGGGCATGGTTCTCAAATCTTCAGCCGAAAGTTTTTTAATAAAGAAGGCCGACGATGGTGCCGGTCATACAGGTGGCCAGGGTGCCGGCCACGATGGAGCGGAGCCCCAAAGAGACGATCTCATCCCGCCGGTCCGGGGCCATGGTTCCCAGGCCGCCGATCATGATGCCCAGGCTGCCCGGGTTGGCGAAACCGCACATGGCATAAGTCATGATCAGCCGGCTTTTTTCGCTTAAAGCGCCCTCGGGCAGTTTCGCTAAATGCAGGTAGGCCAGCAGTTCGTTGAGGATGGTTTTAGTGCCCATCAGGGTCCCGGCGGTGGTGGCCTCGCTCCAGGGTATCCCCATCAGCCAGACCACCGGGGCCATGACATAGCCCAGCAGCCGTTCCAGGGTAATGGCCCGGCCGGCCAGGTCCGGCAGAAAGCCCAACCCGGCGTTGACCAGGTGGACCAGGGCCACCAGCACTACCAGCATGGCGATGATGTTGATGAGCAGCTCCACGCCCTGGAAGGTACCCCGGGTAACGGCGTCCATGGCGCTTTTGGCCGTTTCCGGAGGCTGGTATTCTCCGGCCGTGGGTGGTTCGCTTTCCGGCACCATCACCTTGGCGATGGCGATGGAGGCCGGCACGCTGATGACCGAGGCGGTCAGGATGTGGCCCATGATGTTGTCGATTGCGTCCCCCAGAATGCTGGCGTAGAGCACCATGACCGTGCCGGCGATGGTGGCCATACCGCAGGTCATGACGCAGAAGATTTCACTTCTGGTCATGCGGGACAGGTAGGGACGGATCAACAGCGGCGCCTCCACCATGCCCACGAAGATGTTGGCCGAGACGCCCACTCCCTCGGCACCGCCCAGGCCGACGGTCTTCTGCAGTAAGCGCGAGAACCCCTTGACGATCAGGGGCAGTACTTTCCAGTAAAAGAGCAGGGCGGACAGGGCGCTCATGACCAGGACCAGCGGCAGGGACTGAAAGGCCAGAATAAAGGTCGCCCCGGGGTTGGTCACTTCAAAGGGAAATTCGGCCTGGCCGCCGCCGAGATAACCGAACACGAAAGATGTGCCGGCCTGGGTGGATTCTTCCAGCGCCAGGACGATTCGGTTGAGAAATCGGAAAAATTGAATGGAGCCCGGTGTTTTCAACAGCACCAGGGCCAGTGCAAATTGAAGGATCAAGCCGACCGCGAAGTTTTTTCCTCTGACCATTCGCCGGTTTTCGCTGAGCAGCCAGGCCAGCACCGCGAAGGCGGCCAGGCCTGAGATTCCTTGCCACCACATCTGATAAAGGTCCTGTTTTTACTGAATCATCATAACTTAATCCGAGCCGGATATTTCAGGAAACATCCGGGCTGGCGTCATTTCTCATGTATCTGATACTTTGCGTTTTGTCCATCAATAAATCATGTCGGAGCTGCCCCGGACGGCGATGCCGGCGGCATAAATGTTGGTCTGCCCGGAATTGCTCGGAATAAACCTCGCCGGGCGGGGGCACCTGAAAGGTGAATTTTTTTGTTTTGTTGGTGGGTACGCTGGCTTTTATCCCTCCGGCCTGGGCAGGAAGCACTTTTTTTTCATTTCTCCGGCCACGGCAATTTCGATATAAGAAGCGCCCAGGCTGGCGCCGAAGCTGCCTGCCAGAACGATGATGAGGTCATCGTCGGCGAACTGGCGTTCGTCAACCAGCCGACAGATCTCCTGTTTCAGGCTTTCGGCCGAGTCGGCATCCATAGGCAGGTAATTGGCGTAGACCCCGTAAGAAAGCGACAGGTGTCGCATGACATGTCTATCATAAATCTGGGCATAGATGATGTTGCCGCCGCGATAAGCCGAAAGCGCCAGTATCGATTTGCCGGTCAGCGAATCGGCTACTATGGCCCTGGTATTCAGGCGCAGGGCCGCTTTGACCGCCGCCTTGGCCAGGTAAGCCGTGATCCTGTTCTCATGGTGGTAAGGGATGTTGAGATAACCTTCATTGGTGTCTTCCACCTCTGAGATGATTTTCGCCATGGTCCGGACCGCTATCTCGGGAAACTTTCCGCTGGCTGTTTCGCCGGAAAGCATCAGGGCGTCGGCATAATCGAGACAGGCGTTGGCCACGTCAGATACTTCCGCCCTGGTCGGACGCGGCGAATCTATCATGGAGTGGAGCATCTGGGTGGCGACAATAACCGGGCGTCTTCGCTCGATACAGGTTCTGATTATTTTTTTCTGGATCATTGGAATTCGTTCGGTGGGGATTTCTACTGCCAGGTCGCCCCGGGCGATCATCACACCGTAGACAGAATCCAGGATCTCATCGAGGTTGGAGACACCTTCGGAATTTTCAATTTTGGCGATGATTTTGATGGGAGATCTTTTTTCGTCCAGTATCTGCTGAACCGCCTGCACGTCCTCCTTGTTGCGGACAAAAGAGTGGGCGATAAAATCAAGATCCTGGTCGGCGGCAAAGCGGATAAAAGCTTTGTCCTTTTCGCTCAGGGCGGGAAGTTTGACGTGAACTGATGGTATGTTGACGCTCTTTTTTTCCTTTATTTCCCCGTCGTTTTCCACCAGGCAGATAAGGAAATCACCGCTTTTCTCGATAACCTTCAGTCCGATATGGCCATCATCAATCAGAATCGAGCTGCCGGCCGGGATATCCTGGACAAAATCCCGGTGAGAAACAAAGACCTGGTCTCCCCGTGATACTTCCCCGGGCGCGCCTTTTATCCTGATGGTATCGCCGCTTTTGACCGTCAGGGTTGCTTCCATTTCACAGGTTCTGATTTCCGGTCCCTTGGTATCCAGCAGGAGGCCGATTCTGTCCGAAACCGAACGGGTAGCCGTGATGATTTCCAGGGCGTTCTCATGAGTCATGTGGGCGGTATTCAGCCGGACGACATTCATGCCGGCCTGGTAGAGCCGTTCTATAAAAGAAGGGGCGCAGTTTAAACTGGAAACAGTGGCCACGATTTTTGTTTTTTTAAGCATCTCTGGATTTTCTCAGGCAACCGTAAGAGTCCGCGGGCCGGCGTTTAACATGGCCTTAAATTATTTTAAGGAATAGAAATCTGTCCCTTCGGGGGACTGTTTTAACCCCCGGATACAGGTTCTGAGGCAGATATATCAGGACCGGCCGGCCGGGTCAATCTTTTCCGGCCATTAAGCCGGGGATTAACCCGGTGATTAACGGTCCCGACCGGGTGTCTCTTTATTTACGGCAGAAAAAAGGCGGGTTAAAGGCGTCACCCGGCATTTCTTCCAGGCGGTCCGGGACTTCAAATGTTTCCAACCTGACACCGATACCCATGGCCAGGTTCAGGGCCCCGAGATTAAGGATTCCCCCATTTTTTCGTAAAATCCGCGCCCCTGTTTTCGTCACGTTCTTTCATTGGTTTCCATCCATAAACGGCCTTTTTCCGCAGAAACAATCCTCAAAAATATAAATTTTTTTATCCTGGTCAGGCTCAATTCAGGAGAGACAATTCGCCTCATGACCAGGATGATGCCGGTTCATATGTTATAAATCAGGCGGGTTCTTATCCGACACAGCCCAGGGCGGGATCCTGAACCGCGATTCCTTTTGTCCGGCGTCGTTTTTTTTTGACCTGGCATAACAGAGTTTTATACACCGGAAACCCGGAAATCGGGTCAAACTGGTTCAGGTCAGTTAATATGTTCACGTTGGCCTGCCGCCACTCCTCGGTGCCCAAAGGTCCGCCGCCGCCCACCGGGGCGTAAACGAAACCTTCCATGATACGATCTGTGACAAAGGCCCACATCATGACCGAGCCCCGGGCGGTTTTTATCATGACGGTGTCGCCGGTCTCGATCTTTCGCCCGGCCGCGTCAGCCGGGTTGATCTGTACCAGGGGCAGGGGATATTTTTTAATGAAAGAGGGGATGGCCCGGAAGCAGGATTTCATGTCGGGCTTGAATGGCCCGGTGCCTAAAATCAGGGGATAGCGTCGGGCCAGTTCCGGGGCGTTGGGAATGGTTTCAAAAGATTCCTGGTAAACGGGCAGTCCGTCGTAGCCGTATTCTTCCAGGATGACGGATTTTATCTCGAATTTTCCGGAGGGCGTTTCAAAACCCGGCTGGCCGTCTTTTCGAAGCAGGCCTTTTTCCCACTTGCGGTATTCCATGGGTTTTCGGCGGGCGTAAAGAACTCCCCGGTCAGCGGCCTTGAGGTCCTCGGCCGTGTATCCGGAATTACCCAGGATATAATCCAGCAGTTGGTCGCCCTGTCCGGGATAAACATCTCCGTAGCCCAGACGTTGGGCCAGTTCCAAGAGAATATCGAGGCCCGGCCGGGAATCTCCCACCGGTGGAATAACTCGTTCCCGGAAACGGATGCAATTACCGTAGTAGCAGTAGGACTCCTGTTCAAAAGCGGTGGTAGCGGGCAGGACCAGGTCGGCGTAAGCTGCGTCCTGGGTCATCTGGAGATCCATGCAGACCAGAAAATCCAGTTCGGCCAGGGTCTCGCGCCAGACGGATGGTTCGGGCCAGGAGGTCAGGATGGAGGCTCCCAGTACGAGCAGCCCCCTGATTTTATATGGATCTTCCTCCAGGACCGCCTTGGGAATAAGGCTGGCGTGAGCCTCACCTCCGCAATAGCGGGAATAGACCGGGAAACGCCCCCGGGCGATGGATTTTTCAGCTCCCGGGGTTTTCACCTGGCGGTCCTGGCGCAGCGGCAGAAAATCATCTTGACGCAGAAAACAGCGTCCGCCTTCCACGTCCAGCTGGCCCGCCAGCGCCCATAGCACCATTACCGCCCGTATATTCTGAACGCCGCTTTTAGTGTATTCCAGACCGGTGTACATGATGTAAGTGGCGCCCTCGGCTTCGGCTATGGATTCAGCCAGTTCCACAAGGCGATCTTCGCTGATGCCGGTCAGCTCTTCCACCCGCCGGGGAAAAAACTCCCGGGCATACCGGGCAAACTCATCAAATCCCCGGGTCCAGTCCTTGACGAAATCCTGGTCGTAAAGATTATTTTCAATCAGCAGGTGACAGAGGCCGAGGGCCAGGGCTCCGTCCGAACCGGGCCTGATAGGCAGCCACTCGACCTCATCCAGGTCAGCGGTCCTGGTTTTGCGGGGGTCAATGACGATGATTTCCGCGCCTTCGTCAGCCGCTTTTTTAAGACGTTCGAACGTGGCCGGGGGAGTCGAGGTGGAAGGGTCGGTTCCCCAGATCAGGATAAGGTCGGCCCTGTCCAGGTCTGAAAACATGTCTATGTGCCGGCATCCCATGGTCAGCTGGGGGGCGAGGACTCCCAGAGAGGTGTAGCAGGGCGCGCCAACGCCGAAAGTGTTGGGCGAGCCAAAAGGGAAGAGGACGGAGGAGGCCAGGTAGATTTCCGATCCGGCCAGTTGGAATACGTCTTTGAAGGATCGTTCATAGGAGCCGGTTCCGGCGTAAAATCCGACCGATTCCGGGCCGTGGTCGTCTTTCAGCTCGTTCAACCGGTCAACCATGATTTGAAAGGCCTCCTCCCAGGAGATCGGTTCAAATTCGTGGGTTCCCTTGGGACCGGTACGTAACAGGGGGGTCCGCAACCTGTGTTCGGAATAAACGATTTCTTTGGCGCTTTTGGCTATGGGGCACAGAACGCTTCCCAGGGGGGCCTCCGGATCCGGCTCCAGCCGGTCCAGTTTGCCCTCGTCATCAAAAAAAATCTTTACGCCGCAGCCCGGGCTGTGAAAACACAGGCCGCAGATTCCCAGCTTAGTTTTTGTAGTCATGAATCAGCCTGTCGCATGAATATGTTCGTTTTGTAAAGGAAGGGCTTTAACCCGGATATTTTAAAATATTTCATGAAATATCCGGGTTAAATTTCAGGGGCTATATATCATAACCTTTTGGCAAAGAAAAATGATAAACCGAATATGACCGGGAGGTTTCATGAGATTATCAGGTTATAAGAGGGGGGGGCTGGTCCCCTCCGCAGAAGAGGCAGTCCGGGTTTATTGTTCGCGGTCATCCACAAGTCGGACAAAACAGTAAATCCCGGATTGTCTTTTTGAGACACTTTGGGCGATACGATCGCCGCTGTTATTCCAGGAGGGCGCTTTCCGGGCCTACTCCTCCTGCAGAGACACGGCCAGATTGACCAGTTCCTCGACTCGATCTTCCGGCACCGGCCCGCGCACAATGGCCCGGCAGACGCGGTCCTTGTCCAGCAGGATGATGTTGCCGGTGTTCTTTTCCAGACCCCAGGCCTGGCGCAGGGCCGCTTCAGTGTCAAACAGAATCACGGTATTGTATTTTTCGGCCTTTTTGCCGGCAATAGAGCGAATGAGAAAGTTCGGTTTCCAACTGGCCGCGCAATCGGCAATGCCGATGCCCTGATAGGTCTCGGAATCGAGCCGGCCTTCTTCCCGGGCATCTTTCATGGCATCAGTAAAATGATCGTTAACATCCGCCTCGTCCGGGTCCACATAGTTGATCAAGAGTACCTTGCCGGCCCATTTATCCATGGTGTAAAGGTTGCCGTCCGCGTCCGGAAACGACCAGGCCGTGGCCTGCTGGCCGGTCTGCAGCTCTCCGGCCGTGACCGGACCAGCCGCCAGGATAATTCCCGCCAGCAAAATCAGTACGATTTTTTTCATGTTTCCTTCCTCCTTTGTCTTGGTGTTTGTTGCGGATAGGCCGGGTTAAGTTCCAGATAATGATATTATGCTATAATAACATAACACAATGGTGAGAATTTTTCTTGACGGTTTCATTACGAGGATAATATCGACCATTTCCCGGTTTTGCCTGCCCGTTTATTTTTGGTGGTGACACCGGAAAAAGAATATGTCATGATTTTAAGCCTATAGCCCGGATATTTCACGGGTCGATTTGGGCCCGAGCCCCTGGCTCCACCTGCAACAAAGCAGCCGCGCTCAAGGCGACTCGCCCGAAGGGTGAATTTTTACGAAGCCGTCAATGGTGAAAAATCCTTAAACAGCCAGTTATAATTTGTATTTTGAAAAAGAACCTGAAATCATTAATTATTAATTGAAGTTTATTAATAAACCAACTATGGCCGAAAAAATTCATGAAATATTCGGGATAGACTGAGGGAGCGGTAAATCTTCAGTCAATCATAAAAGGAAGAAACGATATGTCGGATTCCAAAAAAGATCGGATCCAAAAATTTTATGCCCGGTTTGACAAGACCGACCAGGTGCTGATTGTTATGAACGCCGACCCGGACGCTATTGCCGGAGCTCTGGCCGTCAAGCGCCTGCTGTGGAAAAAAGCCGCCTCGGTTACCATGGCCCATGTCAACGTGATTGAACGGCCGGACAATATCTCCCTGGTGAACCTGCTGGGCATCACCCTGATCCATAAAGACAAAATCGACCTCAAAGAGTACAACCGCTTTGTGATGGTTGATTCACAGCCGGAACACCATGAGTGGCTGGCCCGGATCAGGCCGGATGTCATTATCGACCATCATCCAACCAATCCCCCCGTCAAGAAGGCTCCGGATGGCTACGCGGATATACGGCCGCAGTACGGCGCCGTTTCCACTATCATGATTGAATACCTCAAGGCCGCCCGTATAATTCCTTCTAAAAAACTGGCCACGGCCCTTTACCTGGGCATCAAGTCCGATACCAGCAATTTTGAGCGTCACGCCCGCATCGAGGATGTCCGGGCTTTCCAGTCGATCTACAAGCGCGTAAACGTTCCTCTGGCCCGGCGAATCGAGCAGGCCGATATTGAACCCGATTCTCTGGACTGTTTTGCTGTGGCCCTGAACCGTCGGAAGATGGTCAAGGGCTGGATGTTCACCCATCTGGGGCTGGTCAATAACCCCGATGTGTGCGTGCTGGTGGCTGACTTTTTCATGCGGGTCAATACCGTCAAATGGAGCGTTGTTTCCGGAGTTTATGAGAATACTCTGGTGGTTATTTTGCGTAACAACGGTATTACCCGGGATGCCGGCAAAAAGGCTAAGAAGATTTTCGGAGGAATGGGCAGCGCCGGCGGTCATAAAAGCATGGCCCGGGCAGAAGTCGGCCTGGACACTTTTTTGTCCGTGAGCGGGGCCGGAACCGACGATGATACCCAGCAATGGATCATGGACCGGTTTTTAAAGTAGGGCCCGCCGCTGTCATTCCTGTATCGTAAACCGGTCGCGTCCCTGCTGCTTGCTGATATACATGGCGGCATCAGCCTTTTCCACCATTTTTTCCCCCTGGGTCCTGTTCCGGAGGGTTGACCTCCGTGTTACAGGTTAAGATCGGCCCCCCGGAAAGCTTCTTCCCGCAGCTTCCACTGCTGCACCCGGACCTGATCCTTGACGATTTCAATGGCCTCGACCACCGCCTCGATGACCGCCCGGTTCAGGCGCTGATCCTCACCCTTGACCAGGATTGAGCCCAGAATGATGTCCGCGATCTGGTCGAAGAGGTGGTCCAGGTCTTTTTCCGAAATGTCCTCGGCTATTCCGTCCAGTACCTGGAAGACCACGTCGGAGACAATGCTTTCAGCATTCCTGATGACCAGGCCGCCGACCACCGGCACCGATCTTTTGATCCCCTTTAGTTGCCGGTTGCGGTCCACGGCTTCCCGCACGCGCAGCTGAACGTATTGGCGGATATCTTCCTGGAAATCACCGTAGTTCTCAACAGCCACATGCTGCATTTTCCGGGCAAACCAGGTGACCATTTCCGGCTGGCGGGATTTGATAATTTGATCGACAATTTTTTCCAGGGCCGGCGAGCCACGCTGAATTTCCGTCTGCAACCCGTCCAGCACATTAATTACCACCCGGTCGGAAATTTCCTCGGTGATAATATCATAATACTTGGTCGCCACCCGGTAGGGCAGGGTACCCCTGAAATCGATCCATTCGAGCTTCTGGAGCCGGTAAAGAATGGATATGATCCTTAAAATACGGATGAACCGGAAGCTGCCCACCGGGATGCAGCCGATCAGGTCGTACCAGTGCAGAAAAGGAAAGAAAAACCAGCGGTGATAGGTGTCCCGCTTGAGAGCCAGAATCCACCGGATCAAAAACTCGGTCAGATAAACGCTGATAAAGGCCAGGTCGTAAAAGAAGAAATTGCGGTGGACGGGCAGGTAAAATTCAACAAAGCCGCTGGAAATTTTTTCCAGCCCGGACTGGATCAGGGGAACTCCGAAAAGGGCATCCAAAAGGATCCACAGCAGGTTGACCAGCAGGATGGCCAGCATCATCAGATCGGTCAGAAAAAAGAGAAAATGTCTTTGCCGTGTTTCTTCCATGATATCCTTGTACTTTTTTGGCAGGCGCAGGGGCAGGAGTTAAGATCACGGTCGCGCCCAAAGTTTAAATTTAACTGGTTCCGTCAGGCTTGATTTATATAGCAGGAGCGGTAGAGGCTGTCAATCTTCGGACCGTTCTGTTTTACCAGAGTTTTTCGGAATTGTAGCGGGCAGGAATTTCCTCGGGCCTGATTTTTTTAATATCCGGGTTA
>JBKHHL010000171.1:0-5185 GCA_046539175.1 Desulfosudaceae bacterium
GTGAATCAAGAGAAAATGCGGGGAAATTAAGCCTTTACAAAATTTTTACAAAGGGGCGCGGGCCGGTTGAAGGGGTTTATAACCGGCTGGCGGCAAAATGTCAGGGAATATCCGAATCAGCCCTGCGGCAGTTTGGGCTGGTAAAAGGTAGTGCGCAGATATTTTTTGGGGATAAACAGGTCAGTATTATTGGCGATGGATTCCGTGGAACCCAGGATAAGATAACCGTCCGGGGCGAGGGCGTTCAGCAATCGCTCGTAAAGTCTCCGCCGGTCCGAGCTGGAAAAATAGATGCCGACATTGCGGCAGAAAATAATATCAAACCGGCTTTGTCTTTCAAAAGGTTTAAATAAATTCTGGGTTTTGAAGGTGACCATCCAGCGGTACTCATCGGCGACCTGCCAGGAGTTTTCGTTTATTCTGGTAAAATATCGGGCCACCTGATCCGGCATGAGACCGCGGGTTACTTCAAAATTGGTATAACGACCGTAGCTGGCCTTGGATATGGCCGCGTTGGAAATATCAGTGCCCACCAGAAAGAGGTGGTAGTTTTCGGGGGTGACGCCCAGATTCTTCAAGACAAAGGCAATGCTGTATACCTCCTGACCGGTGGAACATCCCGCCGACCAGATCCGGATGGGTATTTTTTCCCGGGAGGGGTTTTCCCCGGTCCGTTTGTCCACCAGGTCAGGAATGATTTTATGCTGCAATAGTTCAAACGGCAGGACATCACGAAAAAAATAGGTTTCATTGGTGGTCAGGGCGTCAATAATTTTTTCTTCAATGGCATTATCCCGTTTGGCCTTGTAATAAAGTTCACTGAAGGAAACGCATTGATATTCTGTCAGCAGAGGGGCCAATCGGTGTTCCAGCAGGTATTCCTTGCCCGGACTCAACGCGATACCAGAAATATCAAATAGATATTTTGAGAGAACGGTGAACTCAAGGTAAGATATTTTTGGCATGGGCTGACATTATCCGGACATCTTCACGGAATTGACAATTTCGGCGACAATATCGTCAAGCGGGGCGACCACGTCCACCAAGCCGGATTCAATCGGTTTTTTGGGCATGCCGAAGACGGTGCAGGTAGCCTCGTCCTGAGCGATGATAAGAGCTCCGGCGGATTTCATGGCTCTTATGCCGAGATAGCCGTCCGAGCCCATGCCGGTCATGATGACGCCGGTAATTTTGCGACCGAAATTCTCGGCCACGGATCGAAAGAGATAATCCACCGAAGGTTTACAACTGTTTTCCGGAGGGTCATCGGTAATATTAATTATCTTTCTGTGGTCGGGGCCCGGAGAGATTCTCATCTGCTTGCCGCCGGGAGCGAGATAGACGGTGCCCGGCAAGAGAAACTCTTCGTCTTGGGCTTCGACTACCCGGATGGTTGATTTGGCGTTAAGGCTTTTGGCCAGAGATTTGGTAAACAGGGCGGGCATGTGCTGGACAATCAGGACAGGAACTTTGATGTCCGGAGGGAGCAAAGGGATTATCCTGGCCAGGGCTTTGGGACCGCCGGTGGATATTCCGATGGTCACCACCTTGGACGGGCCCTGCCATGGTTGACCGGTGGCGGCAGGGGCGGGGTAAGAAGGCGGCATCGCGCCGGCCGTTTCCTGATCCCGGCGGGGTTTTTCCTCGATGATCGGGGTTGTTTGCGGCGGGCGGCGATAAGTTGACTGACCGGACAGAATTTTTTTGATGGTCCGGCGATCTCCAAAAGAACGCAACATCGGCGCCAGATGGTCTTTAATGTATTGTTTGCCGGCCTCAATGGATTCCAGCTCCGGTTTGGGAATGAAATCAAAGGCCCCCAGTTCCAGGGCCTTGACGGTCAGCTCACTGCCTTCACGTGTCAGGGAGCTGAGCATGATAACGCCCACGTCGTACTGCAATCGATTGATCTCCACCAGCACTTCGATGCCGTCCATGCTGGGCATATCGACATCCAGGGTTATCAGGTCCGGTTTGAGGGAGGCAATACGGGCGATGGCGGTCTTGCCGTTACTGGCGGTACCGGCAATTTCCACGCCGGGGAAAGAGGACAACACCTCACTGATGATTTTCCGGTAAAGAATGGTGTCGTCTACGACCAGGATTTTTAATTTATCAGTATCGTTCATTTTTATATGGCAAATGCGGCCTGGAAGCGTTTTAGAAGATAATTACGCGTCCGCCAGGGTTTTGTGAATATCAAGAATGCCGATGAGGTAATCATCTGTTTTAAGTACTCCGCGAAAATATTTGCCCTGCAAGCCGCCCAGGTTGGCCGGAGCAGGTTCAATTTCTGTAGAATCCGCGGACAAGACCTCACTGACGCGGTCCACCAGGATGCCGACCAGCTCATCTTCGAAATGAACAATGATATTACGGCTGCTTTTCTCCAGCTTCAAAGCCGGGAATCCCAGCTTGGAACCCAGGTCGATAATGGTGACAATCATACCCCGCAGGTTCAAGACGCCCATCACGTAGGCGGGTGACTTGGGAACCAGGGTCAGATTGTCGGTCTGCTTGTTGATTTCCTGAATATCGGTAATGTTGATACCGCACAGGGCGTTTCCGATATAAAAGGTTACCAGTTCAGTTTTGGTCTGGCGGCTGACCGCTTTGTTTGACTGCTGCATTCAGTGTTTCCTTCAAAATGTTATCAATTTTTTCAGGAATCGCGGGCTTCATTGGTTCTTAAGATGACGCTTGACGCTGTCCAGCAATTTTTCCCGATCCATTTTGATCTGGTAATCATTAATGCCGGCCTGTTTGCCTTTGACGACATCCTCCTCCCCGGCCAGGGAGGTCAAAGCGATAACATTGTAATGATTATACCGTTCATCGTTCCGGATTTTCTGGGTCAACTCGAAACCGTTCATATTGGGCATCTCAATATCGGTGATGATCAAATCAATCTCACCGGACTGTTTTTGCAGAATATCCCAGGCTTCCTGACCGTCCCGGGCCTCGATTATCTTAAAGCCGCCGTCTTCCAGAAAACCTTTAACCTGGCGCCGGAAAAAGTCGGAATCTTCGGCAAATAAAAGAGTCCCGGAGACATCGTTTTTGATCTGCCGCTGGGTCAAATCTCCCATCCATTGGGGATACAGCGTCTGGACCGCTTCAAAAATGTCAAGAATGAGAGTGGTCTGGTGGTTGATAATGGCCGAACCCATGATGCCGGGCTGTTTTAAGGCCTTGGAGTCGATGTTGATGGGTACTTCCACGGCGTCTACCGGCGGAATGACCATCAGACCGATTTCTTTACCGCTGATGGTAAACACGATGACTTCCAGCTCTTCGGCATCCGGAAGAGGCAGCACGTTGGCCACGTTATCCAGCGAGAAAAGCGGCAGGGCACCGCCGCGGTATTGCATTATCTTTTTGCCGCCGACATGTTCAATGGCTGATTTTCTGACGCTTTCAATTCTTTCCACCAAGCTTAATGAAACCGCGAACTGCTCCTTGTCGGTATTGCTGAACAGCAGCAGTGAGGTGGCTTCCTGGCTGGTTTTGGTGGTGGCTGCTTCGCGAAGCTCTTTTTCCGCTTTCTCCTTGCGCGAAATTTCCATGATGCTGAGTTGGGCCGCGTTGGCCACGCCGGACACGTCCAGGATCAGGGCCACCTTGCCGTCACCCATGATAGTGGCGCCGGAAAATTCCTGGCAAGCCTTGAGGTGCTGTCCCAGGGGCTTGACGACAATTTCCTCGGAATCCAGCAGCCGGTCAACGATTAAGCCATACTTTGTGTCGCCCATGAAAACGACCGCGATATTGATGGCGCTGGTGGCATGAAAACGCCGGTCGTCAGACGACCTGCGGGCGGGGAGGTCCGTCGGGGTATCTTCCGGCGAGTCGGCAGTTTCGGTCTTATCGGATTGTTTGCCGGCGGACTCAGTCCCGCAGGACGTCTCGCTGGGAAGGTCCAGCTTCCGGGAGCGCCTGTCGGCGACGCTCTGCCGGCGTTCCTGGTATTTCTGACCATCCCGGGGATGAAGATATTGTTTTTCGATATTAAGCACTTCCGCCAGGTCCACCAGAGGCAGCAGTTTGCCGCGCAGCCGAACGACTTCCGCGTCCCCGACTTTTTCTATGCGGTGTTTGACCTGATCGGCCGGAATTCGTAACAGTTCATCAAGGTTAACCTGGGGAATGGCGAAAGTTTCATCACCGACCACCACGATCTGGCTGGGGATGATGGCCAGGGTCAGAGGCAGCTTGATGTTGATGGAGGTATATCGGCCGGGTTCAGAATCAATGTCCATGGTCCCGCCGAGTTTTTCCAGGTTGGTCTTGACCACGTCCATGCCGACGCCCCGGCCGGAAAGATCGGTCACCTGTTCCGAGGTTGAAAAGCCGGGCAACAGGATCAGTTCAATCTTCTCCTTTTTGGTCATCATTCCGGCCTGGTGTTCCGATATGAGCCCTTTTTGCACTGCTGCCGCGGCAATAGCTTCTCCATCAATGCCCTGGCCGTCATCGTTAATCTCGATGGAGACCTGGCCGGCTTCGTGAAAAGCAGACAGGCGGATTTTACCAATGGGGCTTTTGTCGCTGTTTTTTCTTTTGCCCGGCGGCTCAATGCCATGATCGACCGAATTACGTACCAGGTGGGTCAGGGGATCACTGATAGCCTCAATGATGGTCTTGTCCAGTTCAACGTCGGTTCCTTCCAGGGTGAGTTCAACTTTTTTCCCCAGGTTCTGGGACATATCCCGCACCAGCCGGGGAAACTTATTGAAAATATTTCCGATGGACTGCATCCTGGTCCGCATGATGACATCCTGGAGCTCGGAAGTGACCATGTTGATTCGCTGGCCGGCAAAACCGATCGTTTTGATGTCATCGGCGGCAATGCTTTGCAGCAGCTGGTTGCGACTGAGAACCATTTCCCCGGCCAGGGTCATGAGGCTGTCCAGTAATTTGACATCAACCCGCAAAGAGGTCTGCTTCATGGCTGATTTTAAAGAAGCGTCCTTCAGGGTCTCGGCCAGGGTATTGGGTGAGCCGGGCGGAGCCGTTTCCGGAGGCTCGTTGGAAGGATCCTTAGTCCCGGCTGATGCAATGTCCAGGTCTTTGTTCTGGTCATATGAACCGGCAGTATCAGAGGTATGGTCGTCAGCCGCGGCGGCGTCTTCGGCGGGTTCCCCGGAGTATTCCCCGGAGTATTCCCCGGAGTTGTCCCCGAAGG
>JBKHHL010000172.1:0-5157 GCA_046539175.1 Desulfosudaceae bacterium
GGCGCCGGAGGAAAGTCCGAACACCACAGGGCAGGGTGCTTCATAACGTGAAGTCGCGGCAACGCGAAGGAAAGTGCCACAGAAAAGATACCGCCCCGGAAGGTTCGCCGTCAGGCGTTCGGTCCGGGGTAAGGGTGAAAAGGTGCGGTAAGAGCGCACCAGATTTCCGGGTGACCGGAAATGCTTGGTAAACCCCACCCGGTGCAAGACCAAATAGGGGAGTGTTTGAGGGTGGCCCGCCTGAGCTCCCGGGTAGGTCGCGCGAGGCGCCGGGCAACCGGCGTCCTTAGATGAATGATCATCGTTCCGCGGCGGGTAACCACCGCGGAAAACAGAATTCGGCTTACGGGCCGCTTCAACCGTTTATTCATGCCATACCAAAATTAAAATAAAAGGGGCGCGGGTTGGCTGAAAATTTATGTAATATAAGTTTTTTCGATAAATTGCGGGTGTACCTGGAAGAATACCATCAACACTGCCGGTATCTGTCCA
The DNA here is from genome assembly GCA_046539175.1 of Desulfosudaceae bacterium. Classification (GTDB taxonomy): domain Bacteria; phylum Desulfobacterota; class Desulfobacteria; order Desulfobacterales; family Desulfosudaceae; genus CAYTQK01. The sequence goes on from JBKHHL010000172.1 coordinate 493, forward strand.
CCTGCGAGACGCCGGAGTGTCTTTTCACCAAGAAATTATATTCCAAGCTGATCGCAGCCTCCCATCTGGTGGAAGATTTTCTGGATTTCCACGGCGCCAAGAACAACAAGAAGTGGTATTTTTACCGGGAGCTGTCGGCGGCGGTCAGGCATTTAAGCGTCAGTGGTTATATCCAGGAGCATATTTCCAACCGGCTTGTCTTTTATGATCTTTTGAATAAAGCTCCGTTTCAGGAGGAGGTCGAGAAGAACCGGACTTTTATCGGAGAAACGGTCCTGAATTTATCCCGGGCTGTACTGGTAGAGGCGGAAAATCTGGGTCTCTCCCTGCCCGAGACGAATCTCCGTATGGAGGATTTCCCCAGCGTGGTCACCGGCGAAGTGCTGGAATTTGATATTGATGATGAACGCCCCCAGCAGCAGCAGAAGAACATCGTCAAGGTAACCAGTGAATTTTTAAATATTGCCAAAGAGTTTGAGCAATACGGCATATATGAGAAGTGCGACCGGGAAGCCAGGGAGGAGATGGTTCCGGACCGGATCAATGAGGTCGAAATCCGGCGCTTTGAAATGCTGATGCACAACCTGCAGTCTTCTTTTGATACCTATGTGATTTACGGCGGGCTGAGGTTCGGCGACCGGAAACTTAAGCAGTTGCGCAGTTATTTTTCCATTGTTTACCATCTGTTCGATTTTACCGGCAAACTGCTCCATTTTTATGAGCGGCACTATTATGTCACCAAAGACGCCCAGAAACCGATTTACCGGGATGTTCATGACCGCCTGTTCTCCCTGATCAACGCTGACGAGCTCCTGGATAAGATCGTTAATTACGGTGTTTTTTACGCCTTTAAGTTTTTGTCCGACGGCAAGCGGCTGGCCCAGGAAGTCTTAAACGAGAATATCGAGCGGGGCTCCATCGAGGTGGGCATCCCGGTGGAGTTGGGATTTCACAGCCGTCCCAGCCTGCTGGTGGCCAAGATTACTCAGCATTACGGCGGCGAGGTCAAACTGCGCGTGGGCGATGATAAGTTCGACGCCAGCAGCGTGCTGGATATCCAGTGGGCCGGCGGTAAAATTGACAAGGAAAAGATCAACCGGGTCGTCTTTGAGGGGGACGTGCGGGCGCTGCGGGATATCAGCATCCTGGCCGACGTTAATTACGGCGAGGATACCATGGGCAAGGGGGTGCCGCTGCCCCGGGAGCTGGACTATCTCAAATAAAAAGGCGCGGCTGCCGGGACGGCCGGCAGAGGTTCGTTTTTCAGGAAGGTAAAAACACAACATGGTCTCCGCCATCATCGTGGCCGCCGGCCGGGGTACCCGCCTGGACGGTCCCCTGCCCAAACAATATCTGGACCTGGCCGGCAAACCGGTCCTGGCGCGAACTCTGGCGGTGTTTGCCGCCTGTGGCCGGGTGGACGAGATCATCCTGGTGGTGCCGGCCGGTGATCTGGACTACTGCCGGGACAATATCCTGTCGCGGTTCAAGGCCGACTGCCCCCTGCGGCTGGCTGCCGGCGGCCGGCACCGCCAGGAATCGGTTTACAACGGTCTCCGGGCCGCCGCCGGCCGGGCCGACGACCGGGTGCTGATCCATGACGGGGTGCGCCCCCTGGTCACTTCCGACCTGATCGGCCGCTGCCTGGACGGACTGGCCGCGGCCGACGGATGCGTGGCGGCGGTTCCGGCCAGCGACACCCTCAAAAGCGCCGACGCGGCCGGCTATATCACGGAAACCGTGGATCGTTCCGCCATCTGGCTGGCCCAGACCCCCCAGGCCTTTGCCTACGCCACTATCCTCCGGGCTCACCAGCAGGCCCGCGACCGCGGCTGGCAGGCCACCGACGACGCCGCCCTGCTGGAACAAACCGGCGGCCGGATCGCCCTGGTTGAAGGTTCCTCCACCAACATCAAGATCACTACCCCCGACGACCTGCGCCTGGCCGAAGCGTTGCTGTCTCTGGCGGCTGCGTCCTAGAATCTGCCGGCTTCGCTCCAACCACAACCATCAGAATTTTAGTGTGGTAAGAAGCGTTTTGATGTTTGCGGGAGGATGTTTCCGGACGTGCAGGAACTCTTCTCGATAGTTGTCCACCTGGTTCCGGGAAAATCTTTTGATGATATACTCCGGCAGATTCCTGCTTCTGGCAAAGGTATAGGCCGTGTATTCACACCGGCCTTCTTCATAAGGAACCGCCGGCTTTTGGCAGGCGCTCCGGTTGAACAAGGCTTCGGCGATAATCGCGTGGGATAGTTCGTGCGCGGCCACGCTGGCAAATACATCCGGGTTCAGCCCCCAGAGAATTTCGATGGTGTATGACAAGGAGCCGGGTTCTCCGTTTTTACTGCCGCAATGGGTGCGGCAGCGCCCTTTCAGGCCGGGCTGCTTTTCGTCAATCAGCCTCCCCGGCGGCAGAATCCGGATTTCAAGATTGTCCGGCACTGCCAATCCTTCTTCCCGGAAAAAGGATAACACCGATTTGATATACGGTTGGGCGGCCCGATTGTCGCGGATGCCGTTCTCATAACAGTAGCGGCACAGAAACAGGTCGTTTTCGGTTTCAAACCAGTTAATCAGATAATCGCCGCAGGAATAGCACTGCCGGGTCTGGTTCCGGAACTTTTCCAGCACGTATGTTTTTGTCCTGGAATTCACCAGGCAGTTGCCGTGATTGTTGATCGGCAGGCCGCTGACCAGGCATTTCGCGCATTTATCATACTCGGCTTTGATGAAAGTTTCCCCGTCAATGCTCACGATTTCGGTGCCGGGAGTAATCGGCCGGCCGGTGATACCACATTTGTCAACCCTGTTAAAACAGGATAAATGCCAGGTTTCATCGTATTTTTCAGAGGTCCGGTAACGCTCTCCTTTACAAATCGGTTCTTCGCAGATACGGCAGAATTCAGCGTCTTTAAAACAAGCCAGATGGCACACCCGGTTTTCGGAAAGGAGGGTGGTTTCCTGGTCCTTTTCTATGGGTGAGGAGCAGATCGGGCATCGTTCGCAGTCTTTAAAACAAGCCTCATGATAGGTTGAGTCGTTTAAAAAATTATTGATATATTTTCCGGAGGAGATCTCTTTTCCGCAGATATCGCAACGCATCAGTTCTCGTTTCCGGTTTGTGCCTCAGCCGTCCCGGTCAACCACGGCGCCAGAAGCGAAAGAAGACAACAAAAGACTATTCCCCGGAACCCGGGTTGCAGGGGAGCCGTGAGGGGCAGAAAAAAACCGCCGGTGGCCTTTGGTATTTCAGTTAAGTGAAGAATCGTCTTGTTCATTACGGTTCCGTCTTTTTTAAAACTCGATATGCCGGGGGGTGCGGGGAAAGGGAATGACGTCCCGGATGTTGGTGACGCCGGTCAGGAACATGAGCAGGCGTTCGAAACCCAGGCCGAAGCCGCTGTGAGGGGCGCCGCCGAAGCGCCGGGAATCCAGGTACCACCAGTAGTCGTCCGGGGATAGATCCATCTCGCGCAGGCGGGCCTCCAGTCTGTCCAGGCGTTCCTCGCGCTGGCTGCCGCCGATGATTTCGCCGAGGCGGGGCACCAGCATGTCCATGGCGGCCACGGTGCGGCCGTCGTCGTTCTGGCGCATGTAAAAGGGCTTGATCTCCCGGGGATAATCATACACGATAACCGGTTTTTGGAAATATTGTTCCGTCAGATAGCGCTCGTGCTCGGATTGCAGGTCCTGGCCGAAGGCGATCTCGTACTCAAAAGGCTGGTTCGATTTTTCCAGGATGGTCACGGCCTGTTTATAGCTGAGGCGTTCAAACTCGTTATCCAGAATATTGTCCAGGGCGGCCCCGAGGGTCTTGTCGACGTATTTCATGAACAAATCCAGGTCCGGGCCGCAACGCTCCCGGGCCGCGGCGGTCAGGTACTTGAGCATTTCCTCGGCCGTGTTCATGGCCCCGTCCAGGTCGCAGAAGGCCATCTCCGGCTCGATCATCCAGAATTCGGCGGCGTGGCGGGAGGTGTTGGAATTTTCCGCCCGGAAGGTGGGCCCGAAGGTATAGACATCGCCCAGGGCCAGGGCGAAGGTTTCGGCTTCCAGCTGGCCGGATACGGTCAGGCCGGCCCTGGTCCCGAAAAAATCCCGGCTGTAATCCACTTCGCCCTGTTCGGTTCGGGGTACTTCGGCCGGGTCGAGGGTGGTCACCCGGAAAAGTTCGCCGGCTCCTTCGCAGTCGGAAGCGGTCAGGATGGGGGTATGAATATAATGAAATCCCCGTTCCCGGAAAAAATCATGGGCGGCATGGGTCAGCTCCGACCTGATCCGGAAGAGGGCGCCGTACTTGTTGGTGCGGGGCCGCAAATGGGCGATGGTCCGCAGAAATTCATCGCTGTGGCGCTTTTTCTGCAAGGGATAATCATTCGGCACGGCGCTGAAGATGTCGACCCGCTCGGCCCGCATTTCCCAGTTCTGACCCTGGCCGGGCGAGGGGGTCAGACGGCCGGAGACTCCTATCGCTGAACCGGTTTTCAGGCGGAGAATATCGGCGTAGTTGTCCAGGGTTTCCTCGGCCACCACCTGCAGGTTGGCCAGGCAGGAGCCGTCATTGACCTCGATAAAGGAAAAGCCCCTGGCGTCCCGCCGGGTCTTGACCCAGCCCATGACCAGGGCCCGGTCGACGCTGTCGGCCGCGGCCAGCAGTTGCTT
>JBKHHL010000041.1:0-18172 GCA_046539175.1 Desulfosudaceae bacterium
TCCAGTAAAATCAAATAGTTCTGGATTCCGGCCTTCGCCGGAATGACGAGGTAGGACTTTTTACGAGTACATCAAAAGTTGAGGTTTTCGTAAAAAGTCCGAATCGGGATGGCAAAGTAAAAAGTTTAACCCGGATATTTCACGAGTCGATTATATAACAGGAAAGAGCCATGATCATAGACATGAATGATTTTGAAATTGACCTGGAAGTGCTGGTAGAAGCCTTTTCCCAAATGATTAAGGATATCGGTCTGGATGAAACAGATGATGAGCAGGTTTATAATACCATCACGGTATTTCTGGCCAGCTTGATCGCGGAAGGATTAAAAGAAGCCTATCAAGATGATCCAGATATGCTGGAGGAACAAATTAAAACCACCTGCAAGGATATCGCTGATGATCTGGAACAGAAAATCAGGGCTTTAATTGAGTAGAAAAACGCCTGTCCGGGGTAATTTTATATTTTTTCCTTTTTTTTACGAACCCGTCAGTCCTGACTCTCTGGTAATGCCGCTTCTTCGGGCTCGAGGTGGACCTCCACGTCGATGATGTGCGGTCCTTGTTGACGCAGGAGCTGCTTGATCTGTTCGGCAACCCGGTGTCCCCGGAACACTGTCATGCGGCTGTCAACTACCACGTGGAGGTCAACGCAGAGCTGGTTGCCGACATAGCGGGTGCGGATATTATGGGCCTGAAGAACGTCGGGATGGCTCCTGACGAGCTGATCGATCTGGTCGCGGATTTCCGGGGGCGCGCCCTGATCAACCAGTTCCTTGAACCCGGTCAGGATGATTCTGATGGCCGCCAGGCAGATCAGGATAGCCACGAAAAAAGCCGCCACGTGATCCAGCAGATGCCAGGAGGGGCGGACAAAGGCCACGCCCACGGCAACCAGCACGGGCACGGAGCTGAAGGCGTCCAGCCGGTGGTGCCAGGCGTTGGCCGTCAGCGCCAGGCTTTTCAGGCGGGCGCCCGCCCGCAGGTTCCATTGAAAAAGAAATTCCTTGATGATAATGGAGGTGGCCGCGGCTGCCAGGGCGATCAGTTCGGGATGCCTGGCGTGGGGCGCGTGAACAGAGGTGATCGCGTTCCAGCCGATGCCCGTTCCGGCCAGAAAAAGGATGACCCCGATGAATATGGAGACAGTGGTTTCCAGTCGCCGGTGGCCGTATGGGTGAGAATCGTCAGCCGGACGGGACCAGAAATATGATCCAACAATTAAGGCCAGGTCGGTGACGGTATCAGTGAGGCTGTGAATGCCGTCCGCCACCACGGCCTGGCTGTGTCCCATCCAGCCGGCCGTTATTTTAAACAGCGACAGAAAAATATTGCAGAAAAAGCCCCACCAGGTGATCCGGCGAATCGCGATTTCGGTTTTGCCGCGGTGGTGATCGTTCATGGTTGGTCCTTGTCCGGAAAACAGTTCTTTTGATCTGATGCCGTCCTGGTGTCAACTCCCGGGATTGACGCCCGCGGTTAGTTTTTTTTGATTTTTTCGGTTTTATCAGTGCCCGGGGGCTGCAAGTCCGTCTTGCCGGAGATGGTCGCTTTTAACACGGTGGTGGTGGCCTTGTTTATTTTGACCGGCTCGGCGATTCTGAATCCGGCCAGCCAGATAACGCGGTCGCCGGAAAGGACCACCGGGCAACGGCGGCGCTCCCCGGGCGGAATCTTGCGGTTAATAAAGAAGTCCTTGACTTTCTGGGTGCCGGTCATGCCCAGCGGGATAAATCGGTCTCCGGGCCGAAAGTTTCGCACGATCAGAGGAGGGGTCAACTGATCCAGGTCAAAAAAAGCGGCCTGATTTTGATGAGCGGCCGGGTCGGGCACTTCTGATCTGTCCATAACCGAAAAATCCAAGCGTTTTCCGACTTCCGGGATGACCAGGGAGCAATCGCCGAAACCCTGTTCAAAGAGACGGTAATAAAAGTCGGTCGCGGGAAAAGGGCCGGGGTGAGCCGGGTCAGCGCTGAAGATCAGTTCCCGGTTTGATTTGATTATCTTGATCCGGCCGGGCAGGTCAAGGGCGGCCGCGCGGCCGGTTTCCAGGCAGTGGCTGATGTCTTTGATGTGGTTGAAGGTGACGCGCCGCAGGTCCCCTTTGACGGCCTGGATGGCCTGGCGGAACAGCCGGTGCTGAACCGCCGCCGGCTGCTGTCGCAGCCGGTCTATGGACAAACTCAGCTCATTCTTATTTTCCCGGCGCTTTAATCGGGAAAAGATGTCCGCCAGCAGCGGCTCCAGCCAGGCTTCTTCGGCCTGAAACAATTCCGAAAGGCGGTTCAGGTTGTTGACTATGGCGGGATTGTAATCTTTTTTTAAAAGCGGCAGCAGTTCCTGTCGGAGGCGGTTACGTAAAAAACCCGGGTCGCTGTTGGAGGCGTCAACCGCGAATTCCAGCCCCAGGGCCGTGCTCGCCAGTCGCAATTCCTCCCGGGACAGTTTGATCAGGGGGCGGATCACCCATCCCTCCCGGACCGGCGGGATGCCGGCCAGCCCGGAGGGGCCGCTGCCGCGAAGCAGGTTCATCAGCACCTGTTCGGCGTTGTCATCGGCATGATGGGCGGTGGCAACTTTATCGTAGCCATGGCGAGCCGCGGTTTGCCGGAAAAAGTCGTAGCGGGCCATTCGTCCGGCTTCTTCCAGGGAAAGTTTTTTTTGACGGGCCAGGGCGGTTACCTCCACCTTGCCGGTGTGGCAGGGCAGGTCATATTCCGAGGCCAGGCGGCGGGTCAGGGCCATGTCCTTATCCGCCTCCTCTCCCCGCAGGCAATGATTAACATGGGCCACCCCGAGGCGGCTGATACCAGCGGCAGACGCCAGCCGCTTCAGGCACCACAGCATGGTCACGGAATCCAGACCGCCGGATACGGCTACCAGGACCGACTGGCCGGGAATGATCATGTCATGGGCGGACAGGGTGGAGGCCGTTGTCTGGAGCAGTTTCCGCGCCCCTGGCGGGGAGGCGCTTATTATCTGATCTGTTAACATGTTATTTTTTTACAGGATATCCGGCCGTATGCCAACCTAAAAGATAGTTGACGCAATCCGATTTAAATCCGGTTTAAATCCGGGCTTGAAATTTACCGGCAGAACCCTTATATTATCTGAACCTGGTTGTACTAGGCGGGGAGATAGCGGTGCCCTTTACCTGAAATCCGCTTTACGCAGGGCTGAATTTTTCCTTGAAGGCTTTTGTACCGGTTTTTTGTTCATTCTGGCCGGCCGCCGTGCAACTGACGGCCGGGAACCTCGTCAGGTCCGGAAGGAAGCAGCGATAACCGGTGCGGTCGGTGTCATGGATCGTTCCCGGCCAAGCTATGAACATACCGGCCGGTACTTGTCGACAAGGAAATGTGCAACCAGGTTTTTTTCTCCCCCTCCCCTTTTTTTATTTTTATCCCCTGTTCCGGGTATTAGTCCGCTGAAATTTATGGAAATATGTTGGATGGCCCGGCCAGGGTCCGCCCCCCGAATATTTTTTAGCCGGCCGTCGTTCTTGACAATATCATATTCATTCTTATTTTTCATGATAACCGGATGGTTAGGATAATTATAAAAAATTATTAAAAAAATACGCCAATGGATTTTAATATAGCAAGGAGCTGTCTTGATCGGTATGAACGACAAAAAAAGCACCAGTAATCAGGCGGAACCAGGCCGGCAGGACGATCAGAACGCCGCGGCCGGGCAGTCGGATCAGGAAACCCGGGACATGAACGAGGAGGCCTCCGGGCAGAACGGCCAGTCCGACTTGTCCGGGAAGACAGGCCCGGAAAAGGCCGCCCAGACTCCTGATGATACCATTGCTTTGCTGGAGGAAGAGGTGGCGGCCCTGATCAAAGAGAAGGATGATTTCAAGGAACGATTTTACCGGGTATCAGCTGAATTTGATAATTATAAAAAGCGGATCGACCGGCAATGGTCAGATTTTAAAAAGTATTCTCACGAGACCCTGGTCAAGGAGTTATTAACGGTGGTTGATAACCTGGAACGGGCCGTGGAAGCCGCCGGCAAGGGGAATGAGTCTGATAATGGCTTGGTGGAGGGGGTTAAGATCACCCTGGCCGAGATATTCAAAATTTTTGAAAGGTTCGGAATAACCGCCCTTGAAGCCAAAGGAGAAAAATTCGATCCTGTTTATCATCAGGCCGTATCAACCCAGCCGGCTGAAGACGTCGCTGAAAATACCGTGCTGGAGGAGCTGCAGAAAGGCTATCTGATTCATGATCGATTATTAAGACCGGCCATGGTAGTGGTTTCAGTGGCCCCTTCGGAATAAAGCAGCCAATTGGGCCTCCGGTTGAAATATTGAAACGAGGCACCATATTATTTTAAGAACCATATAAGATTATATATTGAAGGAGGAGAACAATGGGTAAAATGATCGGAATAGATCTGGGGACAACCAATTCCTGCGTAGCCGTTATGGAAGGCGGTGAAGCCAGGGTAATTACCAATCCTGAAGGCGGCCGGACGACCCCGTCCGTGGTGGCGATTTCCGAAGAAGGTGAACGACTGGTGGGGCAGGTGGCCAAACGGCAGGCGATCACTAATCCCGAGCACACCGTTTTCGGTGTCAAAAGGCTTATCGGCCGAAAGTATGATTCGCCGGAAGCGCAGAATGATATTAAAATTCTGCCTTATAAAATTGAAAAGGCTGACAATGGCGATATGCGCATTGTTATTCGTGATAAGAAGCACAGTCCGGCGGAAATTTCCTCGTTTATTCTGGCCGACATCAAGCAGAGCGCTGAAGAGTACCTGGGCGAAACGGTCACCGACGCGGTTATTACCGTGCCGGCCTATTTCAGTGACAGCCAGCGTCAGGCTACCAAGGATGCCGGCAAAATCGCCGGTTTGAATGTCCAGCGCATTATTAATGAGCCGACGGCCGCTTCCCTGGCTTACGGGCTGGACAAAAAGAATGATGAAAAGATCGCGGTCTTCGACCTGGGCGGCGGCACTTTTGATATCTCCATCCTGGAACTGGGCGACGGGGTGTTCGAAGTCAAGTCAACCCACGGCGACACCCATCTGGGCGGCGAGGACTTCGACCTGCGGCTGGTGGATTACCTCGCCAGCGAGTTCCGCAAAGATCAGGGCATAGACATTCGCCAGGACAAGATGGCCCTGCAGCGGCTCAAGGAAGCCGCGGAAAAGGCCAAGATGGAATTGTCTTCCGCCGTGCAGACAGAGGTTAATCTGCCCTTTATCACGGCCGATGCCAGCGGTCCCAAGCATTTAAACATCAAACTGACCCGGGCCAAATTTGAAGAGCTGGTCAGCGATCTGCTGGACAAGCTGGACAATCCCTGCCGCGTGGCGCTTAAAGATTCCGGATTCGGCAACGATCAGATCAACGAAATCATTCTGGTCGGCGGGATGACCCGTATGCCGGCGGTTCAGGAACGAGTCAAAAATATTTTTGGCAAAGAGCCGAGCAAGGGCGTCAATCCCGATGAAGTGGTCGCCATGGGCGCCGCTATTCAGGCCGGAGTGCTCCAGGGCGACGTCAACGACGTACTGCTGCTGGACGTGACGCCGCTTTCCCTGGGTATAGAAACCCTGGGCGGAGTTATGACCAAGTTAATCGAAAAGAACACCACCATTCCCACCAGGAAAAGCCAGGTGTTTTCCACGGCGGCTGACAATCAGCCGGCCGTGTCCATTCACGTGCTGCAAGGCGAGCGGGAGATGGCCGAAGGCAATAAAACCCTGGGACGGTTTGAACTGACCGATATACCGCCCGCCCCCCGGGGTGTCCCGCAGATTGAGGTGACCTTTGATATTGACGCTAATGGTATCGTGCACGTGTCTGCCAAGGATCTGGGCACCGGTAAGGAGCAATCCATTAAAATTACCGCCTCCAGCGGGTTAACTCAGGAGGAGATTGATCGGCTGGTCAAGGATGCCGAAGCTCATGCTGATGAGGATAAGAGAAAGAAAGAGCTGGTTGAGGCCCAGAACACGGCCGATTCTATGATCTACCAGACGGAAAAGTCTCTGGGTGAAGTCGGCGAAGACAAGCTGGATGCCACTACCAAAGCCGATATCCAGGGCAAAATTGAGGAGCTTAAAAAGGTCAAGGACAGCGATGATCTGGAGAAAATCAAGCAGTTGACGGAAGAATTGTCCCAGGCTTCTCATAAACTGGCTGAAGCCATGTATCAGCAGGCTTCTCAGGAAGGGGCCCAGCAGGCCGGTGCCGAAGAAGCGGCCGGCGCGGCTGGTGCCGGCAATCAACAGCAGGCCGGCGGGGCTGATGATGATGTTATTGACGCGGACTACGAGGAAGCGGACAAGTAATCACCGGGGAGGTCAACTGACTTGATCACCACCGGATAATATAAAACGATCCTTAAAAAATCGCGCCGGCTAAAGCCGGCGCGATTTTTTTTGGGGGTCGAACACGGTCGGGAGCTTATGGAAATATCCGGGCTGACCTGGTCCGGAGAAAATATCAAAGATAAAGATTGACAATCAGAAATATTCAGGAATATTGGTTATACCAATGCGATTAAAAACAATCTTCTGGCCAGTTGTAATGTCCGGGTCAGGATACCATCATGCTTTTGGGAACCCTTAAAAAAGGAAACGCCGCGACATGTCATTAAAAAAATTTCCCGAAAAAAGAGTCTTTATCACCGGGGCCGGATCCGGCTTTGGCCGGGCCCTGGCCCTTGAATTTGCCAAAATGGGATGGAAGGTGGCCATCGCGGAAATCAATCCGGAACGGGCGGCGGAAACCGGAGGTTTGGTGACCGCCGCCGGGGGGCATCCCCTGGAGATTATTTGCGACGTTACCAGCCCGGAAAGCATGGAAGAAGCCGCCGCAGAGGTCAAAACGGCCTGGGGGGGGCTTGATATCCTGGTCAACAACGCCGGCGTGGCGGCCGCCGGGCGGATTGAAAACACTCCCCTGGAAACCTGGGACTGGATCCTGGCGCTCAACGCCAAAAGCATTATTCACGGCTGCCGGGCCTTTATCCCCATGTTAAAGGAACAGGGCTCCGGCTATATTATCAATATGGCCTCCAATGCCGGCATCGCCTCCCTGCCGGAAATGGGCTGCTACAATGTCACCAAGGCGGCGGCCATTTCCATCACCGAAACTCTTCGCGGCGAACTGGCGCCATTTAAAATTGGAGTCTCAGTTATTTGTCCCACTTTTTTTAAAACCAATCTCATGGACCAGTTTACCTCGCCGGACGAAAATCAGCGCAAAATGGCCAACGCCTTTTTCAGTAAGTCCAGGTTCACTTCCGAGCGTATCGCCAAGCATGTCATCAAGCGGGTCAATAAGGGAAAATTTTATATCATAACCCAGCCGGATGGGAAATTCATCTGGTATTCCAAGCGGTTTTTCCCGGAGACCTATTTCAGGGTCCTGTCCTATGTTTATAGTTCCGGGCTGTTTAAAAAATATCTGGGTATCTGACCGTTTGATCATAATATCGCCCGTCATCTGATGACTGTGGCCGGTTTATCCGGATCCGGCTTCTCCGGGCTGGCCTGCCGTCAAGACCTTGAAAAATCCCTCGGATCCTGTTACGAAATAGTGATTGACAAGACAGGTCCAAAAAGAAAAAATAAGTCAGTTCGTGAATTGCTGATTGACCTCATTCCGACCTCAGCCTTTGATTTTATAAGACGCGGAACAGACCAGGCAGTGGTTGAGCTCAGGGCTGTCCCGGAAATTGAATAAAAATTTCCAGGGTGGAGGGGCCTGGGCGGGGCTGGTCAACCTGATGGCGCCACCACCCGGAGGGGGCGGGCATTCTGGTTGATCACGGGAATAACGGCCGTTAACCGTCAATAGGGAGGATCCGGCTCTTGTGCAGGCGGCTTTCATGTTTGAGCCTGGTTGTCCTGATGCTGGGCGCGGGCATCAGCCTGGCCGGCGACCGTGATGTTTTAGATGGTGACCCCCGAACTTCTCCCCCGCGTTCCACTTTCAACCATGCTGATGAGATCAGGCCCCAACCGGCCCCGGACGATTCTCCGCCTGATAACAGTAAGTTCCCGGTTGTTTTCGAGGTAGCCCCGCGTCTGACGGCAGGCAAACTCTATTTTGACGTTACTTCCAATCTGCCGGATGAGATGCTGTTCATGGCGGCTATTACCGATGACATGGGGATAGTCAATTCCGTTGATACTACCCTGGAGAGGACTGATGAGGTGCTGGCGGACGGCGGTATGGAGATCGGTCCCTTTCCCACCTGGAACAAAAATTTTCCTTCCGGAGAATATACCCTTTATTTGTACAGTTATCATCCCTCCCGGCAGCCCCGGCAGGTTCGGGAGATTATCGGCGAAGACGGGGAGAAGCTGACCGGCCCGAACGTTTCCAACGGAGTCATCGTTTTCATCAAGTCGCTGATGGTGACCGGTTCCAGCCGGAGCCGATGATCACGGTTGTCCCGGGACCGTGGTCGGAGATATCAGGCCAGAAGCGATTATGACCAGGGGATACAAATATGCGCGGCAGGAAGAATCTGATTATAATTATTATGTTGGCGAGTTTGCTGGCAGCTCCCGTGGTGACGGGCGCTGCCGATAGCTGGTGTCTGCCGGAGCACGCCTTTACCCCGGCGGAGATCCAGGAGTTTGTGGACCAGGCCCGGCCGCCTGATTCCCTGGCGTCCTTTTACGGGGAAAAGCAGGCTTTGGACCCGGCCTGCGCTGACCTGGCCTGGCAGTTTTTAACAACCCCGGAATTCGGGATGCTGGCGGAACTTGAGGTGGATTTGTCGACCCTGCTGGCAATTCCCGGGTTTGAGAAGATGGAAGGACTGTTGACTGATATGGGGTGCCTGCTGGCCCTGGCCCGGTTCGGGGAATATCTGGAAAATCAGGATCCCCCGGACCTGATGAGGCTGGCCCGATCAAAGGATTTCCGGGCAGACGGGGCTTTGCCCGGGCAGCCGGCTGCCCGGGCGATTAAAAATTCAGCCGTGGGGATCGGCCTGATCGACCCTTTTCTGACGACTTTCGGCGACACCGCCAATGCCGGCGACACCGAACACTGGTACCGGGATTACCGGAACTATTATGATGATATGTACGGCTCCCGCCTGGCGGATATGGGCAACTGGGAAAAATTGATTTTTGACACTTATAACGGCGATTTTAAAAAGGCTTTAACCGACGGCCTGATGACCTTTTGGAATGAGGAGTGGCGCCATTCGTACGAAACCTCCGGACATGCCCGGGCCGAGCCCGACCCGGAAGCTAAAGAACAGATCCGCCAGGCCTATCTGGCCGAAATTCTGCCGATCCTGCGCAATTATTTGCGGGTTAAGCAAAACCAGACCAGGGATAAAATCCGTCAGGATATTCAATACGCCTATAACTCCCTTAAACGCTACCTGGAGCAGCCGCTCCGGTTCCAGGGCGTTATCCGGACCAGGTCCGGACAACCGCTGGCGGGCGTATCCGTCGATGTCGCCGGAACGGCCTCCGCCACTACCAATGACGAGGGCCTCTACCGTCTCAGCCTGAGAACCGGCCGGCTTCTGGCAGCCCTGGCGGAAAGCGGCGGCCGGGAGACTTCATTGACGGCCGCTTACCGTCCTGACCCGCCCCTGCCTGATCAGGGCGGAATAAGCCGGGTCAGGTCTCTAATACATTTGAACCGCCGGATTCCCAACCGGGTTGATATGACTTTTAACGTCGTGAAAACCCGGCTGCGAATTAACCGCCAGGCGTTGACGGATGGCTCGACCTGGGAGCTGACCGTCACGGCGCAAAGCGCCGACGGCACAGAATTAACCGCGGGCGAGATCACCCTGACGGCCGATGAAAGAGGATTTGTCACGGCGGACGGTCTCTCCTGTCAGATCCGGATAGCGGCCGCGGCGGAGGACCCGGTCATATGGCAGGCTCCGGCGGAACCACAAGCATCCGCCGTCACGGAAACAGCCGCTGCCAGTCCCCCGGCCATTACCGCCACTTACAGCGGCCGCCTTATCGATGATGAGGTTATGTTTCTTCCCTGCCGACAAACTTTTCAGCTTTCGGAAACAGCCGCGATCGGCACCACCGTATTGCTGAACGGTTTTAAAACCGATTCCTCCTCGCCGGATTCCACCATCGGTATCCGGGTGACCGATGCCGAAGGCGGGCCGGTCAGCGTGGGGCGCCTGGAACTGCGCGCTTCCGGGGGCCAGTTTCTGAAAACCGGCACCAACCAGCTTGAGCTCGCGGCCAGGTCCGAAAAACAGTTCGTGGTCTGGCGCCAGCCTCGGGAAATGGACAGCCGGGCAGTCGTTCAGGCCATATATGAACCGGGTTTGAAGGCGTCTGTCGCCTATCAGCCCAGCCGCGCCATCCTCAAGTTGCCGGTGGCCTTTCCCCGGGACACCCGGATTGAAACCGAGGTTGAGTCCATTGACGCCGGGCAGAACCGCTGGGCCGTCAGAATCGCCGTCAGCACCAGCGCCGGGAAGCCGGTTTCAGTGGGCAATCTGCGCCTGGAAGCATCTTCCGGACGGATTGAAAATCCTGTCGGGGATAATCTCATTGCTTTGTCCCAGACACCCCAGCCCCTGGTCTTCTGGGAGGGGCCGACCGGGAGCCGGGCCACCATTGCCGTAACATATTACGGCGATGGCATGGCGCCGGCTTCCGGAAATCGTGATTACTGCGGGGCTGTTCGGAATCTGACGGTCCCTCCCCGGGCCGACCTCCAGGCGCCGGTTATCCGGTTTACGGGCATTCAGGACGGCCAGGTCAGTTCGGGGCCGGTAACGGTCGGAATCAGGGTGTCTGACAATATGGAGGAACCGCTGGATATTCATGCTTTTCATCGCTTTGACGACGATCCCGCCGTTGTGCTTCCGCCTCTTACTCCCCTGGACGAAGCCAGCGCCTACGGTGGCGCCAGGACCTTCAGCGCCGAAGGGCGGCATGTAATTGATGTGCTGGCCATGGATGCCGCCGGTAATAGCAGCAGGGAGATCCTGACCTTCACCGTGGTGCCTCAAAAGCGGCCGACCGCGGAGCCGGAATAACGAGGCAGGCATATTTCGCAAAGCCGTCAGGCTTGAAAATCATTCTATTTAGGTTATAGTGGATTATCGCGAAGGGAACTGATCTGGAAATTAGTATTTATGATGAATTAATCAATGACGACCATCTCCTTCATCCATACGGCCGACCTTCACCTGGATACCCCTTTCAAAGGTTTGACCAGCGTGGATCCGGATCTGGCCGCTTATTTAAAGCAAGCAACTTTCGCGGCTTTTGACAATATCGTGGCGGCCTGTCTCCAGAAAAAGGTCGATTTCCTCTTGATTGCCGGGGATGTCTTCGACAGCCGCACCGGCAGTCTGGGCGCTCAGCTGAAATTTCACGAAGGGCTGCGGCGGCTGGCCGAAGCAGATATTCCGGTTTACTTTGTCTGCGGCAATCATGACCCGGCCGGATCCTGGCTGGCGGAGATGGAACTGCCTGACCAGGCTCATCAATTCGCCGCGGATCAGCCCCGGAGCGTTCCTTTTTACAAGGGTAACCGTCGCCTGGTCGATATTCACGGCCTCAGCCACGCCACCAACTCGGTGGCGGACAACCTGGCCGCCGGGTTTGTCCGCCAGGATGACCCGGCCCCACTGTCCATCGCGCTGCTGCACGGAACCATCGGGCCGGCCGGTCCGCATGAGCGATGCAGTCCTTTTACCGAAAACGATATCCGGGACAAAGGCTTTGATTACTGGGCCCTGGGTCATATTCACCGGCAAACGGTGATCCGGTCCGCGGAACCGGCCATTGTTTACCCCGGCAATCCCCAGGGCCGGGATTTTGGAGAATCGGGCCCGCGGGGATGCTATCATGTCACCCTGGCACCCGGCCGACCGCCGGACTTGCGGTTTATCTCGACCCAGTCCATCTGTTTTGAAACTCTGACGGTGGATTTAAACGGGGAAACTTCCCTGAACCGTCTCCAGGATAATATCGTGACGGCCTGTGAAGCGGCAGCCGCGGCTGATGATTCCGTCAGCAACATGCTGCGGGTGAGGCTGCTGGGGAGAACCCCTTTGCATGGCCATCTGCGGCCGGAGGCCCTGGCGGAATTGACCGGCCAGATTAATGAATCCCAGTTCAGTCAGCCGCCTTTTTGCCGTCTGGATCGCGTTGAGGACGAAACCCTGCCGGATGTTGATCTGGATCAGGCCGCCCGGGGTGATGACTTCGCCGCCGGGGTCCTTCGTCGGCTGGATTATTATCTGCAGTCCCCGGAAGAGCGGGCCGCCCTGATCAATCCCCTGGCAGAAGATTTTGGCAATCACCAGATCAAAAAAGAGCTGGAGCCTTTGTCGGATGGAGACTACCAGGCCGTTATACGGCAGGCTCGACGGCGTTTGATCGACCTGCTTTTTACCGGGTAAATGATCCGGAAGATTTGGTTAAAATTTCAGGAGCGGCCTTTTCGCGCTCGCTCCCCCCGGGGTTGAGCTTGCCCGTTTCAGGCTGTCAGAACTTTTCACCGGGTTGTCCGGACATAACTTTTAAGGAGTGCCTCAGCCAGGCTCAGCATGCAGATCAGGGAACTTTATATCGACGGTTTCGGAGTTTTCCGGGATCATGTCCTGTCCGGCCTGAGTCCGGGCCTTAATGTCCTGCGCGGTCTTAACGAGGCCGGCAAAACCACCCTGTTGCAATTTATCAGGTTCACTCTGTTTGGCTATCCCCATTCCATTGAACAGCGTTTGCCGCCGGTGCGCGGAGGCGACCACGGCGGCCGGATCAAGGCCCTTACCGCCGATAACCGGGAAGTCGTTTTTGAAAGAAAAGCCGGTTATCCGGGTGAGACCAGGCTTCATTTTCCGGGCAGCCAGGCCGGGCTGACCGATGACTGGCAGCAGCTTCTGGGTCACGGTTCGGCCAGTTTTTTCAATAATGTTTACGGTATCTCTTTAGATGAGCTGGTCAGCCTGGCTGCCCTGAGTGATTCCGGGGTAGAGGATAAAATTTTCAGTGTTGGTCTTGGCCTGGCGGCTTCATCGCTGGGGGACATGGATGAGGCCCTGTCCAGCCAGCTCAATGAAATTTACAAGTCCCGGGGGAGTCGGCAGCGGGTGCCCCGGTTGAAAAAAGCTCTGGACGAAAAAAACAGGCAGATACGTGAAATTCAGAATCATCTGCCCCGGTACAGTGAATTGACGACCGGTATCCACCAGTTGCAGGCGGAGCTGGCGGAGGTCACCGCCGCCCATGAAAAACGTAAAGCCGAGCGGGAACGCCTGGATAATTATCTGAAATGTTATGAAAGCTACGTTATCATCCGGTCCATGGATCAGGAGCTGGAGCAATTGCCGTCGGAGGACGATTATCCTGAAAACGGTCCGGCCGAGATGGAACGTCTGGAAGAAGAGGAACGGCGGCTGCACAAGAGCATAGCTGAATTGCGGCGGAAGCAGGCCGGGTATGAACAATCATGGGCGGCTTTGTCCTGTAACCAGTCCCTGCTGGATTGCCGTGATACCGTGGAATACCTGGCCGCTAATCTTGAGAAATACAAGACCTGGCAGCAGGAATACCGGCTGGACGGTTTTGAGCTGGAAGAGCTGACGCGGTCCATTCAGCAGCGACTCCGGTCCATCAACAGCGACTGGACGGAAACAGATCTGTCCGGCCTGTCCGGTCTGGTCGGCCATCGGGATCGCCTTCGCGGATTCATGGACAGCCTGGCCGGCCTCGGGGATCAGGAAAATCGGGCCGAAATCGAATGCGCCACTCTGAGAGCACGCCGGGGCGGTGTCCATGTGGCCCGCGGCTGCGTTCTGCTGGCTTTGATCCTCCTTCTGGCGGCGGTGCCCTGTTTTATGACCGGGCAATATTGGTGGGGCGGAGCCCTGGTGGTGGCCGGACTTATCCTCTTCGCGGGCAAAGACCGGCTCAAAGCCGAGGAGCCCCTGCGGGAGGCGGAGGAGCGTTTGGCCGCCATTCGTTCAGAAAAAAAGAGGACAATCACCGCTTACCGGACTTACCTGGAAACCAGCCTGGGGCTGGAGGCCTCGTTGTCGCCGACGTCAGCCCTGGAAATTATCGATCGGGTGGAACAGCTCAGGGCTGACATTCACACCCGGGATAAGTATCATCGCCGCCTGGCGGAGAAAAAAATTTTTCTGGATACTTTCAAGGCCAAGGCCCACGACGCGGCCCGGCATCTGCCGCCGGAGACGGCCGGAGCGGGCGGCGGCAACGACACCACCGCTCTGGCCCGGCAAATCATCGCGGCCAGCCGGAAAGCGGCTGATTGTCATCAGGAAAAAAGAGCTCTGGAACAAAAGATATCTGAAACCAGGGAAGCCGTTGAGGCAGCCGAACAGGAGCTGCGCTACGGCCGGTCTCGTATCGATCAGTTACTGACCGCGGTGGCCGCCGGTGATCGGGACGAGTTCAAGAAAAAATACCGGCAGAGCCAGCGCCGGCGTCAGGCCGCCGATCAGCGCGCCCGGGCCTTGCAGACCATGGATCAGATCGCCGGTCGGGGAACCGCCGACCAGGTGCTGAAATATCTGGACGAGACCGGCAAGCAGGAGCTGGAGAGTCGGCATGCTCAGGCCGGGCAAGCGCTGACGGAACTGACCCGGCACAGGGATGAGCTTAACCGGCAGATAAGTTCCCTGATCACGGAACGGGATCAATTGCGGACAACTTCAGATCTGGCGGCTGTCATGACCGAAGCCGCCACTCTGCGGGAGCAGCTGGAGCAGGCCCGGCAAGAGTGGCTGGCCGCCGGAGCGGCCCGGCGCGTTTTGGAAGACGTCAAGAAACAGTATGAGCAGGACAAGCAACCGGCGGTTATCAGAAATTCCAGCGCTTTTTTTGAAGAAATAACCGGGGGGCGTTATCCGCGTATTCACGTTTCCCTGGAAAACAGAGAGGTGCTGGTGTTTGACCGCCGGGAGTCGCCGAAAAAAATCGAGCAGTTAAGTCGGGGTACCAGGGAACAACTGCTCATCAGTCTCCGGCTGGGGTTTATCGAGGAGTTTGAAAAGACGGCCGAACCACTGCCGCTGGTGCTGGATGAGGTTCTGGTCAATTTTGACCGGGACCGGGCCGGGCGGGCGGCCCGGCTGTTTCACCGCTTCGCCCGGGAACGTCAGGTGCTGCTGTTTACCTGCCATGACCGGTTGACCCGCTTGTTTGATGGTCTGGAAATCACTACCATCGATATTTGAAAGACTTAACCCGGGACGGCATGAGACGGCTGGCTGGTCAATCCGGGTTAGGTAGATATCAATTCTACCTGCATTTTCCGGGAACGGGGGCCGTCAAATTCGCAGAAGAAAACCGCCTGCCAGGTTCCCAGGGCCAGGCGCCCCTGGTCGATAATCACGGTTATGGAACTGCCTATCAATCCCGCCTGGATGTGAGCGTCCGAGTTGCCTTCGACATGGCGGAAATTACCTTTGGCCGGAACCAGTTTTTCCAGATGAGACAATATATCCCGGGGCACATCCGGGTCGGCGTTTTCATTGATGGTAATACCGGCGGTGGTGTGAGGCACGCAGGCCACCAGCAGGCCGCTGGTGATCCCAGCTTCGCTTATGGCCCGGTTGAGCTCAGCGGTAACATCCTTCATCTCTCTTCTATCGCTGGTATTCACGGACAGGGTTATCATGATGCTCTCCTTTACGCCTCGTCCCGGGTTATTATTAAATCAAACCGGGCGTGCTTTTTTGTTATAAAATAATTTGAACTTTATTGCTTGATCAACGATTATCGGAAAAATTCATGAAATATTCGGGCTAAGTACGCCGCCTTCTTCGTGATTGCGCAAGCCTTGATCTTGAACTTTTTACTTTGCCGTCCCAATTTGGGCTTTTTACGAGATCATCCATTTTAATGATTATGCTTTGAAATAATGTAGCATGTCTGTATAAAATTAAACAATGATGACTGAGACGCGCCATAATAATTCTGATAATTTTTACGCTTGGAAGCAACTCTGGCCCATTTTGTTTGTGTCTCTTATCTTCTTTTTGACCTTTGTCGCCCGGACCGCCCTGTCGCCACTGATGCCCTCTATTGAAGCGGAGTTGGACATTTCCCATCGCCAGGCCGGCGGTATGTTTTTCGTGCTGGCGGCGGGGTATTTTGCCGCCATGATGGGTTCCGGACTGGTGTCGGCCAGGCTGACTCATCGTTACACCATCGCCCTGTCCGCCACGCTGGTCGGACTGGCCCTGCTGGTTCTGGCGGCCGGCCGCGGCTTGTGGCCCATCCGGGGAGGTGTTTTTTTTCTGGGGGTGGCCGCCGGCCTGTACCTGCCTTCGGGCATAACCACCTTGACCGATATGGTCAATTCCCGTCACTGGGGAAAAGCCGTCGCAATCCACGAACTGGCTCCCAACCTGGGATTTGTGGCGGCGCCGCTGCTGGCCGAACTGCTCATGCTCTGGTTTTCCTGGAGAATGGTTCTGCTGGTCATCGGTTCGGCTACCATTGTCATCGGTCTGGTCTTTGGCCGGCTGGGGAGGTGGGGGTGCTTCCCCGGCCAGCCGCCGCGGTTGGCTTCAGTCAAAGAGCTGTTTTCCCGCAAATCGTTCTGGCTGATGGTGATCCTGTTTGGTCTGGCCATCAGCAGCACCATGGGTGTTTACAACATGTTGCCCCTGTACCTGACCAATGAAATCGGCATCAGCCGGAGTCTGGCCAATACCTTCATGGCTTTTTCCCGGGTGGCCGGCCTGGGCACGGCCCTGCTCAGTGGGTGGGCGACCGACCGGTTTGGTGCCCGGCGTACTATTATATCGGCCTTCGCCCTGACCGGCGCGGCCACCCTCCTGCTGGGAATGTTGTCGTCGCCGGCCGGGGTTATCCTGATGGTCTTTTTGCAGGCCGTTTTGTCCACTATATATTTTCCAGCCGGTTTCACGGCTCTGTCCTCTCTTTTTTCCGTGGATATCCGCAACGTGGCCATTGCCTTTACCATTCCGCTGGCTTTTCTTTTCGGCAGCGGCTTAATCCCAGCCATGATCGGATTTTTCGGAGACGCGGGATCATTCTCAATCGGATTTGTCCTGACCGGAGGGCTGATCCTGGTTGGCGCGCCGCTGTCTCTCTTCCTTAAATTACGGCAGAAATCTGAAACCGGACAGCAGGAATAAATTATGAAACCGATCCGGCCAGCCTTTGTGATACTGTCCTTTTACGGTTTGTGGGTGGCTGTTTCCTGGGGCGTCCACGTTTCGAGTCGGTTTTTGTCGACGCCGGGGCAATGGTACCCGGTCTGGTTTGTGGCGGCTGCGGCGGGGTTCGTGCTGCTGGGTTGTCTGCTCAACACTCTTTTTCTGGTTTATGCCGATCCCTGGTTCCATCGTTATCCTGAAATCAGAGGCGGCTGCCTGCTGTTTTTCCTGGCGGCGGCCGGGCTGATGTATCTTTGGGCCCAGCACTGGCTGATCAAAACCCCACTTTTTTATATGGTCTATACCGCCAATCTGCTGGTACTGGCCAATCTGCTTGGTTCCTGGCTGGTGTCCCCATTGCAGCGGCAGGCCGAGCTGGTTCTGGTTTGCCTGGTCATGACCCTGGCCGACTTGTTCAGTATCATCCGCGGTCCCACCCACAGTTTTATCAAGACCATTCAGGCCTATTACGAGTCCGGCCTGGCCGGCCCGCCCCCGGCCGCGGATTTCCTCCTGGTCAAAATCCCACTGCCCGGCTTAAGCCATCCGCAGCCGCTTTTCGGTGTTTCCGACTGGATCATCATTGTTTTTTTGTCGGGCGCGGCCGCCAAGTTTCATATTAACGACAACCTGGCCGGTAAAGGCCTGGCCGCCATGATCGCCGATCGGCGGGCTGGTGTTTACGTGCCGGTAGCCGCCGCCGCTCTGTTGATCGCTATTTTCGCGGCCGGCCTGCTGAACCGTTTTATCCCGGCCCTGCCGGTCATTGCCGTTCTGTTTGTGGCCTACATTCTGTCTCGGTACTCCTCCGCCCGCCAGCTGCTTTTGTCAGACTGGCTTCTGATGATCGCCTTCACCGCCGTCATGCTGTCCCTGCTGGGCCTGGGTCTGACCCTGACCACCTGACCGGAGGGGCCGCGTCGCCGCTTTTTTCAGGAAATAATCTGAAAAACAACTCAGCTTGCTTGGCTTACCGAGTGTCCATCCATTTCACATGGATGGCACCATCTGGTGTTTCCAATCCAGAAATG
>JBKHHL010000173.1:0-5062 GCA_046539175.1 Desulfosudaceae bacterium
AATTATAGCAGGATTTTATTTGTTCGATATCGGTGCCGGCCAGATAATCGGCAATGGCCCGGTCATATCCGGCCGTGTGTTCAAAGGCTTTGCCGGCCAGGTCAAACCTGGTTTCCAGGGAAAGAGCCCCCTGGTTTTGCTCCATTTCCCGCAAGATCCGGTCATAGTCTCCGGGATCGACCACAGGTGCCACCCGGATGAAGTTTTTGGCCGCGGCCCGGAGCATGCAAGGCCCGCCGATATCGATATTCCCCCGGGCCTGTTCCGGAGTCACCTCCGGCCCGGCGATGGTCCTGACAAAAGGATAGAGATTGACCACGACCAGGTCGATGGGAACGGCCCCGGTTCGTGCCATGTCTTCGGCGTGGGCCTCATTATAAGTTTCAGTGAGCAGGCCCAGGTAAATCTTGAAATCCAGGGTTTTTACCAGTCCTCCCTGGGTTTCCGGCTGACCGGTGTACTCCGAAACCGGGGTCAGCCGTTTGTCGGTCTGGTCGCCCAGGGCCTGGCTGATGGCCGTGAAGGTGCCGCCGGTGGAATAAAAGTGCGCCCGGGGGGAGGCCTCCAGCAGCCGGGGGATAAAATCCGCCAGTCCTCTTTTGTCGGACACGCTGACGAGGACATTTTTGATGGTTACCAGGGGGTCGATTCTGCTGACAATGTTCATGGTCATAAGTTTTTCCTGTATTATTTCCGGTTTGTTTTTTGGGGGACTGAACCGAGCCTAACTGATCATCCTTCACTGGCGCAAGTCGTTTTTAAAATCTGTCTCATTATATAAGACAGTGTCTTGTTGATTGAGACAGCAAATTGTCCCGGGAGAACAAAAAACCTTCGACCCGGCTCATTCTGATAAGCAACCCGACAAGAGGTATGATTTTTATTTATAAACATTACAAAATATTATCAGCTTAAAGAGGTCAGGCCGGTTTTTCTGGCACGCTTATTGTATGGATAATGGTATAAATTATGTTTAAATTCAGATCAAGGTTAAATAAATCGGTTTTTGATAATACGGTTTGCCTGATTCATTCGTACGCATACTGAAAAGTTTGCGACCGGCTCCCCCCCCCTCCCCCCCCCTCTGCCGGGAGAATGAATCGGGCACCGTATTTTTTTTGGGGCCTTCGGCCGGAGGGGTGGGGCGGCTGTTCAGCATTTTCCGTCATATTCATCCAGAAACCGGGTAAAAAAATCAGCCATGTACTGGTGACGATCCCGGGCCAGATTCCGGCCGGATTCCGTCAGCAGGCGGTCTTTGATCCGGCGGAGCTTGACCAGGTATTCCCGGTAACCGGTATCATCGCTGGAATAGGCCTTCGCCTGGGTTACGTCAATATCAGGATTGTGCAGGCAGGCTCCCAGTTCGCCGGCAAACAGATAGGCCCGGGCCACCCCCACGGCTCCAATGGCGTCCAGCTTGTCAGCGTCAAAGACTACTTTGGCTTCGGTCGTGCCGGGGGCCGGAGGACGTCGAAACCGATGGGACTCCACACAGTGCACAATATTATCCCGCTGTTTTTCGGAAAAGGGAAGTTCCGCCACAATTTCTTTTGTCAGCAGAGCACCGGCACGGGCATGACAGTCCTGAAGGCCGGTCTTGCCCCGGTCGCCACGGCCGATATCATGCAAAAGAGCGCCGGCTGTGACAATGGTCAGGTCGGCCCCTTCCTGTATACCGATGGTCCGGCTCAG
Source organism: Desulfosudaceae bacterium (assembly GCA_046539175.1). Classification (GTDB taxonomy): domain Bacteria; phylum Desulfobacterota; class Desulfobacteria; order Desulfobacterales; family Desulfosudaceae; genus CAYTQK01. Next base: position 1,696 of record JBKHHL010000173.1, read on the forward strand.
CCGGGTCACCCGCCGGGTATGTTCCCAGTCATGACTGCCTCTGGCAGAAAGAAAGCGGGCGGCGGCAATCTTTTCCAGCTTTTCTAAAACGTTGGTTGGCTTCCTCATTCCGCCCTGTCTTTTTAAAAATTCATGAGATATCCGGGCTAATCGTCCAGGATGGCTACCACCCGCGCCGGGCCGGCACTGGCTTTTTCTATTTTAAGGGGAAAGCAGGCCACTTTGAAGCCAAAGGGCGGCAGGGCGGCCAGGTTGACCAGGCGCTCCATGTGAACATAGGGCAGATCAACCTGGTGGGCGGCCCAGAAGACGCCGCTGGTTGGCGCCCCGGCGACCCGTTCCGCCTGAAGATCAAGGGGTTCGTCCCAGCCCCAGGCGTCGATGCCCATAACCCGGATACCCTGGTCATAAAGCCAGCGGGTGGCCGCGGCGCTGACGCCCGGGCCTTGAAAGATATAATCGGGTTGCCCGTAGTACCGGTCGCAGCCGGTTTGAATCAGCACTATATCATGGGATTTAAGTGTGTAGCCAATCCGCTTGAGGTCGGCCTGAAGGTCGCCCGGCTCAACCGGCCGGCCCTTTTTTTTGTGGGTCATGTTCAGTACCACTCCGTCGGCGAAAAACCAGGACAGGGGCAGCTGATCGATGGTTAAAGCGGGCTGGCCGGCAATGGTGCTGTTAAAATGCCAGGGAGCGTCGACATGGGTGGTGCTGTGGGTGCCCAGCCTGGTGATTTCTTCCGTGGCCCAGCCTTCGGAGTTGCGAAAGGCCCCGGCCGGAACGTTCAACAGCGCCCGGGCCTGGGCGGCTCCCTCGGCGTGGTCGGAATAGGTGATATTAACGGCGTCAAAGGCCTGGCTGTGAGGCGGCGAGGCGCTGATAAGAGCCGAAAGATCAATGATAGTCATGGGCTTGTTCCTGGTGATGATCCCAATGTTTTTTTGTAAAAAATTATCCGGCCGGTCCGGTTCAGCGGCAATATTCCAGGGCGGCCTCTCCCTGGAGCCACTTTTCAAGAAAGTGATTGATAAGAGTAAGGTCCCGGCGGTTTTCTGCCAGCCGGGTCATCTTTTCCATCTGGCCCCGGGCGTTGGCGGTCTGACCGGTCAGGGCGTAGAGCTTGATGCTGCGTTCCAGGTAATCGAGGCCCAGGTCAAATTGTTCCAGGGCGATACAGGACTCGGCCAGGGCGGCCAGATCATCGGCCAGGCCGGGATAGTTGCCATTGTCCAGGTCGGATTGGTAGGCCTGGTTAAAAAAAGTCCGGGCCTGTTCATGACGGCCGGTTTGCTGCATCAAATGGCCGAGGCTGGCGTTAATGGTGGCCCGGGCGGGGTCGTCCCGGGAAGAAACCAGGTCGGCCGCCCGGTTTAGTGTCTTTTCAGCCTGCTGGTATTGCTTCTGCCGCATCAGCAGGATGGCCCGGTGATTCATAATCCGGGCCGACAGCGAACTGTCGGCCGGCACCAGGGCAGCCGCTTCAGCCAGGATGGGCCCGGCCGCCTGGTCGCTGCCGTTCTCCAGCAGCGTGGCGGCCTGGTTGGACAAAACCTGGGCGACGCCGGCCGGATTGTCGGTTTGCCGGAAAAGACGGGCGGCCTGATCGAAAAAAAGAAGGGCCTCCTCCGCCCGTCCTTGGCGCCGGTAAACATTGCCCATATTGTTCAGGCAGACGGCGACCTGGTCAACCTGATCGGCCAGGCTGAAAAGTTCATGGGCCTGCTCAAAATATTTAAGGGCCGCCGCGTCGCACCCCTGATAATAACGGTCCATGGCTCTTTGCAGAATTTTCCGGGCGTCCCGGGCCGGTTCCGGATCGGTTGACGCGACCGGCTGATTGGAGGCACAGGCGGTTAACAGGCCCGCCGCCAGCATCAGTCCCATCACGATCTGTTTCATAACGGTCCTCACGGTCCCGCCCCGCCAGGGTCATCACGAGAATTCGGGCGGAAATCATCAGAATTGTATGGCCGCAGCCGGACTTAAGAAATCGCCGCTTGATGTGCTTCGTCAATCCGCGCCATAACGTAATTGATAAGCTCTTCCTGCCACTCGTCAATATCAAAGCAATAACCATCTTCGCCCAGCAGTCCGCCGGGGATCAGGTCACCCAGCTCTTCCGGATCACTGATCATGTCTCCGTAAAAACAGACCGACAGCCACCGATTGTCCGGTTCATCATCGATCACATCCGCCATGACGAACAGCTGGCGGTCATGGCCGGGGCAGGCGGCCCGAAGCGAATAGCTGACTCCGGGACGAGCTTTAAAAGCGAGCTTTGTGTCCGGTTTTGAGGCCAGCTGTTCTTTTATCTGCAAAAAAGCCTGTTTGGTGTTGGCGGCCGTTTCCGACCAGGTTTCGATCAAGGACTTCAGGTCATCCTGTTCCTTGCTGTCCATTTTAATCGTCTCCTTGTCCTGTTGGTTTGTTGTTTCTTATTTGCCGATAATACCGGCATATCTCAACATAGTCCGGCGCGTCAAGGGTTTCCGCCCTGACTTCCGGAGATATCCCGGCTCGCTCCAGAATCGTCGTCCAGATCTCCGGTGTCAGACCCAGGCCTCCGCTGGACAGGGCGTTTTTAATGGTTTTACGGCGCTTGCCGAAAGCGGCCTTGATAATTTTAAAAAGAATCAGGTCGGGGCAGTCGACCGGGGTTTCCCGCCGGGTAAAGTCGATCTGGAGGACCTGGGAATCCACCTCCGGCCGGGGGAAAAACAAATGCCTCTTTACCCGGAGCAGCAGGGAAACCTCGGCGCAGTAGCGCAGCATGACGGACAGACGGCCGTAGTCCCGACCACCCGGCGACGCCGTCAGGCGGTCCGCCAGTTCCTGCTGAAACATCAGCACGGCCCGGTCAAACAATTGCCGGTAGGCGATCAAGCGTACCAGGATCTGGGAGGAGAGGTAATAAGGCAGGTTGCCGATGACCGTCAAGTTGGTTCCGGCCGAGGCGGCCAGGGCGGACAGATCAGTATCCATGAAATCGGCCTGGATAACCATGACGTTGTCAAGGCCCTCTTCGCCCAGGTTTTGCTTGAGAATTTCGACCAGGCGCCCGTCGGATTCAACGGCCTGGACCAGGGCCACTTGTCGGGCGGCGGCCAGGGTCAGGGCGCCGGTACCGGCTCCGATTTCCAGGACGGTCTCCCGGCCGGAAAAGCGGCAGCGGCGGATAATGGTTTCAGCCGTTCCGGGATCAGCCAGAAAATTCTGCCCCAGGCTTTTTCTGGGCTTAAGACCGCGCGCTTTCAAACTTGACAGGGGCGTGACCATGTTCAGCCGGAGTTCAATTTTTAGGTTTGAGTTAAGATTGATGGCTTCGTAAAAAGTCCCTACCTCGTCATTCCGGCGAAGGCCGGAATCC
>JBKHHL010000042.1:0-17902 GCA_046539175.1 Desulfosudaceae bacterium
TGGATTCCGGCCTTCGCCGGAATGACGAGGTAGGGACTTTTTACGAAGCCGTCAAACTTAATTAACCGGGAAGTTATATGAGCACCCTTTATTTCATACGACACGGCCAGGCCTCCTTTGGCAAGGAAGATTACGACGCCCTGTCGGAAACCGGAGAACGTCAGTCGGAACGACTGGCGGCTTACCTAAAGGAGCATGATTTTGTTTTTGACAAGATTTATGTTGGTCCCCAGGTTCGTCACCGCCAGACAGCCCGGCCGCTGCTGGATCTCTGTCGCCAACAGGGACGGAACTCCTTTGAGGTGGAGGAGATACCGGAAATGGCCGAATATGATTTCGGGGCCGTCCTGTCCACCATTGTTCCGCTTCTGGTCGAAAACGACGAGGACATGAACCGGGACGCCTCCCGTATGTTCACCGACGGGGCGGCTTTTAAGCGGATTTTTGAGGCGGCCGCGCTGCGCTGGGTAACCGGTGATTATCCCTCTTCGGACCTGATGAGCTGGCCATCTTTCGTGGGCCGGGTCAATCGCGGGCTGGATAAGATAATGGCACGAGACGGGCGGGGTCGCCGGGTGGCCGTGTTTACCTCGGGCGGTCCCCTGGCGGTGGCGGTTCAGAAGGCTCTGGGACTGTCCGACGTTATGGCCATGCGGCTCAACTGGCAGATCGTCAATTGTTCCCTGACCCGGTTCAAATGTACCCCGGAGCAGTTGATGCTGGCTTCGTTCAATGAATACCCCTGGCTGAGAGAGGCCGGGCCGGGTGGCCGGTTGGTTACCTACAAATAATGATGCCTAAATAACTGGAGGTTACAATACCATGGATTTTGAAATTTCCGATCGGATGAAGACCATTCTGGAGATGATCAGCGAGTTTGTCGAAAAAGAGCTGGAGCCGCTGGAGCAGGAATTCGTCAATCATGATTTTGCCGAAATGGTGCCGGTGCTCAAGGAAAAGCGGGACATGGTCAAGAAAATGGAGCTGTGGGGTCCGCAGATCCCCCGGGAACTGGGCGGCATGGGGCTTACCCTGACCGAGCACGGCCTGGTTTCCGAAGCTCTCGGCGGCTGTCCCCTGGGCCATTACGTGTTCGGATGCCAGGCGCCCGATGCCGGCAACATCGAGATTTTGCATCTGCACGGCAGCCAGGCCCAGAAGGAAAAATACCTTATGCCCCTGGTTAACGGCGATATCCGGAGCTGTTTTTCCATGACCGAAGTGGATCTGCCCGGATCAAACCCGGTTCTGTTAGACACCACCGCTGAAAAAGACGGTGATGATTATGTCATCAACGGCCACAAGTGGTATACCACCGCCGCCGAGGGTTCGGAGTTCGCCATTGTCATGGCCGTGACCAACCCGGACGCGCCGGTCTATCTGCGGGCCAGCATGATCATCGTGCCTACCGACACCCCCGGCTTCAACCTGGTCCGCAATCTGCCGGTCATGGGGGAAAAGGGCAGTGATTACGCCAGCCACGCCGAGATTCTTTATCAGTCCTGCCGGGTTCCCCGGGAAAATCTGCTGGGTCCGGAAGGCCACGGTTTTGTTATCGCCCAGGAGCGCCTGGGACCGGGCCGGATTCATCACTGCATGCGCTGGCTGGGTATCTGCAAGCGTTGTTTTGACATGATGTGCCGCCGGGCCAACGAAAGAATGATTCTTCCCGATGGCCGCACCCTGGCCACCCGTCAGATCATCCGCCAGTGGGTGGCGGAATCGGCCGCGGAAATCCAGGCCGCCCGCCTGATGACCCTGCACGCCGCCTGGAAGATCGATAATTACGGGCAGAAAGAGGCCCGCTACGATGTCTCCTTTATCAAGTTCGTGGTGGCCAACACTATGCAGCGGGTGATCGACCGGGCCCTGCAGGTGCACGGCGGGCTGGGCATGACCGACGACACCATTCTGGCCTTTTTCTACCGCCATGAACGGGCCGCCCGCATCTATGACGGGGCTGACGAGGTCCACAAGATGTCGGTGGCCAAGCGTATTTTAAGGGACTACGAAAAGGATAAATAGCTGGCATGACGTTCGCGGAATTCTCAGACCGGGTGAGGCTGTCGGTGGAAGATATCTGCCGGGACATTTTTTACGAAAACCGTCACCAGATCAAGGTCAAAAAAGAGGCGGTGGTTGTTAAAAACCTGGTCAACATCTATAATGCCACCCTGAAGCTGAGTAATCAAAAGGGATTCCATGCCATGAGCCTGCGGGACCTGGCCCGGGAGACCGATTTGAGTCTGGGGGCGTTGTATTCTTATTTTTCCGGCAAGGAGCAATTGCTGGGGATTATCCAGGAACACGGCGCCCGGGTTACCGGTGAAGTGCTCTACACGGAAATCAAGGCCGGACGTGACCCCGAGGAGCAGCTTGGTATCGCCATCAGGATCCATCTGTATTTAAGCGAAATCATGCAGCCCTGGTTCTATTTTTTTTACATGGAGACCAAGAATTTAAATAAAAAAGAACGGAAAAAAGCCATCGCCAGCGAGCTGAACACCGAGCAATTGTTTACCGATATTATCACCGCGGGTATGGAGCAGGGCTGTTTTACCGCGGTGGATCCGGTTTTGACCGCCGCCTCCATCAAGGCCCTGCTCCAGGACTGGTATCTGAAACGCTGGAAATACCGGGGCCGGAAGGTAACGGTGGACGATTACGCCGCTTTTGTGGCTGGTCTCATAGAAAAATATTTAAAATAAAAACATAACCTGAGTTATGAGGTTGAACATGGATTTTGTGGACACTCCCCGGGATGTTCGGGAAGGCGAGGCTCTGGATACGGATAAGGTGGCTGCTTATCTCAGGGACAACATCCCCGGTCTTGAAGGCGAGGTCGTCATCAAGCAGTTTCCCAGTGGATTTTCCAATTTGACCTATCTTATCCGGGTGGGTGACCGGGAGATGGTGCTGCGCCGTCCTCCTTTCGGGAAGAAAGCCAGAACCGCCCATGATATGTCCCGGGAATTTCGCGTCTTGAGCGCTCTGCATCCGGTCTTTCCCTATTGTCCGGAGCCGCTGGCTTTCTGTGACGATCACGAGGTGATGGGATGTGATTTTTATGTCATGAAATCCATCCGCGGCATTATTCTGCGCAAGGACTTTCCCGAAGGTCTCGAGCTGACGCCGGATCAGACCAGGCAGTTGTGTGAAAACGCCATTGACGTGCTCTGTCAACTGCACGCGGTTGATTATCATAGCGTCGGGCTGGCCGATTTCGGCAAACCCGAAGGATACGTGCGCCGCCAGGTGGAGGGCTGGAGCGGGCGCTATCGCGATGCCAGGACGGACGACGCGCCGGATTTCGAAGCTGTCATGGAGTGGCTGCGGGTCAACATGCCCGGTGAAGTGGACCGGCCCTGCGTCATTCACAATGATTTTAAATTTGACAACCTGGTCCTGAATCCGGACAATCCCCTGGAGATCATCGGCCTGTTTGACTGGGAAATGACCACCGTGGGCGATCCCCTGATGGACCTGGGCTCTTCGCTGGGATACTGGGTGGAAAAAGACGACCCTGAAGAGCAGCAGATGATCCGCATGCTGCCGACCGGTTATCCGGGCATGATGACCCGGAAGGAAGTGGTGGATACCTATCTGGCCAAAACCGGCTTGTCCTTGCCGGGCGGCTTTAATTTTTATTATGTTTTCGGTACTTTCCGGTTGGCGGTAATCGCCCAGCAGATTTATTACCGTTTTTATCACGGACAGACCAAAGACGAACGTTTCGGCATGCTTATCGCGGCGGTGGAAGTGCTGGAAAGAGTGGCCCTGAGGGCCATGGAGTCACCGGAGTTTTAGAAAGGCCTTTCTGGTTGGCCGTTTCGCGGCCGCCGGTCGGAAAATAAGGTCAGCCACGGGCTGATAAAAAGGGGGAGATAGCATGATTATTGACTGCCATTTTCATCTGGATGAACGCCTTTTGTCACGGGAAAAGCTGCTGGCCAAGATGGATCAAAGCGGTATCGACCAGACCGCCCTGATGGCGGCCATGGTGGATCCTTTTCCGGAACCGTCCCCGCATCTTGTCCGGGCGCTTCAGTTTCTGCTGACCCGTCGCGCTTTGCGCTGGGCGGCCCGCCTGGCCGCTTCCCGGTTTACCCGGGAGGGAAATATCAAGATGCCGGGCGGTACCTTTACCATTTACCGGGATCCGGATAACGGCCCGGTGTTTGAGGCGGTGGACGCTCATCCCGATCGTTTCCTGGGGTGGATATTCGTCAATCCCCGGGGGGACAATGATCCGGTCGATGTTTTTGACAAGTGGTGGAATCATACCGGAGCAATCGGTGTCAAAGCCCATCCCTACTGGCATCGTTACGCCCCGGTGGAGCTGGTGCCGGTGGCCCGCAAGGCCGCCAGGGTCGGGATGCCCATGCTGATTCACGCCGGTTTCGGCGCTCACGGCAATTTTTTCCCGCTGCTGGAACAGGTGCCCGGTCTTACTCTTATCCTGGCCCACGCCGGATTTCCCGAATACGCCGACACCTGGGAACTGATCGCCCGGGATGAAAATGTGCTGGTGGATTTATCCCAGAGCAGTTACGTCAACCAGGAGATTACCCGCCAGGTGGTTCGGGCCCTGGGGCCGGAGCGCTGCCTGTTCGGCACGGACGGTCCCTTCGGGTTTTGCGATGAGGCGGACACCTTTGATATGAACTTTATTAAAAACCGGATTGAGGAATTGTTCCCGGATGAGGCCGTCCGGCAAAAACTGCTGGGCGAAAATTTTGCCGCCTGCGCCGGAATCTGAAAGATATAACAGTCGCGCAAGTTTTATGAAAACCAATCAACGGGAGGCAGACCATGAGTAACTTTTCACTTGAGGGCCGGGTGGCTTTGATTACCGGCGCCAGCCGGGGAATCGGCGAAGCCATCGCTTTAATCCTGGCGCGGAACGGGGCCAGCCTGGTTCTAATCAGCCGCAAAATCGAACCCCTGCAGGACGTGGTGGACAAGGTCAAGCAGGCCGGCGGTTCGGCCGAGGCCGTGGCCTGTAACGTGGGCCGGATGGAGCAGCTGGAGGAACTTTTCGCTCACATCAAAAAGACTTACGGCAAACTCGACATCGTGGTCAACAATGCCGCCACCAATCCTTATTTCGGGGATCTGCTGGGCGCCGAGGAGTGGGCCTGGGATAAAACCAACGACGTCAATCTGAAAGGCCCTTTTTTCATTACCCAGTACGCCGCCCGGCTGATGGTCGAAACCGGCGGCGGTTCCATCGTTAACGTGGCCTCGGTCAACGCCGTCAGCCCGGCTCCCATGCAGGGCATCTACTCCATCACCAAAGCCGGTCTGGTGGGCCTGACCAAAGCCTTTGCCAAGGAGCTGGCCGACAAGAACATCCGCGTCAACGCTCTGCTGCCCGGTCTGACTGATACCAAGTTCAGTGAAGCCATTATCTCCACCAAGGAGATCTATGATTACGCGGTCAGTAATATTCCCATGAACCGGGTGGCCCAGCCGGACGAAATGGCCGGGGCCGTGCTCTACCTGGTCTCGGACGCGGCTTCTTTTACCACCGGTACCTGTATCACCTGTGACGGCGGCATGCTCCTGTAAGCCTCGTCGCGAGTGGAACTTTTACCAATTAATCACGCGGGAAAGAGGGATATGACTGACAAGCTGGTGCTATACGGGGGCCGTAAAGCCCGGGCGATAATTCAGGATCAGGGGTTGCGGCCGGAGCTGGTCCAGGCCGTGACCGGGGCGGCCGGTGGTCCTAAATGGCTGATTCTGTATGAGCTGGACCGCTTCCTGTTCGGGGATTTCTTCCGGGATCGGTCCGAGCCGCTGCGCCTGATCGGTTCATCCATCGGCACCTGGCGGTTCGCCACCATTGCTTCCGACGACCCCCGCCCGGCTCTGGCCCGCTTAAAAAACGCCTATATCCGGCAGTGCTACGGGGACAAGCCCTCCCCGGCGGAAGTTTCGGCGGTGGCCCGGGATATCCTGGATGAAGTCATCAGCCAGGCGGGCCTGGAAAAGGTTCTGAACCATCCCCTTTTTTACCTCAATATTATCACAGTTCGTGAGACCGGCCCGGTCTGGCTGCGCCGCGGCCGGCCGGCCCAGTTGGCCGCCCTGGCCGGAGCGGCCCTGGGCAACGCTGTTTCCAGGAAGACTCTGCGCTTGTTTTTCGAACGGGTGGTTTTCCATCACCCCGGCGACGGTCAATTCCTGACCGAGCCGGACGATTTTCCGGTTCGCGGCCTGGCCCTGAACAAATCTAATATCCGGCCGGCCATTCTGGCCTCCGGCTCCATTCCCCTGGTCATGGCCGGAGTCCGCGACATCCCCGGAGCTCCGGCCGGAGCCTACCGGGACGGCGGTATTATCGACTATCATCTCAATCTGCCCGTTCCCTGCCACCCGGACCGCCTGGTTCTGTTTCCCCATTACATGGACCGGGTTATTCCCGGCTGGTTTGACAAAAAGATCGCCTGGCGCCGGGCCAACCCCTCCTACCTGGATAATGTACTCATGGTGGCGCCGCGTCCTTCCTTTATCGCGACCTTGCCTTATGGTAAAATTCCCGATAGGAAGGACTTTGTGACTTTTCATAACCGTAACCAGGACCGTTTTGACTACTGGGAGAAGGTGGCCCACAAGAGCCGGGAACTGGCCGAAGAGTTCAGCGAAGCCGTGGCTTCCGGGCGTATCCGGGAGATGGTTCAGCCGTTTCCGGATTAATAAAAAAGTGTTTTTTCAGGATCAGGCAGGAAATCAATAACCGGGCAGGCAGCGGCCGAAACCGTGCCGCACTTCGTCAGGCGGCAGTCCCGCTGATGGTTATTTCCAGGTCGCGCCGGCGGGCCCGATTGTCGTGATTAACGGCCACTACCTGCTGCCAGGTACCCAGCCGGAGACGGCCGTTTCTGACCGGCAGAACCAGGGAAGGGCCGATGATGGCGGCCTGGACGTGACTGTGGCCGTTGCCGTCATGCCAGGACTTTTCATGCTCGTAAACCGCTTCCGGCGGCGCCAGGGAGTTAATGGCCCGCTTTAAATCCTTGATCACGCCGGGTTCATATTCAATGGTGGTTAAAGATCCGGTGGAGCCCACCATGGCGGCACTCAATAAACCATTGCTGATCCCGGATTCGGCGATTAGATCAGCCAACCGCCCGGTGATGTCCCGCATATCAATACCGGTGTCCAGGTCGACCTGTAGGGTACCGCAAAAAACGTTGGTCTGTAACATTTCTGCCTCTTGGGTAAATCATAATTTGTCGCAGGGCACGTTGGCCAGTTGACATTCCAGATATTCGTCCATCAGCTCCTTGTATTCCCTGACGGGAAAATCGGCGCCGCAGTCACGGCAGCGCAATATCGTCGACCGTCAGGTCCGGCGGAGAACCACCGCTCCGCCGCATTTCAAACATCGGGTTTCATTCATATCAAGTCTCCTGCTGCTTTATGGAAAGCGGTCACAAAATCGGCGAAAACAGGCTGCATATCCGCACGACCAGCCGGAAGAGCCAGTTGTTTTTCCCCTTTTCCGGGTATACCACCAGGCGGCTTTTTTCAAAATCGTCCAGCAGCATTTTTTCCACCTGGCTGGTAAAAAATTTGTCTCTGACCAGCAGGTTCATTTCAAAATTCAGGTTAAACGACCGGTTGTCAAAATTGGAGCTGCCGACCACGCTGCGGTCGTCGTCAATGATCATCACTTTCTGGTGCATGAATCCCGGCTGATACCGGTATATTTTGATGTCAGGTAAAGACAGCCGGTGGAAAAAGGCGAACGAGGCCAGGTAGGCAATCTTCTTGTCCGGCCGGCCGGGCAAAAGAATCCGGACATCCACGCCTTTTAAGGCGGCTATCTGCAGGGCCTCGATGATGGAGTCATTGGGAACGAAATAAGGGCTGGCAATCCACAGGCGTTTTCTGGCCGCCAGGATAGAGTTCAGAAAAAACAGCAGGCAGGTGTCCATGACATGGCCGGGATCAGTGGCCAGGGGCAGCACGGTCATGTCCTTTTCCGGCGAGGGATGAATATTCCACTCGATTTCCAGTTTTTCCCGCGTCGCCCAGAACCAGTCGCCGTTGAAGGTCAACTGGATGCCCAGCACGGCCGGCCCCTCCACCATGACGTGGGAATCCCGCCAGGAGCCGTATTTGCGGGTGATATCCAGGTACTCGTCCCCGATATTGTGGCCGCCCACAAAACCGATCCGGCCGTCGATGACGATAATTTTGCGGTGGTTGCGGAAATTCAACTGGAACCGGTTGCGCCGTCCCCGGGTGGTAAAAAAGGGACGAATCTGAACCCCGGCCTTTTTAAGGGAAGCGATATAATCATGATTCAGATGGCGGGAGCCGATCTCGTCATAGAGGAAATATATTTTTACCTGCTGTTCGGCTTTGCGAATGAGCAGGTCCCGGAACCGCCGGCCGAGCCGGTCGTCGCGAACAATAAAAAATTCCAGCAGCACATAGCTTTTGGCCGTTTCGATCCGGGAGAGCATGGTTTCAAAGGTTTCCCGGCCGTTAACCAGCAGGGTGACGGAATTGCCGGTGGTAAAATCCATGTCCGCCAGGTGGGTGAAGACCCGGTCAAAGTCTTCGGCCGGGTCGCCGGTCCCGGGCATATCCGCGGTGTACCGGGATAATCGTTTTTTGGTGCGTTCGTTGAGGTGACGAGCTTCAATGTTTCCGGCCCGCAGGGTCTCCCGGTATCCTTTGAACTTATCCCGCCCGAAAATCCAGTACAGGGGCAGGGCCAGCCAGGGAAAGGTCACCAGGGAGACCGCCCAGGCCACGGCGCCCTGGACCGACCGGATAAACAGGATGGCGTGCAGGGCCGTGATAATGCCTAAAGCTTCAAAAAAGAGAACTATAAAGGTGAGTATGGGGGGCAGAGTGTCCACGGAAGGATAAGGTCAGCCCTTTTCTGCTGGTTGCGGTTTTATCATCGATGATATTTTGTGATTTAAATAGTTTCCACCCATAAATGGCCTTTTTCCGCAATCTCTACGTCAAACTGCGGGGTTGCTTGTGCGGCGTACGTCCAGTACGCCTCCGCGCAACCCCTTGTTTTCCTTGACCTTGCGAAAAAATTCACATTTCTGGATTGGAAACACCAGATGGTGCCATCCATATGAAATGGATGGACACTAAATAACAGAAGACCATGAACTTGTATAAATTCTATCACAGCCGTTGCCGGCCTGTCACGGGAAAAAACAACCCGGAAAAAATCGCGGGCTGACACCCTGGCGCATATTTTCCGAGTTGATTCGGACGCAGCTGCAAGGCGCGGGACGAGAATCTGTAATAAATCTACCGCGAGTGCCCTGTAACACAGCAGACGCGATCAGGTCGACTCGTGAAATATCCGGGCTAATTGCTCGCCTGTCTCATTTTTTTAAGCCGCTTCTTCCGGATCGCCATGACAGGTATATCTTTCGTATCATAACTCCGGGACCAGGCGCATGATCCGGTCGTCGTCTGATGCGGGGCTGCCGCGTCCGTCCCGGTTGGAGGTAGCAAAGTAGAGAAAACCATCCGGGCCGGCGGACACGGCACGGATCCGGCCATAGACCCCGCTGAAAAAATCTTTTTCAAAAAGGCGCTCTATTGATGTGATTTCGGGACTGCCGCCGCTGTATCCGATTCCGGCGCGAAGCAGGAGTTCCCCGCGCAGACTTCCCACAAAAAGGCTGCCCTTCCATGACTGTATCGAATTGTCCGTGTAAAAGTCCATGCCTGCCGGGGGAAGGTGAGGGTCCGGGAAAAGCAGAATCGGATCATTTAAATCTTTGACGCCCGGGGCCCCAACAGCGCGGGGCCAGCCGTAATTTCCGCCTTTTTCGATGAGGTTGATCTCGTCGTTTCCGCGCAACCCGAACTCTCCGGAAGGACCGTGTTCAGAAACATATAAGTCTCCTGTTTCCGGATGCCAGGCCAGTCCCTGGGGATTGCGGTGTCCGAATGAATACACATAGGCCCTGGCCCCGTCCCCTGAAAAAGGGTTGCCCGGGGCGGGTTTTCCCCCGGGGGTCAGGCGGAGAATCTTGCCGGCCCAGGACTCAAGCTCCTGGGCTTTTGACGGGGTACCGGCGTCTCCCGTGGTTGCATACAGCATCCCGTCGGGTCCGAAGGCCAGGCGCGAACCGTTGTGATAGGAGGCCGCGGGTATCTGATCAAGGAGCACTTCCCGCTCCAGCTCTTCCTTTTCGGGAGTGCTGATTTTTCTGACCCGGAAAATCCGGTTGGCCGGGTCTTGGGTGGATCCATAGGTTTCCGACAAATATATCCAGTCCAGGGGCCGGCCTTTATCATCCATCCGGCCGGTCCCGAAATCCGGATGCAGCGCAATCCCCATTAAACCTCCTTCTCCCAGGTGCAGGGTCGAGCTTGCGGTATCCATCCAGGTTTGCAGAATGGTTTCTTGGCCTTTAAATCTTATAAAACGCACTTTCCCCGGTCGTTCGGTGAAAAAAAGGAGTTTTCCGTCCGGGGAAAACTCCATGTCCCAGGGGATGTTCAGATTGCCGGCAACCTTTTCGGTTCGGATTCCGGCCGGTTCGGTTACGCGATACTGCGCCGGCATTTCCGGCCGGCCTCCGAGCTCGGTGCCATTGGAAAGGGTCCTGATTTTGCCGGCGGGCTTTGGCTGGGCCTCTATCACGGGCTCTTCCGGTTTCGGGGATTCGGAAGAAAGCGCCAAGCCGGCGCCGGCGAAAACCACCGTCAGCAGAGCAATAATTTTAGTAACTGATTTTTTCATCCGGATCTCCTGTGAACGAGTTTTTATTTTCTATTCCCGGCTTCTCCGCAAACTCGGTATAGCTGTATATCCGGCCGTTGCAGACAATGGCCGAGACGTTCCCGGGCGGCTTTTTCGGGATTCCAGGGCATAATGTCGCCTCTTATCAGCAATTCGGCAATTGTTCTGATGATATCATCCCGGTTCATAAACGCTCCTCCATGTTTTCTGGTTGTGGCCGGGGTGAATATCGGCCTTGTCCCGGGTCACCTGCGGTAAAAACGTAAAACCTTAATATTTATATTATATATCCCACTGAGAGGAAATTTCAAGTTTACCGCAGATCCGTTTACCACAGATCCGGGGAGAAAGGCCGGCGTTTATCCCAGGCCGTATTCCGCCCGTTCGATCAGTTCCAGCTGCATTTCCCGGTTGAGGGTGACAAAATAGGCGTTATAGCCGGAGATGCGCACCAGCAGGTGACGATAGCTGTCCGGGTCGGCCATGGCGGCCTTGAGGGTTTCGGAACTGACCACGTTGAACTGCATCTGCATGCCGCCCAGGTCAAAATAGGTTTTAACGTAGGCGTACATGGCCTCCACGATTTGTCTTCGGGATTCCTTGGCGTCCGGGACCAGCTTGACGTTAAAGGCGATGTTGTTGTCCAGGGCGGCCGGATCCAGGGCGGCCACGTCGCGGATGTTGTCCAGAAAGCTGGCCGAAGCCTCGGGGTGGGGGGTCAGCCCGGGGGTGAAGGGCTTGCCCTGTTGCCGGCCCGAGGGCAGGGTGCCGGAGAGATTGCCGTAGGCCACGTGCTGGGACATGGACCAGAATCCGGCCGTGTAATGGCCGCCGCGGTAATTGGTCTGCCGGTGCCAGGTGTCATGGATAAAGGCGGCCACCCGCCGGGCCATGGCCACGGCCGCGGGATGACCGGAGCCGAACAGGGGCACTTGCCGCCGGATGCGCTCCCGCAGGCCGGGATCATTGACAAAATCGTCGTCAATGGCTTGTTTCAAGGCCGGAAAGGAGGTCCGTTCCTCGTCAAAGACCAGGGTCTTGATGGCCAGCAGGGAGTCGACCACGTCGGCCAGGCCGATGTTGGAGGTGCCGGAGGTGTTGTAGCGGGCGCCGCCGACGGTGGCATCCCGCCCGGTCTGCCGGCATCCGTCCATGAGGCTGCTGAGAAAAGGCGTCGGCCGGATAAAGGCATGGGCCTCGGCCAGCAGGTTATTCAGGGAGGCGGCCTGCTCGATGAGAAAACGCTGCTGGGTTTCATAGGCCCGGAAAAAGTCCTCGAAATCGGCGAACTGGTCAATGGTGCCCGAGGCCGGTCCGAACTGCAGGTCCATGTGGGGATGCCGGCCGTTGTTCAGGGCCATCTCCAGGGCCGAAACCAGGTTCATCAGGACAGAACCGGTATGGCCCATGTGCCGGCCGGACAGGGTCGGTTCCACGCAGCCGGTGGCCGACCAGTCGCGCATATCTTCGGCCGCGTAGCCGTTCCCGGAAAGGGCCGCCATGACCGAACGATCGTTGTGCATGGAAGGCGTTGCCGCGGTAACGTAGTTGACCTCGCAGAGACGTTGCAGGTATTCATCACTGTTGATTCCCGGGTGAAAGCGGGCGTTGACGTTGGGGTCGCGGATGGCCAGCATTTCCGTGGCCTTGAGAAAGATGTAGGTCATGTCGTTGACCCCGTCGTCCCCGGCGGGGGTGACACCGCCCAGGGTGATGGCCTGGTCCGAGGAACTGCCGCCGAAAAGGTAGTTGCCGATGTCCGGCACCAGCGGCAGGTGATCGGTGGCCCGCATCAGCAGGCAGCCGGTCAGTTCCAGGGCCTGCCGGACGTATGCCTGCCGTTCTTCGGCGGTGGCAAGCCTTTCCATGTCATGGCGGAAATAGGGCTGCAGCCATTGATCCAGGCGGCCGAAGGACAGCCCGGTATTGGTGTTTTCCATGTGCAGGGCCACCCAGACCAGCCAGACCACCTGGATGGCTTCGGGCAGGGTCCGGGCCGGCTGTCGGGGGACCCGCCGGCAGATGGCCGCCAGCCGGGTCAGCTCTTCCCGCCGGGCGGGATCGTCGCTGGCGGCGGCCTGGCGGTCGGCTTCGTCGGCGCAGTGGCCGGCATAGGCGGCCACTCCTTCCAGGCAAAGCTTCATGGCCGCCAGGGTCTGGCGGGCGGCTTCGTCTTTTTCTTCACCGGCCGTCAAATCCTCCTCGATTTCCCGGATCAGCCCGCTGGTGCCTTTTTCCAGGATGGCCGGATAATCGGGGATGGTGTGAGAGATGGCGATGGATTTCCAGGCAAAATAATAGACCCAGCGTTCCTCGATCTTCATGCTCAGGGGATAGTCGTGCTTCTGACGGGCGTACTCCTTGAAATTGCGGTTGATCCAGAAGGGAAAGATTTCATGATGCAGGGCGCGCACGTCCGCGGCGGAGATATCATAGGGATTGAGGGTGCGGTCGGCGATGGAGGCCAGTTCGCCCCAGAGGAGACCGCCGTGGGCGTCGGGGTAGAGGACCACGCCGGTGGGCAGGCAGGCGGTGGTGGAACCGGCCAGCAGGGCGCCCGGCGCGATCTTCGGCTGTTTCTGCTCCATGAGGTACTTGAAAGCATGAGCCTGGCGGAGTACCGGCGGCCAGGGGCGTCCGTCACGGTCGGTTTCAAACCCGTTTTCCCGGTACCAGCGGGTCAGCAGCCGGGGGCGCTCGATGCAGACCCGGGGCCTGGCTGTAAAATGCTCCGCCAGCATGGCTTGCAGCCGGGGAAAGTCGTCCAGGGTATAGTCCGCCAGATATGATTCTCCCAGGAAGCGCACGCCCGGATCCGCTCCATTTGTAACCCGCAAAGGTTGTTGCTCCGGCCGCGGGGATTGATTGGGCGAGCGGCAGCACGATTCACCGTAGGTGTCCCGCCGGGCGGCGCGGTCCTGCTTTTGTCTGCGGCGGAGCATCCGCTGGTGCAGGGGACCGGCCAGCAGGGAAACATAGAAATTGAATACCTGCAGGTAGGAGAGGTTGCCGGACAGTTTCATCTTGTTGTGCAGGATCAGGGTCAGGATTTCGTTGGGCGTGGTGGTCAGCATTTCCAGCAGGGTGCGGTTGTCCCGGAAAGAGAGCACCAGGTCGGCTCCGGGCGGGGTTTTTCTGAGGGATCTCATGCGGCCTTGGGCCACCCGGATGGCCCGGTCCACGGTGCCGGTTTCGGTCTGAAACCCCAGGGTGAAGTCAAAGTATCCATCCTGGTGTCGCAGCCAGGCGTTCAGCCGGGGCAGGCGGTTGAAGAGCAGGGCCATGGTGCCAAACAACCAGTACAGCAGGTGATTCATGGGCTTCTCCTTACAGCGGGACATTGTCCCGGAAAAACAGCCGGCTGTATTCTTCCACGCAGCGCTCGATAAAGGCGGCGGTGTCTTCTTCTACTTCCTGCAATACCCGGCTGTTGCGCAGGCTGACCAGGCCGTGCAGGGCGGTCCAGACCTGGATGGTCCGGAAATAGGCCTCTTCCGGCGAGACCGGCGCGGCCTCCGGGGGCACGGCGGCAAAGGTTTCGATCACCAGCCGGGCCGACTGCAGGGCGGTCTCCTTTTCGATAAAGGCCACCGGTTCCAGAGGGGTGTGCTGGTAATCGGCAAACTTGGGCGTGTTCAGGCTGAACATGATTTCATACAGGCTGGCACAGTCCAGGCCGAAGGAAAGATAGGCCCGGATGACGGACCGGACCTGCTCCCGGGGATCGGCCGCTGACCGGACGGCCTGGTCCAGTCTTTCGTACAGCCGGGCGAAGCCGTGGGTCTGGATATCCAGGTAGAGTTCATCCTTGTTCTGGTAGTAGTTGTAGATGTTGGCCGCGGTCATGCCGGCCCGCCCGGCAATGGATCGCATGCTCAACTGGTCGAACCCTTTTTCCGTGATCAGGTCAACGGCTTCCTCCAGGATCCGGCTGCGGACTTCCTGGACTTCTTCCGGGCTGCGAGCGGCTTTGGGCATGTTCACTCCTTTTAATTAAACATTGTTAATTTAACGCTGTTTAATTAAAAAGTCAAGCATTTTTGGAACTATAAATAATGACGGCTTCGTAAAAAGTCGAGATTTCCCTTATTGCGTCACCCCGGCGGAGGCCGGGGTCCAGTAAAATCAAATAGTTCTGGATTCCGGCATTCGCCGGAATGACGAGGTAGGGACTTTTTACGAAGTCAACAATAATGCCGGGAGCAAAGAAAGTTGCCGCTGTCGCTTACATTTCCGGGGAAAAATCTGATTTGCCGACATGGGCCCGGCGATATGAGCGGTCTACCCGGGGGTTTGAACAGACCGGGACAAAAGTTGCCGCGCCTCGGCCTCGGACAAATCGTACCAGTGCTGGTAGGCCTCGGCCACGGCAAAGGAAAGTCCTTCCCGGATATTGAGACAGTATATCTCCTCCACCTGTCCGGCCAGATCATCCACGGTTCGCCAGGGTGCCGTGGGCACGGCCACTACTATGCGGGCCACCTCCCGTCTCCGGGCCAGGTGGACGGCGGCTTTCATGGTAAACCCGGAGGCCAGGCCGTCATCCACCAGGATCACCGTCCGTCCGGCCAGTTCGGGAAAGGGTCGTCCACCCCGCAAAGACCGGTCGCGTTCGGCCAGCTCCCTCCGCACCTGGTCGGCCTGCCGTTGAATCTGTTCTTCCGTCAGCCCCAGACGATTAACCAGCGCCTGATTCAGAAACACCTCTCCCTGGGGCGTCATGGCGCCGAAGCCCGCCTCGGTGTTGCCCGGTACCTGGATCTTGCGGACGATGATTGCCTCCAGGGGGCAGCCCAGACTTTCCGCCATAGCGGCGGCCACGGGTACGCCCCCCATGGGGATGGCCAGGAGGATGGTGTCTTTGGTACCGCCGTAGACCGGTTCCAGCATCCGGCTCAGCCTGCGGCCGGCCTCCTCCCGATGGGCAAAGACCCATCGCTGGTTCCGCAATTGTTGTTGGTCATGAACCACCGTCATGGCCTCCTCCCTTTGCCCGGGCCGGTCGGATCAGGTAATGAATAGATCCACGTTTATAATAAAATTATATCTGTTGTCAGTTGCCGCCAATACTTTCCCGGAAGTATTTTTCTGCCATGAATCCTGTAGGGGGCAAACCTGCATCAATCCTCAGGAACCGGGCACCCGTCGGCGGTTCCATCTTCTCCGCCCCGGATCGGCCTCCTTTTGCCGCGACAGCCGCCCGCCCCCTTCTGCATCGCCGCCCTCCCAAAATGGATTATTGGCCCCATTGGCAAAACGGGCGATTCTTTTTACTATAAAAAAAGATTCAGTACCGGAACGGATTTTTTTCCGGCAACACCGGAGGTACCGGTTTTCCGGGAACATTTTACTAAAGGATGAGCATTATGGAAGTACCCTTGGAAGTCACTTTTCGCGGTGTGGAAAAAACCGAGTACCTGGATACTCTGATTGCCGAAAAAGCAGCCCGGATGGAACGCGTCTGTCCGCATATGGTCAGCTGCCGGGTGGCCGTGGAAGCCCGGCAGAAACATCAGCAGACGGGCAATCCTTATCGGGTGCGGGTGGCCGCCCATGTCCCTCCGGAACACGAGATCGTGGTGCGCCGGGAGGAAACCGCCGGTAACCTGCATGAGAGCGTGGCCACCACCATTCGCCAGGCCTTTGAGGCGGCCGAACGGCAGGCCCGGGAACTGGCGGAACAGCAGCGGCACCACGTCAAGCGCCACCCGGAGCAGGAGCTGCAGGGAGTGGTTTTGCGCCTTTTTCCTCAAGAAGACTACGGCTTCATCCGGACGGTGGACGGCGGCCAGGTATATTTTCACCGCAACAGTGTCCTGCATGACGATTTCGATCGCCTGGAACCCGGCACGGGCGTGCGGTATGTGGAATCGCCCGGGGAAAAAGGACCCCAGGCGAGCACCGTGGAAATTGTCAGCAAGCCCGGGGTCCGGCTGGGCAAATCCGGAAATCGGCTGGAAGACATTCCGGCCGGCGACCAGCCCGCCGGCCAAGAGAAAAAATCATGAGTAGCGACAACGGACGGTTGTATATCGGTACCTCGGGATATCAGTACGACCACTGGCGCAACGTCTTTTATCCGTCCGAACTGCGGAAAAAAGAATGGTTTGACTATTATCAGCGCCATTTTGCGGCGGTGGAAATCAACAATACCTTTTACCGCCTGCCGGAAGCCGAGACCTTTGACCACTGGCGGCAGGCGGCCGCCGAAGATTTCTGCTACGTACTCAAATATAGCCGCTACGGTTCCCATATCAAACGCTTGAAAGATCCGGACCAGCACCTGACCGTGTTTACGGATCGGGCCGTCCGCCTGGGTGAACGGCTGGGGCCGGTACTGGTCCAGCTGCCCCCTCGCTGGCGGCCCGCGCCCGAACGACTGGCATCTTTTCTGGAAGCTGCCCCGGCCGGCTGGCGCTGGGCCCTGGAATTCCGGGACGAGCGCTGGCTGAACCAGGAAGTATTCGCCATTCTTCGCCGCCACGGCGCGGCTTTGTGTATTCACGACTTGATTGACGGACATCCCCGGGAGTTTACCGCCGACTGGTCTTATTGGCGTTTTCACGGCCAAGATGGCGGCGATTATCCGGCGCGGGAGCTGGCCGCCGCCGCCGGGGAGATCACCGCCTGTCTTCAGGAGGGTCGGGATGCCTATGTCTTTTTCAACAACGACGCCCAGGGATATGCCGTGCGCAACGCCCAGGATCTGCGCCGGCGGGTCACCACGGCCTGAAAAGCCGAGTGAACGGCCCCGGAAAGTGCGGGGAAAAACTGTACCAGCTGCTGCGGACGCGTACCCTCATCCAGCGGGATGACTGCCAAACGGTTCGGAGCCGGTTATCCAGGCCCTCCACAAGTGACAAGTGCACACCCTGGTCCTGGGGGGGCATTTCACCAAATCCGGTTTCCTCTGCCCCCGGGATCATCTCTTGTCCACTCATGAGGAAACCTGTCCGCTCTGCGGCGGCGCCATGGAAAAAACCGATGATCTGGCCGAGGAGATGGTGGCCGGCGCCCTGGCCCAGGGCGCCGAAGTTGAACATATTTTTGAGGCCCACGAGGACTTTGAAAAATACCAGGCCGGCGCTCTGTTGCGATTTTCCCTAGTACCATGTAACATTTAATATTTCGCTTTTATAATTTATGTGATATAATGGC